>CAXTVZ010000006.1:0-37749 GCA_964247685.1 uncultured Acetobacteraceae bacterium
TGACTAATTTCCCCGGGCGAGGGTCTTAGCGAGACTATTGGCAGCGTCTACTAGACGCATTGAACGAGCCTTTCCAGCGCTCCGTTGGGCGTTGGAGCAGGAGTTTTGTTTTGCTCTTTAGCCGATCATCGACAGGGGAGCCGGAGTCATCTTCGGGTTCCAGGCACTTCTACTGGGTCGACGCGCTGGGCTTTGTCGATCCTCACGCCCTCGCGGCCGCGCATGCTCTTCAGTTCAATCCTGCACATCATGGCGCGCGAGAAGATCGTCTCTGCGTCCGTGGCCGCCTGCCGTCATTCGTCGTCTTGTAGATCATCACGGGCCCATCGCCGAGGCGCCCCATCGCTGGGTTGAGCATAGGTGGCGACCACGCCCGCCAACTCGAGCGCCGGTCACGGCTGCGACAGTTCTGTCGGGCCAGCGAATTTTGCCGCCTCGATCATTACCACATAGCGGGCGCGGATCCAGCGGTGGCCTCGATGCCAAGCAGCATTGAGGCCCGATGGCGAGCTCGAAGACCGCGGAAGGCACTCGATCTTCACCTCTGACTCGCTGCCTCGTGCGGCATCGGCCATCACCTCCGACCACCAGGGATGCGGAGCACTGCACATTCCCTCGTCAGCCTCCGCTCGGTCTCTCGCGGCAACCACGATCGAGCCGTGGCGACGCCAGATAGCACACGGATGCCACCACGAGCCCGACGAGCCAGGCCACGTCGATCCCGCCAAGTCGACGTGCGACAGGCCCGCTGAAGATCGGGCTTACCATCATGAAAGGGACGCTGGCGGCCAATCCTGCCGCATAGGCGGCAAGACCGCGCAGGTTCCACACACCATAGGCTCCGTGCGCGTCAAACAGGTCAGGGATGCTGTATCTGCCCCGCCGGATGATAAAAAAATCGACGAGATTCACCGCCGTCCAAGGGACGAGAAGATAGAGCATGATCGTGAGCGCGGCATTGACCGCGGCGACGGCACTCCCCGGCAGCAGCAAAGCGATGACCGTACTCATGACAGCGACGATCGCGGTCCAGAACACCCGTCGCGACGCGGTGGCCGGCACGTCGAGAAGGCTGTTTTCGGCGGTGACGAGCGTGAGCGCGCCTGAATAGGCACCCATCCCCATCACGACTGCAATCGTGACGACGCTGTCGATGACGAGGGCCTGCGCGAGACCGGGCATGACGCCGCGGCCGGCGTCCCGCAGGCCGACCAACGCGTCGGTGGCACCCAGATGACCAGCGATCCAGGCACCGAGCACGATCAGCCATATCGCCGACCCCGCGGCACCCGCGAACACGGCGGCGAACACGCGGCGCGCGCTGGTGTCCGCGGGAAGATAGCGGGTGTAATCCGACACCTGCGGCGCAAGGCTCAGATTGTAGCTCGCAGCGGCTGTGAGCTGGGCCGCGAAACCGGCGGCACTCCAGCCAAGATGCGACGTCGGTGCGGGCAGGGGCGTCGTGTCAAGGCCGAGGCAGGCGGCAGCGCTCAGGGTCCCGACAACGAGGACGCCCACGACGAACATCAGCCGGAAGGCTCGATGGAGCCAGTCATAACCCCAGGTCGCGAGCGCGAAGGAGAGGAGGCCGATTGCGGCTCCGGTCGGCAGCCGGGGCCAGGCCACCAGCGTTGCGAGTCCGTCCACGACCAGCTTGGTTTGCACCACGTTGTAGCCGACGAACGTCACCAGCGTGCCGAAGAGCGGAACGAGAACGCCGCGATAGCCGAACTGGGCGCGGCTCTGGACCATTTGTGGCAACCCAAGACGCGGTCCTTGGCTCGCATGCAGCGCCATGAAGATGGTGCCGAACAGGACGCCGAGAGTGCCCGCCAGCGCAGACCAGGCGACGGAGAGCCCCATCGACGGCCCGATGAAGCCGATCGCCACCGTGAAGAACTGGAAATTGCCGAGAAACCAGAACGGGATCTGCGCCGTCACGCGCCCGTGTCGCTCGGCCGCCGGCACGACGTCGATCGAGTGGCGCTCAATCCCTGTCGTCGCCACGCGCCCCGCCTTCACCGTCAGAACTTCTTCGTGACATTCAAACCGATCGTCAGCGGCCTGAGCGTGTAGGCCTCGGTCACCGAGTTGATGACCGGACGCTGGATGATGATTTTGTTGTCCAGCAGGTTGCGGGCGTAGAGCGACGCCGTCCAGCCGCCCCGCAATTCGGCGCCGATGCTCATGTTCAGGACGCTGTACGCCGGATCCTGAAAGTTCGGGTCGGTCTGCTGGAAGCTACCATTCGAGGGGCCCGTCCAGTCGTAGTCGGCACGGAGGAAGCCGAGCACCCGGGGCGTGATATCGTGGGTGTAGTCGAGGATCGCCGCTGCGCTCCATTGCGGGACGAAGAGCACGTTCTCACCGACCGCCGCGGTCTGCGCGTTCGTGGTGCTGGTGATCGTCGCGTGCTCGCCGCCCGCATTCAGGCCGAGGGTGAGGCCGGGCACGCCGGGCGGCCGGTAGCGTGACTCGAGCTCTCCGCCATAGGCCTCAGCATCGCCGACATTGTAGTTGAAGGCGCCGCCGCAGATCGGGATGGTAATGGTCTGCTGGATGCGTGACCAATCGATGTAATACCCGGCTACGTTCACCGACAGCGTCCGATTGAGCATCAGCGCCTTCAGGCCCGCTTCGTAGCTCCAGAGTTGATCGGAACCATAGGTCGAGGGAGCGTTGTTGAAGCCGAGCTGGTTAAGTCCCTCGACGCAGGACACGTTCGTGTTCGGCGTCGTCGCACCCCCGAGCCGGAAACCTTTGGCGATCGTCGCGTAGAGCGTGCTGAGGTCGGTGAGATCGTAGGTGACCGAGAATTTCGGTGTGGGAGCCTCGAATGTCGCCGATTGCTTGTAGGGTGTTCCCATCGTGCCGGCGCCGCCGAGGTCGAAGAAGCCGCCGCCGACCTCGCTGAACGTCTCGCGCGCGGCGACATATCGGTCTCCTGCGCTCACCCGGAGGCGAGGGGTGATATTGAAGTCGACCTGGCCGAAGCCGGCATACTGCGTGATCTCATTGTGGTCATAGACCATCCAGACGAGGTCGTTGGGGAACTCGTTGGCGACACCGGGCACACCCAACACGGACTGGTTGATGTCGAACCCGTAAATCTGCTGGAAGTTGTTGCTGAAGCCGGGTGCCGTTTCATAGTCGTCGTGCGACCAGATCTGGTCCGAATAGAAGAAGCCGAGCTGCCAGCGCAGACGCTGGTTCTGATTGGAGGCGAGCCGCACCTCCTGGGTCCAGGTCTTGAAGCGGTCCGTGAACAGCACCGGGGAGGCGACATTCGCCAGGGTGGAGTCGTTCTGCGGCTGCTGGGCCGGGTAGGCTGGATCGAGGAAGAACTGGGCGATGGCGGTGCTGTTGAAATAGGTTCCATCTGCGTAGCGGTTGATGTCGCGCGTGTAGTAGCTGGTGACCGAGGTGAGATCGCCGAACGGCAGTTGCTGGCGGAGCGTCAGGCTCGAGATCTGCATCAGGTCGCTGATCCGCTCGCGAACCTCCTTGTCCTGGTTGTACAGGCCAAGATTCTCGAAGAAGTTGGGCGAGTCGCCGGTGAAGAGGTTTTGGTAGTAGTAGGACGGCGTGACCGTCAGCGTGGGCGTCGGCAGCCATTTCACGGTGATGTGGACGTCGCCGGTCCGGTCGTAGTTCGTGCCGTTCTTCAAGCTCGCACCCGCCAGGGATTTGCTGTCGATCCAACCGCTGTCGTCGAGAAGCTCGCCGGCGACGCGAACGCCGAGCACGTCCTTGATGACCGGCAAGTTGACCACGATCTGCTGGTCGGTGTTGGCGCCCGCATGCACCGTCCCCGACACGTCGGACGAGACCGATCCCGAGAAATGCTCGAGATCCGGCTGGTTGGTGATGAAGCGGATCGTGCCGCCTTCCGAGCTCGCCCCATACAGCGTGCCCTGCGGTCCGCGTAGCACCTCGAGCCGGTCGAGATCGAGGAAACGCGGCTGCGCCATGCCCTCGTAGCCGTTCTGGGTGATGATCGGCACGTCGTCGAGATAGATGCCGACCGTCGGGTTGCCGACCGTCGAGCTCACGCCACGAATGGAGATGTTGTCCTGTCCGGGCCCGTTATGTGCCGCGAAGGACACGCCCGGGAGAATGCGAGTGACGTCCTCGTAGTCTTCGATGTGGTGCGAGGCGATCTCACTGCCGCTGATGACGCCGATGCTCACCGGAACCTTGCGCGCGTTCTCGCGGCGGCGGGTTGCGGTGACAACGATCTCCTGGATCTGTTGAGGCTGTTCGTCGAGCCGCCCGGACTTCGCAGAGGTTCTCGCGGGCGGCGTGCGGGTCTGTAGCGCCGGGGCGCCGGCAATCGACGCGCCATCGCCCGTCACGGCCGATGACGAGCCTTGGGCCTCGGCACCTCCGCAGCCCAGCGATACGGCAGCTCCGATCAGCCCGAAGATCGTGGTCCGATATGTCAATCCGCCGCTGCGCATCGTCTGCAATCCCTCAAGCGCGGACCCTCGGCCCGTTGGGCTCACATGAGCGATGCGAGTAGAACGGACTTTCTGTTGCTGAACAACAGAAGGCTTTCGAAAGCCATGGCCGGACTGCCCACCGTTTGCGCATGACGGCGGCAGGCCGTCCAGATTAACGGCGAACCTGCTGTTTTCCATCGGCAACTCGGCACTTCATGCCTATTTCGACGTCAGATAAATTTCGCAGACGTGACGAGCGGCAGCTCCCGATGTGACGATATCGCTTGCGGAGGCTTTCGGATGACGTGGTCCGTCACGCCGCCGGCTTCTATTTCACAGCTGACGAAAGCGAAAGAACAATCCTGCGTCTCGGCAGACGAGCCTGCTAGTAGACGCCGCGGAACCGCTCGCGTCGCAGGCCGGACATCACATACTCTGCCAGCGTCGTGATATCGAAGACCGGGAGCCCGATCTCCTCCTGCACTTTGGCCGCGTAGGGCGGCAGGTCCGCACACTCGAAGAGGATCGCTGCGACATCCGCGCGTTTGCGGACGAGATCACGGACGACCTCCCGGACTTCGAGGCAAACGGCATCGGCGTCGAGCACTCCGCGCTCTTCGACGATCGCGGAGCGGAAATGCGGCTTTCCCTCCATCGACGTCAGCGCGACGTTCAACTCCACGCCCCGGGCCGCCAGCTCAAGATGAGCCACGCTTAAGCTGCTCGCCGTGGACGCGACCACGCCGATCGCGGCGCCCGGTCCAAGCGTCCACTGGATCCACGGCAATTGCAGCAGGCTCGACATGAACACCGGAACCCGGACATGCCGCGCGATCGCGTCCTGATGAACGATCATGAGCCCGCAATTGCCGGTGATCGCGCAGACATCGCGATCCATCAACCGGTGCGCCGCCTCGAGGAACGCATCGGAGCTTTCCCCGCCATCCGCACGCTTGAGGCTCGCGATGCCGACGCCGCGGACGATCTCGTAATACACGGGGCACGAGAACGTTGTCGGATTCCCCGGTGTTCCCGGTGGGCAGGGGATGTTCTCCTCGAGCATCAGAACGCCGAGGGGGCGCCCATAGCCCATCTGCCGCGCACGCGCCCGATAGATCATCGCGTTCTCCCGAGCCAGGCGTCGAGCATCGCCCGCGCCTCGTGCGGTCTCGCCGCGAGCAGCGAGGACGGCCCCACGCCGCCAATGGCGATCGCGGCCGCCACCGCACCTGCGCCCGCGGCCCGCCTCAGATCGTGCCGCAACTCGATAAAGCTCGCCATGAACGCCGAGCAAAACGCGTCGCCCGCGCCGGTCGTATCGCGCGCGACGGCGGGGTGCGCCTGCATGCGCACATCGACGCCGCTTACGGCATCGTGCACCAGGCACCCATCGGCACCCAACTTGACGACCACGACGGACGGCCCGTACGCCGCGAGCTCGCGCGCTGCACGCGCCGGATCGGCATGGCCGAGCAGTGCACGCACCTCGCAGAGACTCGGCATGAACACGTCGATGTCGCGCAACATGTCGAGGATCGCCGTCTCGTTGCCGGCGATGTATTCCTCCTGCGGGTCGAGGGCGAGAACGACGGAGCGCCCGCGCAGCGCACGGGTGGCGGCGATCAGGTCCCGCTGCGCCGCGAGCGTCATCGCCAGGATCATGAAGCCCGCGGCCTCCCAGAATGGTTCGGGAATGTCGGGGCCGCGCGGCGACAGCGTTTCGAAATCCGTCTCGCTTGACAGCAGCGTCACGATGCGCTCGTCCGGCGTGAGATAGCGGATCCGGTTCCGCAGAGTCGGCACGGGCCGACGCACCAGGCCGAGCGTCGAAAGGTTGGCCTGCGCGATCACGGCACGGACGCCTTCCGGAAGATCGTCGCCGACGGGGGCCACGAGTTCGACGCGAGGCTGGAACAGCCGCGCCGCCAATACGCCATAAAGCGCATCGCCGCCGATCGCGCCCATGCACTCGCCGCCATCGGGCTGCACGACGTCGTCGATGGACAGATTGCCCAGGCAGACCAGCGAGCAGTGCGCCGCCTCAACCAGGGATGTCGGCGCCGGCACGACGGAATTTTTCCATGGCCACGTGGTAGGCGAACAGTTGCAGCGGCAAGGTGAACGTGAAGGCGGCGAGCGGCTCCGGCGATGGCGGCAGACGCAGAACCGTGTCGCTCGCCGCGTCAAGCGCGTCCTCGTTCTCGGTCACGACCGCCGTGATGCGCCCGCGCCAGCGTCTTCCCTCCTCGGCGGTGTCGCGCGCGCGCGCGACCGACGGGCCGCAAGGTGCCAACACGAAGAGCGGATCGCCGGCCTTGAGCGAGTTGTAATGATGGAATTCCTCCAGCGGAATCGCCATCGCGTGATCCGGCGAACATTCCTTCATCTTGGTGGCGCCGAACACGGCAGCCGCATAAGCCGGCCCGCCGCCTGCGAACAGGTAGATCGATTGCGCTGCTTCCCGCGCGGCGATCGCCGCGACCGGTCGGTCCAGATGGCGCAGGATCTCCGCCATCATGCGCGGCACATCGTCAAGTGCACCGCCGAGCGCGTCCGCGCCGGCCACACCGCGACGCCGGCCGATCTCCACACCCAGCCGGCAGAGCACGGCGAGTGCCGCGGTGCTCGACTGCGTGGGCCAGCCCTTGCGTTCGGCATGCACCATCAGCGCGAGATCGGATCGCGTCATGAGCGCCGATCCCGGCGTGTTGCCGAGCGCCAGCGTCACCGCGCCACGCGTGCGTGCGACGAGCATCGCCTCCACCGTGCGCGGGGTGGTGCCGCTGGAACTGAGTGTCACGACCAGCGTCTCCGGTCCCACATGCCGGTCGTAGTAGTAGGCGAGATCGAGCGCCTGCACCGGTTCGCAGGGCACACCAAGCGTGTCCTCGAGTAGCAGCCGTGCGGCCACCATCACCGCGAGCGAGTCGCCGCAGCCGGTGAGATACACACGCGTGAAGCGGCGCGCTGCAAGCTCCTCTGCGCAGGCCGAGATCGCCGCCGCCTCACGCGACCAGGTGGTGCGGATCGCGTCGGGCTGGGCGAACATCTCGCCGTGGGTGAGCATGACGCGGCGCAACCGCTTCGCATCGAGCGGGTCGTCGGTTGGCAGCGCTGCCATCAACTGGCGTTCGCCCTCGAACAGCTCGGCGAGGAGGGCGCGTGCTGGCGCATCGAGGGGCGACCCCGGCGCGAGCAGCGGGGTCGGCGGCGCGGTCATGCAGCAAGCTCGCAGTGGCGGCTCAGCAATTGCGCGGCCCTGAAGCGCGCTGGTTCGGCGCTGTCCTGGCTGGCGTCCGGATCGCCTCCGCAGGCGCGTGCGAGATGGTAGGCGAGCAGCTGCAGCGGCGCCGGGATCGCGAGCGGGGCAAGCCAGGCCGGCACCGGCGGCAGCGTGAGCCGCCAAGTCGCGGCCCCCACCGGGTGATCGGCACCGTCGATGGCCAGCGTCCGCATTCCGGCCTCGGTCAGCGCCTCGGCAGTGTTCTGCGCGAGCCGGGCGGCGCCGGCGTCGCCCGCCAACAGAACCACGAGCTCGTCACGGCCCGCCGACCAGAACTGGCTGTGCGCGAACTCCTCGATCTCGGCACCCCAGACCGGCTGGCGGATCAGCTTGACCAGCTTGGCCGCGCCGTAATCGGCGCTCGCCCAGTCGGGACCACCTCCCAGCACCCGCACGCCGTCGAGCCTGCGCGCCACGATCTCGGCGCAGATCTGCGGCAGCGCCGCCTGGGCGGCCTCGAGCGTGCGATCGAGATCGCGCCCGACCCAGGCCGCGAGCGGCGCTTCCGGGAGCGCCCCCCGCGCGTCGGCGCCGTCGAGCAGGAGAAGGAGAGCCAGCACGGTGGCACTGTAGCGCGTGGTGCCGGTCAGGAACGGAGCGATGTCGGGCACGTGCAGGGACGCGACCGTGTCGGCGATCCGGCCGAGGGCGCCTCCATCCTCGTTGGAGAGAGCGACGGTGAAAACCCCGGCGCCGGTCGCCCGGGCCGCCGCATCGTTCGTGCGATCGACGCTGCCCGACATCGAGATCGCCACCGACGCCGCACCCGCCTCCGCCTCCGCCGCGAACGGGCGGGAAGCAGCCTCGAGGCTGGTGGCGGCCTCGACCGGCAGCCGGAACAGTGCGGGGGCCACGGACGCGACCGCGCGCGCGGCGAACCAGCCGTCGCCGCACCCGAACAGCAGCACGCGGCGCCCCGCCAGGTGCCGGGCGCCCACCTCGCCGAACGCGCCGCGCCGCGCCAGCAGGTCGCCGAGAACCGAGGCCTGCCGCTGGATGTCCGCCAACATCGGCGCCGCAATCGTCATCGCTCGTTCCGCATCAGGAGCAGGCGGACGATGCGTTGCCACCCGGGTCCGGACAAGCGATATCTTCGAAAGAACGATCGATCGAAAGCAAACAAAGGCGGAGCGCTCGCGCGCCGCTCGTTTATGAGGCAAGATAGTCAATGACTGGCTTTCCTTTGGTATCGGATGAGAAAGCATGACGGCATTTGGCGCGGTCAGCCGGCAGAAGGAGATCGCGACCCTGCTGCGCAGCGAAGGCAAGGTCTCGGTCGCCCAGCTGGCCGACCAGCTCGGCGTCTCGGTGGTGACCATCCGCAACGACCTCGACGCGCTGGAGCGCCAGCAGGTGCTGCGCCGGTTGCGCGGCGGCGCGATCGCCGTCCGCCCGGCCCGCTTCCAGCGCTCGCTCCATCCCTTGCACACCGCCTTCGAGGACGAGAAGCAGCGCATCGGGGAGCTCGCGGCGTCGCTCGTACGCGACGGCGAGACGATCATCATCGACGCGGGCAGCACGACGCTGGCGCTCGCCCGCGCGCTGGCGCCGTCGCTGCAGGATGTGGCGGTCGTGACGCCGGCGCTCGACGTTGCCCTGGAGCTTGAGGGTCATCTCGGGGTGAAGGTGGTGGTCACAGGCGGCACAGTTGCCAAGCCGCAGCGCTGCCTGATCCCGCCTTTTGCGACAGCACTGCTGCGCCAGATCAACGCGGACGTCGCCTTCGTTGCCTGTTCAGGGATCGATGCCGGGAAAGGCTTCACCACGCAGAGCTGGGAAGAGGCGGAGGTCAAGCACGCCATCATCGCGGCGTCCTCGCGCGTCATCTTCCTCGCCGATCACGGCAAGATCGGCCATGTGGCAACCGCGAAGATCCTCGATCTCGCCGACGCGGAGCTGCTCGTCACCGACACGGGGGCGCCCGGCCTCGCGCTGCGGACGCTCGAACAGGCGGGCCTCAACGTGATCACGGCCTGAAGCGCCCGCTTTCCGAGTCTTTCGATCCGCCTCAACGGGAAAGCGGATGGCCCATGGATTGCTAAGCTTCGGCGGGCTCGCTGGAGGCGATCGCGGATGAGGTCTCGAGCGCCGCCGAGCGGCGGCGCGATGACACGACGGGCAATCGGGGCGGCGACGCTGAGCGTCGGCACGCTGGCCGCCGGACGCCGTCTCGTGCGGCGAGCGGACGCGGCCGAACCGCCGGTGATCGTCGCCTCCGACGAGGACGTCTCCACCCTCGATCCGCATCTGATCCGCAACAACCATCCGATCGGCTCGGTCGTTTGGTCGGTGTTCGACAGCCTGGTGCGCCGCCGTCCGGACGGCAGCCATGAGCCACGCCTGGCGCTGAGCTGGACGCAGCCCTCGCCCACCACCTGGCACTTCGCGCTGCGCCCCGGCGTGGTGTTCCAGAACGGCGAGACGCTGGACGCGCGGGGCGTGGTCGAGAACATCAAACGCATGGGCCGCTCGCCATTCAACGGCGAAAGCCAGCTCTGGCAGCAGACCGGGCTCGTTTCAGTCAGTGCTCCCGATCCGCTCACCGTCGAACTGCGCACGGGCGGCCCGTCCGTCTCGATGCTGTACTGGCTTGAGGAGGCCTTCATTGGCGCGCCGCGCTACCTGCGCGAGACCCCAGCCGAGCAGGTGGGGGCGCATCCGATCGGCTCCGGCCCCTACCGCTTCGTCGAATGGAGGCGCGGCGAGCACGTGGCACTCACCGCCTACGAACGGCACTGGAGCGGTGCGCCGGCGATTCGCGACATCGTCTTTCGTGCCGTCCCCGAAATGTCGTCGCGGATCGAGGAGCTCACGGCCGGCGGCATCGACCTCGTGCCCGGCCTCGATCCGGACAGCGCGGCGGCCGCAACCTCGCCATCATGCAAGCTCGAGCAGGTGGTAGGCCTGCGCAAGATGCATGTCGGCATCTCACAGAACGGCGCGCCGGCACTGCGCGATCCCCTGGTGCGCCGGGCGCTGAACCATGCGGTCGACGTGCAGACGATGATCGACACACTGCAGCGCGGCATGACGCGCCCGCTCGCCTCGGTGATCAACCCGCCCAACAACGATCCCACCCTGCCGCCGTTCGCCTATGATCCGGATCTGGCGAGCGCCACCCTCCGGCGCGCCGGCCATCGCGGCTTGGAGATCGAACTCGCCTACGACATCAAGTTTCCCGACGCGCAGGAGAGCTGCGAGGCGATCGCGGCCTATCTTGCGGCGATCGGTGTGAACGCGCAGGCGAACGCCTACGAAAGCGGACGCTATCTCGAGACGCTGCGCGCCCGCGCCTTCCCCGGGCTCTATTTCTACGGGTTCGCGGCCCTGATCGAGCCGCTGGTGGAGCTCTCGATCTTCACGAGCGACGCGATCGACAATGCGAGCGGCTACCGCAACGGCGATGTCGACCACCTCGTGCGCCAGGCCTCGGCCACGATCGACGACGCCGCCCGCGCGCGCCTCATCCGGCAGGCGGAGCGGCTGGTCTGGGAAGACTGCCCCTGGATCTATCTCTGGCACCTGCCGGCGCTGTATGGCCAGAGCCGCCGCCTCTCCTACCAGCCCCGGCCCGACGACTACGTCGAGCTCTACAAAGCAACTCTGCAGGCGCGCGGATGAGGCGACCGCTCGGCGGATCGGTGTGGCGCCCTCGCCTGGTGCATGCGCTGGCGGTGCTGTTCGGCGTGAGCCTCGCGACGTTCGCCGTGTCGCACGCGACCGGCGACCCGGTCACCCTGCTGCTGCCGCCGACCGCCTCCGAGCTCGCACGGGCCGAGCTGCGCCATCATCTCGCCCTCGACCGGCCGATCGCCGTCCAATACCTGCTGTTCCTGCGCCACGCGATCGTCGGTGATTTCGGTCTGTCCTACCTCTATCGCCAGCCCGTCGCATCGCTCGTGGCCGAGCGGCTTCCGGCGACGCTGCTGCTGGCGGGCTGCGCCTTCCTGCTCGCACTCGCGATCGGCATCCCGCTCGGCGTCCTGGCAGCGGTGCGCGGGGGCGGCGCTGCGATCCTGCTGCAGCTCTTCTCCATGCTCGGGCTCGCCGTCCCCTCGTTCTGGCTCGGGCTGATGCTGGTGATCCTGCTCGCGGTGCGCCTGCGCCTGCTGCCCGTCGACGGCTATGGCGGCGCGTCGCACCTGATCCTTCCGGCCGCGACGCTGGCGATGCAAAGCGTCGCGCGCCTCAGCCGTCTTGCCGCCTCCGGCATGGGCGCCGTCATGGCGAGCGACTTCATCCGCACCGCGCGCGCCAAGGGCCTGACGAGCGCGCGCATCGTTTGGGTGCACGGCGTGCGCAATGCGTTGGTGCCGATCGTCACCATGGCAGGCCTCGAGCTCGGCGATCTGATCTCGTCCGCGGTCGTGGTCGAGGCGGTGTTCGCATGGCCCGGCATCGGCCGCCTCGCGGTCGAGGCGCTCTCGGCACGCGATTTCCCGCTGCTGCAGGGCACCGTGTTCATCGCCGGCCTCTGCTTCGTGCTGATCAATCTCGGCGTCGACGTCATCTGCGCGCGCATCGACCCGCGGATCGCCGCCCGGTGAAAAGTGGGTCGATGAGAAGCCGGTCGATGAATACCTGGCTCGGCCTGCTCGGCGCGCTGCTGCTCGGCGTCTCGGTCCTGAGCGCCCTCGGAGCCCCCGCGCTCGCACCCGACCCGCCGATGCATCTCGACCTGCGCCACCGCCTGATGCCGCCCGCCTGGGTGCCCGGCGGCAACGCGGCCCATCCGCTCGGCACCGATAATGTCGGACGGGACATGCTGTCCCGCCTCCTCTGGGGCGCGCGGATCTCGCTCGGCGTCGGTGCGTGCGCGGCATTGCTCGGCGCCGTCGTCGGCAGCGCGCTCGGTCTACTCGCCGGCACGCTCGGTGGCTGGATCGACCGCTGCATCTCGTGGCTGATCGACGTGCAACTCGCCTTTCCGTTCACGCTGTTCGCGATCTTCCTGCTCGCAGCCTTCGGCGGCGGTCTTCTGGCGGTCATCCTCGTGCTCGCACTCGCCACCTGGGTGAATTTCGCCCGCGTCGTCCGCGCCCAGGCGATGAGCCTGCGTGGACAGGACTTCATCCTGGCCGCGCACGCGGTGGGCGTCGGCAGGCTGCGGCTGTTCCGGCGCTACCTGCTGCCGGCCGTGGCTCCCTCCATCGTCGTCGTCGCCAGCTTCTCCGCGGCTCAGGCCATGCTGACCGAGGCGGCGCTCAGCTTCCTCGGCGTGGGCGTGTCGTCGGCGACGCCATCGTGGGGCGCGATCCTCGACCAGGGACGCAACTACCTCGAGAGCGCCTGGTGGATCGCGGCCTTTCCGGGCCTCGCGATCGCGCTCACCGTGCTCGGCGTCAATCTCGTGAGCGACTGGTTGCGCGACCGGCTCGATCCTCGCCTGTCATGAGCCGGCTCCTGCTCGAGATCGACGATCTTTCGATCACCTTCGGCGACGCGGCCGCGGTCCGCAGCGTGTCGCTCGCCGTGCGAAGCGGCGAGTCGGTGGGGCTGGTCGGCGAATCCGGCTCGGGCAAGAGCCTGACGATGCTGGCGGCGCTCGGTCTGCTGCCCGCGGGTGCCACGCGGCACGCGCAGCGCCTGCGGCTCGGCGGGGAGGACGTCGCCTCCTTGCCGGAGGCCGGCTTCGGCCGCCTGCGCGGCGGCTTCGCCGGCATCGTCTTCCAGGACCCGCTCACCGCGCTCAACCCGCTGCTTCCGGTGGCAGCCCAGGTGGCGGAAGTCGCCCGGCGCCATCTCGGACTGTCGCGACGGGGCGCGTGGACGCGTGCGATCGACCTCCTCGAGCAGGTCGGCATCCACGACGCAGCCCGGCGCGCGCGCGCCTATCCGCACGAATTCTCGGGCGGCATGCGTCAGCGGGTGATGATTGCGTCGGCACTGGCCGCCGGGCCGCCCTTGCTGATCGCCGACGAGCCCACCACTGCGCTCGACGTGACGGTGCAGGCGGAGATCGTCCGCCTGATCCGCCGCCTGCAGCGCGAGCGCGGCAAGGGGCTGGTCTGGGTCACGCACGACCTCGCGCTGATGGCCGGCATCGTCGATCGGGTGGTCGTCATGTATGCCGGCCGGGTGATGGAGACCGCGCCGGTCGACCACCTCTACACGGCACCCCGCCACCCCTACACGCAGGCACTGCTCGGCAGTCTGTCGCGGCTGGATCAGCCCGTGGGTCGACGCGGGCGGCCGCTCGCCGGGCAACCGCCCGACCCGCGCGAGACGCTGGCCGGCTGCGTTTTCGCCGAACGCTGCCCGCATCGGTTCGCGCGCTGCGCCGAGGCGCCGCCGATGCTGCAAGCGGGCGCCAGCACCGTCGCGTGCTGGAAGGCCGCCGCGTGAGCGCGCCTCCGCTCGCCGAGCTTGCCGGCGTGGGCGTGCGGTACACGCGCCGCAGGACCGTCTCGCACGCCTTGCGCGACATCACGCTGCGGGTCGAGGCGGGCGAGACGCTGGCGATCGTGGGCGAGTCCGGTTGCGGCAAGAGCACGCTCGGGCGGGTCCTGCTCCTGCTGCAGCGGCCGAGCGAAGGCGCGGTCCGCTTCCGCGGCGAGGACCTGACGACGCTCCGCCCGCGCGCACTCCGCGCACGCCGGAGTGCGATGCAGATGATGTTCCAGGACCCCTTCGCCTCGCTCAATCCACGGATGAGCATCGGCGAGACGCTGGCCGAGCCGCTGGTGGTGCACGGTCGCGCCTCGTGGCGGAATGCGCGCATGCCGGTCGCAGCGGCGCTCGCGACCGTGGGCCTGGCACCCGAAGCGGCGCGGCGCTACCCGCATGAATTCTCGGGCGGCCAGCGGCAGCGCATCGCGATCGCGCGTGCGATCATGCTCGAACCCGCACTCGTGGTCGCCGACGAACCGCTCTCCGCACTCGACATCTCCGTGCAGGGTCAGATCCTCGACCTGTTCGCAGAGCTGCGCGCGCGGCTGGCACTCACCTTCGTCTTCATCAGCCACGACCTGCCGGTGGTGCGCCACATTGCCGACCGCATCGCCGTGATGCTTGCCGGCCGCATCGTCGAGGAAGGTCCCGCAGCGGAGGTTCTGGCGCAGCCCGCCCATCCCTACACGCGCGCCCTGCTCGACGCCGTGCCGACCCCCGACCCCGCACGCGAGCGGTTGCGGCACGAGCACGCGACATCAGCCGCCGCGGAGATCGGGCCGTCGCCGACCGGCTGCCCGTTCGCCTCGCGCTGCGGCCACGCGCGACCGATCTGCCGCGAGACGATGCCGCCGATGCGCGCGGTCGCACCGGGCTGGCGGACATCCTGCTGGCTTGCCGAGGAGCTGCTCCCATGAAGACGCTGATCCGCGACGTGCTGCTCCGTTCCTTCGCACCCGACCGTCCACATAGCGAACGGGCCGACATCCTCGTCGCCGGCAGTGCGATCGAGGCGGTGGAGCCGGCCCGGAGCATCCCGCCCGATGAAACCTGGGAGATCATCGACGGATGTGACCGGCTCGCGATGCCGGGGCTCATCAACGGGCACTTCCACTCGCCCGTGAACCACCTCAAGGGGTCGCTGGACAGCCTGCCGCTCGAGATCTTCATGCTCTACGAGAGTCCCGCGCTGCCCGGTCTGATGCCCAGCCCTCGCTTCGCCTATGTGCGGACCATGCTCGCGGCACTCGAGATGCTGAAGGGTGGCGTGACATCCGTGCAGGACGACGCCTTCTTCGTGCCGCACCCAACCCCCGTGATCATCGATGCGGTCATGCAGGCCTATGCTGATTGCGGCATCCGCGCGCGCGTGGCGCTCGACCAGTCGAACCTGGCGGAGCTCGGCAAGCTGCCGTTCCTCGGCGAGATCGTGCCGCCCGCACTTCGGGCCGAGCTCGCGGCGCCCCCCGCGGCGGGAACGGAGCAGCTGCTGGCCGCCTATGCGCATCTGATCGGGCGGTGGCATGGAGCGCATGGCGGGCGCCTGCTCGCCGCCGTCTCCTGCTCCGCGCCCCAGCGCGTCTCCGATGACTACCTGCACGCGCTCGACGCGCTGTCGCGCACGCACGATCTTCCCTTCTACATCCACGTGCTCGAGACCCGCACGCAGCGAGTGCTGGGCCAGACTCGCGGCGCCTCGCTGATGCAGGAGATCAAGCACCGCGGTGCGTTGTCGGAGCGGATGAACATCATCCATGCGGTCTGGATGGACGGCCGTGACTACGACACGATCGCGGAGTCGGGAGCGATCGTGGCCCACAACCCGATCAGCAATCTTCGGCTCGGCAGCGGGGTGATGCCCTTCCGACGCCTGCGGGACCGCGGCATACCGATGTGCCTAGGAACCGATGAGGCGATCGCGGACGACAGTGTAAATCTCTGGAACGTGGCGAAGATGACGGGCCTGATCCACAATGTCGCCGAACCTGATTACGAGCGTTGGCCGCGTGCCGCGGAGGTGCTGGACTGCCTGATCGGCGGCGGCGCTCGCGCCATGCGGCAGCAGGATCACGTCGGCAGGATCTCTCCGGGGATGCAGGCTGACCTGATCCTGCTCGACACCGATACACTCGCGTTCACGCCGCTCAACGATCTCGATCGTCAGCTGATCTACTGCGAGAACGGCTCGTCGGTCCGGCTCGTGATGGTCGCCGGAAGCATCCGGGTCCGGGACGGTCAAGTGCCTGGTATCGATGAGCGCGCGTTGCGTGCAGAGGTCAGGGTACTTGCAACCGAGCTGTCCGGCGCGGCGCAGACCGCGAAGTCGGCCGCAACCTGGCTTCCACATTATCGCGAGATGTACCTGCGTGCCGCGGCCACCGATGTCGGCATGATGCGCTGGGTCCCGCACATCGACCATTGAGGAAGCTCCACCGATGCTCAGCAGCCACGGCCGCTACGGCTACAATCCGATCACCGCTCGTCCCGATTTCAGCTGGCCCGGCGGCAAGCGTCTGGCCTTGTACGTGGCACTGGGCGTCGAGGCTTACGAGTTCGGGCGCGGCATGACCGAAAATCTCGTGCCGGGCGGAGATGCGACTTACGACGTTCTCAACGCGTCGTGGCGTGACTACGGCAACCGTGTCGGTGCATGGCGGCTGATGGCGATGGTGCAGCGCGAGCTCGCCTTGCCACTCACGATCCTGCTCAACACCGCCCTCTATGACGAGGCGCCTGAGCTCTGCAGTGCATTCCGTGCCGGCGGCTGCGAGATCGTCGCCCATGGCCGCTCGAACTCCGACACGATGTCCGGCATGAGCGAGGAAGCCGAGCGAGCCTACGTCGCCGGAGTGACCAGCTCGATCAACGCCCATGAGGGGCGAGCCCCCGCCGGCTGGGCCAGTCCGTGGATCGCCGAGACGCCGACCACACCCGAGACGCTGGTCGGATGCGGCTACCGATACGTTCTGGACTGGTGCATGGACGACCAACCCTGCTGGCTCAACACGAGCGCCGGCCCGCTACTCTCCGTGCCCTACTCCCAGGAGATCAACGACAGCTCGACGATCATCGGCCGAATGGCGAGTATGACGGAGTTCGCTGACATGATCGTCGACCAGTTCGAGCAGCTGCTCGAGGACTCGCAACATCAGCCCGTCGTGATGAGCGTGATCCTGCACAGCTTCATCGCCGGTCAACCTTTCCGCCTGCGGTCGATTCGCCGAGCGCTGGCCCACATCGCCGCAAAGCGCGATCAGCTCTGGTTGACCACGCCCGGCCAGATTGCCGAGTTCATCCATGCTCGGCCGGAAAACGCACCCGTGCCGTGACCGCGAGGCCGAGTGCGTTGGTCGCGGTACTTCGCATCTCTCTCGACACGATGATGCCGTGTCCAACCCGAGGCAGGCGCACCAAGGTCGACCACTGCCTTTAAGGACGTGCGATCCGCGCCTCCGAGATGGAAGATGGTGAATTGCCGGAGTCGACGGCGGGCATCTGCAGCGCCTCTTCCTGCCAGACGCGCGCCAGATCGGCTCCTTCATTGCTCCAGAACTCCTGGCCCGCCTGCAGGATGCGTTCGCCGGCGTTGCGTATATGGAAGCGCACGGCGTCGCGCGCCCGGGCGGCGTCCTGTGCAAGAATGGACAGGTAGATCTCGCGGTGCTCTGAGGCGACCGCGGCAGTGAAATCCTGGCGCCGCCGCTCATTGGCCCGCGTCACGTTGATCGCCGAGCGCATGGGAACGGCGAAGAGGCGCACGAACCCGCCCCAATACGCATTCGACGTCGCGCGCCCGATCGCCAGGTGGAATTCCAGGTCCTCCTGCACGCCCGACCCGCCCGCACGCGTCGCGGCATCGATCGCCCGCAGGCACGCCCGGATTTCGCGTCCCTGCGCCGCCGTGCGCCGCGTCGCGGCGAGTGCGGCCATCTCGGCTTCGATCGCGCCACGAACCTCGAGGAAGCCGAGCAGTCCTTCCATCGAACGCGGCATCACGAGCCTCTCGGCATCGCGGCCCGTGCTGCGGACGCGCGTCGCGGCCCCCTTGCGGGTCTCGACCAGCCCGTCCGATTTGAGCCTGGCCACGGCCTCCCGCACCACCGTGCGACTGACCTGGAACTCGTCCGCAATCGCCTGGTCGGACGGGAACTTGCTGCCCAGGGGCAAGCGGGCGTCGCGGATCCTCCGGCGCAGTTCGTCGGCAACCCGATCGCTGCTGCTCATCAAGATCATACGTTCCCCGGCGTCGAGCATCAGTCTGCCACCCCGCGCTTCCTCCGCGAAGCGGTCTGCAATTTCTTCGATCAGCCCACTTGCGTCGAGCGTCGGTCGGCGCGAACCTGTCATACAGGTTGAAGGCGAAGCAATCGCCGCGAGGAAACGATGCAGGTTGCTGTGACAGGGGCAGCGGGCCTCCTCGGGCGCCGCGTGGTCGACACGCTGCTCGCGCGGGGTCATCTCGCGGGCGCGGAGGGTGCGCCCACGCCGATCGACCGGATCGTCGCCTCCGACATTGGCGGGCTCGATGTCTTTGCCGACCCGCGCGTCGTTCAGGAGGCGGGCGACATCGCCGATCCGGAACTACTGGCGCGCGCGGTTCCCGCCGGCACCGGCGCGATCTTCCATCTCGCCGCGACGTTTCGAGCCATGCGGAGCAGGATTTCGAGCTCGGCATGCGGGTCAATTTCGACGCCGCGCGTGCGCTGCTCGATCACGTGCGCCGGACGGCGCCGCATGCGCGACTTGTGACGACGAGCTCCATCGCCGTGTTCGGTGGCAGCCTGCCGCCAGTGGTGCCGGACACGCAGGTCTGGGAGCCCCAGAGTTCGTACGGCACGCAGAAGGCGCTGGTCGACCTGCTGCTGTCGGATTACGCCCGGCGAGGCTACGTCGATGCGCGCTCGCTCCGCATGCCGACGGTGGTCGTCCGTCCGGGCAAGCCGAACCGTGCCGCCTCGTCCTTCGCGAGCGGCATCATCCGTGAGCCGCTGGCCGGGATCGAAGCCGTCTGCCCGGTCGAGGCGGACACGCTCCTGTGGCTGATCTCGCCCGACCATGCGGTCGCCAACATCATCCACGGGCACGACCTGCCGCCCGAGCGGCTCGGGACGCGGCGCGTCATCAACCTTCCCGGCCTGTCCGTCAGCGTCCGCGCCATGCTCGACGCGCTTGCACGGGCGGGCGGCGACCGCGCGGCTGCGCTCGTCCGGATCGAGCCCGACCCGGCCATCCAGCGCATCGTCAACAGCTGGCCGGGCGCGTTCGAGGCGGGGCTCGGCCGACACCTCGGCTTCACCGCCGATGCGAACTTCGACGACGTCGTCGCGGCCTATCTCCGGTCGCAGACGGGAGCGCGCGAATGAGCCACGCCATCCGGCTGTTCGGGACCGAAGAGCCCCTGTCCGAGGGGCGGCTGCTCCGCGCAGGACAGCTGTCCGCGACGCTGCAGGACGGCAACCTGCGCCATATCCGGTTCGCGGGCATCGAAATTATCCGCGCGATCTCTTGCGTTGTCCGCGACCACGAATGGGGCACCGCCGCATCCACCATCGAGGACCTCCGGATCGTCGAGGATGCCGACCGGTTCGCAGTGTCCTACGATGCGATCTGGCACCTCGGTGCGCAGCGGGTCCGCTACGAGGCCGAGATCGAGGGGCGCGAGCGCTCGCTCAGCTTCCGGATGCGCGCGCGTGCCGAAACGGATGTCCTCACCGCCCGCCTCGGCTTCGTCGTGCTTCATCCGATCAGCGGCGTGGCCGGCGCGGACGTGGACGTCCTGCATGTCGACGGATCCGTCGAGCGCACGCGCTTTCCCGACCTGATCGAGCCCTACCAGCCCTTCCAGAACATCCGCGCGCTCACCCATCGCGCGCATCCTGGATTGTCGGTGACCTGTCGCATGGAGGGCGACACGTTCGAGACCGAGGACCAGCGGAACTGGAGCGACGCCTCCTACAAGACCTATGTGCGACCGATCGGACTTCCGTGGCCCTACAGGCTGGACGCGGGAACGGTCCTCGAACAGAGCGTCACGCTCGCGGTCGACGGCGAGCCGCAGGCAGGATCAACGGACGACGCGGCTCCCACGCTGACGCTCGGTTCGGCCGCCGGGCACCTCCCCGCTGTGGGGCTGCATCTCGAGCCCGGACGCGTGCCGTCGCCGCGTGCGGTGTCGCTGCTGCGGGCGCTCAGGCCGGCCTTTCTGCTCGCGCGCCATGATGGCCGCGCTCGCGATCGCGCAGCACTCAGGCGCGCGTCCGAGGTCGCCGCATCCCTCGACGCGCCTCTGCACCTTGAGGCCGTCCTGCCCGGGAACGATCTTCGTGCGGAGGCGCAGGCGCTTGCGGACGACATCGCGGAGGCCGGTGCGGTGGTCGATACCGTTCTGGCGTTTCCCGCCGCGGATCTTAAGGGAACGCTGCCGGGCAGCGCGTGGCCCGATTGCCCGCCGCTTGCGGACGTCTATCGCGCCGTCCGGAACGCACTGCCCTTGGTCCGCCTGGTCGGAGGAACGCCGAACTTCTTCACGGAGCTGAACCGCAAGCGCCCAACCGTCGATCGCCTCGACGCTGTGACTTTCAGCATCAGCGCCATCGTCCATGCCGCAGACGACATCACGGTGATGGAAAACCTTGAGACCCTGCCGGCGATCTTCCGCTCGGCGGAAGCGATCTCATGCGGGCGTCCGATCTATCTCGGCCCAAGCCAGATCGGGTGTCGGGACAATCCCTACGGCCAGGCCGCCGCGCCCAACCCGGAGCGCGTGCGCAAGGCGATGACCGATGACGACCCGCGCCAGCGCGGCCATTTCGCGGCGGCATGGACGGTGGGCTTTCTCGCACGCTGCGTCGGCACGGCCGTGGGCGATGCGGCACTCGGCTCGCCGGTCGGCCGGTTCGGCATCCTCCATGAGGATATCGAGGAGGCCAGCGACGAGGACGCGGCGCGTCCGGTCTACGAGGTGCTTCGCACCATCGGCGGCGCCGATCGTGCCGTGGCGATCGCGGTCACCTCGACGGCGCCTGGCCGCGTTGCGGGGCTCGCATGGCGGGAGGACCAGGGGGTGCGCGTGCTCCTCGCCAACCTCACCGCAGGTCCGTTGGACGCGCTGCTGGACACCGGCAGTGCTCGCAACACGATACCGCTCGGTCCATTCGAAACAACGAACGTGGCGCTGCCGGATCTCGGGACCTAGAAAGCGTCACGTCCAATCCAGAACAAGAAAGGGGGTCGTTCATGTCCAACAGGAAGCATCTCTTCGCAGGCGCGGCGATGGCGCTCGCTCTGGCCGCCTCGGCCGTCGCCGCGCATGCGGCCAGTTATACGATCGGTCTTAGCGTGGCGACGTTGGCCAACCCGTTCTTCCAAGGCATGTCGAAAGGCGTGCAGCGCGGCGTCGCCGCCCATCCCGACCTGCAGCTCGTCAACACCAGCGCGAACGGCGACGCGAACACGCAGACCAACCAGGTCACCGACCTGATCAATCGCGGCGTGTCCGCCCTGATCCTCAACCCGATCAACGCGAACTCGATCGTGCCGGTGGTGAAACTCGCCAACCGCAAGGGCATCCCGGTCTTCACCCTCGATCGCGGCGCCGCCTGCGGCTCATGCCAAGTGAACTTCCTCGAGACCGACAACGAGCAGCTCGGCCGGGAAGGTGCGGACTTCATCGCGCAGGCGCTGAAGGCACGCTACGGAACGATGAGAGGCAACATCGTCGACCTGGAGGGCCTGCTCGGCACCACCGCCGGTGACGAGCGCGAAAAGGGTTTCGCTGAGGAGATGACCAAGCTTCAGCAAGCGAACCCGGGCCTGAAGGTCGTGGCACGCCAGGCGGCGGATTTCGACGCCGACAAGGGCTTCAACATTATGACCCAGCTGCTGGCCGCGCATAACGACATCGATGCCGTCTTCAACGGCAACGACGACAACGCGGTGGGTGCCATCCGCGCGATCCGGCAGGCCAACCGCTTCGTGCCGATCGGCGATCCGAAGCACATCGTCATCATCGGCATCGACGGGACCGAGCAGGCGCTGAGTGCGATCCGCCGCGGACAGATGGACGCGACACTGTCGCAGAACCCCGTCACCATGGCGAAGCAATCGGTCACCTACGTCGAAGACTACCTGCACGGCGACAAGGCCTCGATCCCCGCGCATCAGTTCTGGCCGCATATCCTCCTGACCAAGGCCAACATCGACGGGCCGCAAGCCAAGGCGTACGGCCTCTGGGGCGACGAGGTCAGCCAGTGAATGACGCCTCGCCGCTGCTCGCGATGCGGGCGATCTCGAAGAGCTTCCCCGGCGTGCGGGCGCTCTCCGAAGTCGACATCGAGCTCGCAGGCGGCGAGATTCTCGGGATCGTCGGCGAGAACGGCGCCGGCAAGTCGACGCTGATGAAGGTGCTCGCCGGCGTGATCTCTCCCGATGAGGGCGAGATCACGCTGGACGGCGCGCCGTTCGTGCCGCGCAGCCCGCGCGACGCCTTGCGAGCGGGGATCATCGTCATCCACCAGGAGCTCAGCCTGGTGCCGGACCGGTCGATCGCCCACAACATCTTCCTCGGCAATCTTCCGCGCGGCCCGCTCGGCAACATCAAGCGCCGAACGCTCAACGAACGGGCGCGAGTGCTGCTCGAGCGTGTCGGCCTGTCGGTCAATCCCGCGACACCCGTGCGCGCGCTCGGCATCGCGCAACAGCAGCTCGTGGAGATCGCCCGCGCGCTGTCGCGAGAAGCGCGTGTGATCGTCCTCGATGAACCGACCGCCACGTTGACGGCGACCGAGAAGCGCACCCTGTTCGCGTCCATCGCCGGGCTGCGCGCCGCCGGTGTCGGTTTGATCTATATCAGCCACCACCTGGAGGAGATCTTCGCGATCTGCGACCGAGTCACCGTTCTGCGCGACGGCCGGACGATCCGGACCGCGCCCACCGCGGCGTGGGACGAACGCTCGCTGATCCAGGCCATGGTGAACCGGCCGATCGAGGCCCTGTTTCCGGAACGCGGCAAACGCCCCGGCGAGGTGCTGCTCCGGGTCGAAGGGCTGTCCTCGCCCGGTGCGTTCTCCGACGTTTCGTTCGAGGTGCGCGCTGGCGAGGTGATGGGCCTCGGCGGCCTGATCGGCGCCGGACGGACCGAGGTGCTCAAGACGATCTTCGGGGCACTCCCCGCGTCGTCGGGCGCGGTGCGGGTCGGCGGCGAGGCGAGGCGGATGCGCTCGCCGCGCGAGGCGCTGGCCCACGGGATCGCGCTCGTACCGGAAGACCGGAAGGGCGAAGGCCTGATCATGCCCTTTCCCATTAGTAGCAATCTTGCGCTGTCGCGATTGCGCGCTCTGTCCGGCGCAGGGATCGTCGTCAACCGCACGCGCGTCGACGCGCTGGCGACCGATACGGTCCGTGAATTGAGGATCCGCAGCTCCGGCATCCGCCAGCGCGTCATCTCACTCTCCGGCGGCAACCAGCAGAAGGTCGTCATCGGACGCGCGCTGACAACCAAGCCGCGCGTGTTCCTCCTCGACGAACCCACGCGCGGCATCGATGTCGGCGCCAAGATCGAGGTCTACCGGCTCATCAACGATCTCGCCGGCAGGGGCAGCGCGGTGATCGTCGTCTCGTCCGACATGCTCGAGCTGCTCGGCCTGTGCGACCGGATCGTGGTGATGCGCGCCGGTCGCGTGACCGGCATGCTCGAGAAGCCCGAGTTCAGCCAGGAGCGCGTGATGTCTCTCGCGGCACTCGGTTGAAGAAGCTACCGACAGGAGTTGACGTGTCCACCGAACAGACGCTCACCGCGCGTGCGCCGAGACGGTTCGGCCTGGGATCGCTCGTTCAGGCGCTCAACGAGCTGACCATCGTCGTGGGCTTCGTCCTGATCTCGCTCTACCTGGCGGTGACGACGCCCGCCTTCCTCACCTCGGCGAACATCCTGTCGATCCTGCTGGCGAGCGCCCTGATCGGGTTGGTGGCCGTGGGCGAGACCTTCGTGATCATCACCGGGGGCATCGACCTGTCGGTGGGCTCGGTCGTCGCGTTCACCGGCGTGATGAGCGGCATGGCGCTGAACGCGCATCTGCCGGTCTGGCTCGCCGTCCTGCTGGGCGTGGGGATCGGTGCCGCATCCGGTGCGTTCATCGGCTTTGCGGTCACCGTGCTGAACATGGCGCCGTTCATCGTCAGTCTGGCCGTCCTCGCCATGGCGCGCGGCTTGGCCTTCATCGTCACGAACGGCAACACGATCTTTTCATTCCCCGACAGCTTCGACGCGATCGGCGGCGGCAATCTCGGTCCCTTTCCCGTCGCCGGCCTCCTCACGCTGGCGGTCTTTCTCGTCGCCGGTCTGGTCCTCGCCCGCACCGTCTTCGGCGCGGAGGTCTACGCGACCGGCGGCAATCGCGAGGCCGCGCGGCTCGCCGGCATTCCGGTGGGACGGACGCTTCTGACCTGCTACGTGATCAGCGGCGCGCTCGCGGGGCTCGGCGGCATCGTGCTCGCGGGCCGGCTCGACAGCGCCCAGCCGATCGCGGCGGTCGGGCTGGAACTGAACGCCATCGCCGCCGTCGTGATCGGCGGCGCGTCGCTGTTCGGCGGCAAGGGCAGCGTGCTCGGAACGCTGCTAGGCGTTCTCATCATCGGCCTGATCAACAATGGGCTCACCCTGAAGAACGTCCAGCCGTTCTGGGTGCAATTCATCCAGGGCGCGGTGATCTTCGGCGCCGTGCTGATCGACAGTCTCAACCAGAAGCGCCGGCAGAGCTGAGCGCGCCATCCATGAAGGATCCATCGATGAACGACGCGGACAACGTGACGCCCGGTCTCGGACGGCTGAGGGGCAAACGGGCGCTGATCACCGGAGCCTCCAACGGGATCGGGCGCGCGACCGCGCTCGTCTTCGCCGGCGAAGGCGCGCAGCTCGTCATCAACGACATCGCCGCCGAGCGGCTCGAGGAGCTGCGCGGCATCATCGCCGCGGCCGGTGGTGACGTGCGGGTCGCCGTCGGCGACGTGTCGAGCGCGGCCGACGCGCGCGCCATGGTCGAAACCTGCGTCGATCAGTTCGGCGGCATCGACATCGCGGTCGCCAATGCCGGCATCATCCCCGAAAAAGATCTCCTCTCGGCAACGGCCGAGGATTTCGACCATGTGATGGCCATCGACGGACGCGGCATGTTCCTGACCTGCAAATATGCCGCCGAAGCGATGCTCAAGAACGGCGGCGGCGCCATCGTCTGCCTGTCCTCGATTTCCGGCGAGGCGGGACAGGCCAGCCAGGCGATCTACGGACCGGCGAAATTCGTGGCATCCGGCATCACCAAGCATCTCGGGGTCGAGCTCGCGTCACGCGGGATCCGCGTCAACGCCGTGGCCCCGGGAACCATCGCGACCGAAGCCCTCAAGAAGCTGTCGGACGAGTATGTGGCGGGCGTCACATCCCGCCATCCGATCGGCCGCGTGGGCACGCCGCGGGAGATCGCCAACGCGATCCTCTTCCTCGCCTCCGACGAGGCGTCCTTCATCACGGGTGCCGTGCTACCGGTCGACGGCGGTTACCTCGCGCAGTAGATCCGCCGCCATCTCGTGCCCGTGCTCGCCTCAGGCGAGCCGGGTCGGGAGGCCGTTCATTTCGGCCACGATGTCGGAGAGCATCGGCACATAGCGGCCACCCTGTCCGGACACGACGGCGGCGGCGAAGGAGTTGCGCACGGCCGAGGCCATCGGGTTGTGCGCGTTCGATTCCATCGACGCGGAGACGAGATAGGACAGGTCCTTGCAGGCGTTGCTGATGGTGAACAGATGCGCCTGCTCGTCGCGTTCGAGCACGTATTTGAAGAAAGTCCGGTAGAACGGGCAATCCATGCGCCCATCGCGCAGCACGCTGTCGACGGTCTCCGGCGTCAGGCCGCTCTTTGCCCCGAGCATGAGAGCTTCCGAATAGAGCGCCGCGTAGCCCAGCGACACGAAGTTGTTCAGCAGCTTCATCATATGGCCGCTGCCCACCGGTCCCGTGTGGATCAGTCGGCCGGCGAACGCCTCGAGCACGACCTTGGCACGCTCGAAATCGGAGTCGGATCCGCCTGCCATGACGTCGAGCGTCCCGGCCATGGCTTCCTTCGGCGTGCGGGAAAGCGGGGCATCGACGAACACGATGTCTCTCGACTTCAGGTCGGCGGCGAGACGGACGGTGCTGGCGGGGTTCGACGTCGAGCAGTCGATGACCAGGAGCGGCTTCCCGGCGGCGACGAGCCCGTCCTCTCCGGCCACGATCGCTTCGACCTGCGGCGAGCCGGTAACGCAGAGGACGACCACGTCGCTGCGATCGGCGACCTCGCGCGGCGTCGAGACCTCGTCGGCGCCGAGCACGCGCAACGCGTCGATGTTCTCCCGCTTGCGATGTCCCATGATCGTCAGAGGCCAGCCTTTGCCGACGATGTTGGTCGCCATGCCGACACCCATGTGGCCCAGCCCGATGAATCCGACGCGTTCCTTCATGTGACATTTCGTCCTTCGTGAGAGAGTTGTCGAAGCTGCCGCATCCCGCCAGGGACTAGAGCCCCTGCATCCTCAGCGACCGGAGGTCCGGGATGCCCGGGCCTGGTGGGGTGAAGGCAAAGTCCCAGGCTTTTCACGACCAACGCGCGCCGTCCGGGGCGGCATGCATCAGCGGTTCCGATCGTCCGGCGTCGGGAGGTCGATCCCGGCCACGCGTGCGTACAGCCGTGCGACCGACGCGTCATCGTCCCCGCCCATCCCTGCTGCAGCCGTCATCAGGAACATCTGCAGCGCGGCTCCGGCGACCGGCACGGGAAAGTTTCCCGCCCGCGCCATGTCGAGGACGATCCCGAGATCCTTGGTGAAGATGTTGACCGCGCTGAGCGGCGTGTAGTCGCCCGCCAGGATATGCGGCACCCGATTTTCAAACATCCAACTGTTGCCGGCGGATCGGGTGATCACGTCATAGACCTTCTGCAGATCCAGCCCCTGCTTGGCAGCGAAGGCGATCGCTTCGCAGGCCGCGGCGATGTGCGCGCCGGCGAGCAGCTGGTTGACCATCTTGAAGGCGGCGCCCATCCCCGCTGCATCACCCAGTTCGTACAACGTCGCCGTCATCGCCGAGAGCGCGGGACGCGCCACGGCGAAGGCGTCCGGACTGCCCGACGCCAGCATCGTCAGCTTGCCCTCGGCCGCCCGCACCGCGCCGCCGCTCATGGGGGCGTCCAGGAAGTATCGGCCGCTCGCCTCCAGACGCGCGGCAAGCTTGCGCGCCTGCTCGGGCGCCATCGTGGCGCAGGACACGAACACGCCGCCCGCTTGCATCGTGTCGGCACAACCACCGGCGCCGAACAGCACATCCTCGGTCTGAGCGGCATTGACGACCACCGCGATCACGCAGCGCGCATCCCGCCCCGCGTCCGCCGGGTCCGCGGCGACCACACCGCCCGCTTCTGCGAAGGCCCGACACGCAGCCTCGCTGCGGTCATATCCGCGGACCGGGAAGCCGGCCTGCAGCAACGAGCGCGCCATGCCGCTTCCCATGGATCCAAGCCCGATCACGGCGCAGTCGTAAGGTTGGTCGGGTGCGGTACTCTGCGCGCTGCTCATCATCATCCTCGATATGCGGGTCGGCCGGAGCTCACGAGAGCAGACGGATCGCTTCCCCGAAGAACTGCGGTCCACCGAAATTGCCCGACTTCAGGGCGGCCGCCAGGCCAGCGTGGCGCTCCCCGGTCGCGCGCAGCACCGGCACGCCGGGCGCGATGTCCGGGCCGACCACGAAACCCTCGATGCCGAGCCGGTCGACCACCGCGCCCGACGTCTCCCCGCCGGCGACCACGAGACGGCCGACGCCGCGCTCCACCAGCGCCTCGGCGAGATCCGCGAACGCCTGCTCGATCTGGTGGCCAGCCGCCTCTCCGCCATGCAGGGCGCGCGCGGCTTCGAGATCCGCGGGCGCGGCACTGCTGGCGATCAGCACGGGTCCGGCACCGTGCCGGTCCGACCATTCGAGCACGTCGCGCACCTCTGCCTCCGCCGCTCCGCTCAGGATGCGTTCGACGTCGAGTGCGCGCACCGGCGTGCCGTCCTCGCGCGCGCGGGCGATCTGCTCGCGCGTCGCGGCCGAACAGCTCCCCGCAAGGATCGCCGAACGTCCGCCCGGCGGGGGCGGCGGCTCCGCCGGAGCCACGCGATCCGGCTCGAGACCGTGACGCCGCACCAGGCTGCGCGCGATGCCGGCACCGAGCCCGGATGCGCCGGTGGAGAGCGGACCGATCAACGCCGCCTCGCCCAGCACGTCGAGGTGGCGTCCGGCCACCGCATCCGCGATCGCGGCGCCGACGCCATCGGCACCGAGCGCTTCGAGCAGGCGCGCGACCGCGTCGGCACCCTGCTCGACCGTCGCGAACGGGATCAGCCCGACCGGGGCGGTGCTCTGGCGCGCGAGCACGCGCACCAGGTTCGAGTCGCGCATCGGATTGAGCGGGTGATCCTTCAGCGGGCTCTCGTGCAACGGCACGGAGCCCACGAAGAGATGGCCCGCATAGACGCTGCGATTGTTCTCGGGAAAGGCCGGGTTGACGATCACCGTCGCCCCACCGGCGCGTGCGCGCAGCGCGTCGGTGACCGGGCCGATATTGCCGCGATCGGTCGAGTCAAAGGTCGAGCAGATCTTGAACAGGACGTGGGCGGCGCCGCGCGCACGAAGCCACGCCTCCGCTTCAAGCGAGAGCGACACCGCGCGCTCAGGCGCGATCGACCGGCTCTTGAGCGACACGACGACCGCTTCGACCTCCGGCAAGGCGAGGTCAGGTCGAGGCACGCCGATCGTCTGGACGACGTGCAGCCCGGCGCCGCGCAACACGCCCGCGAGGTCGGAGGCACCCGTGTAGTCATCGGCGATGCAGCCGAGAAGAAGCTTCATCGCAGCCTTGCCCAATCGTCGAACCAGGCAAGCCCCTCGGTGGTGACGCCCCTGGGATTGTATTCGCAGCCGACGAAACCGTCGTAGCTCAGCCTGTCCAGCTCATCGGCAAGGTATCGCAGGTTCAGCTCGCCCCTGTCGGGCTCATGGCGGTCGGGCACGCTCGCGATCTGCACATGGCCAATGATCGGCATCATCTGCCTGAGTGCCGTCGTGACGTCGCCGTGCAGGATCTGGCGGTGGAAGATGTCGAACTGGAGCTTCAGGTTCGGCAGCGCGAGCTCGCCAATCAGCTCGGCCGCCCACGCGAAATCATCGAGGAAGTAGCCCGGCATGCTGCGCGTGTTGATCGGCTCGAGCACCAGGTCAAGCCCGCGCGCGCCGATCGTCTCGGCACAGAGACGCACCGCATCCTTGTACGACGAGACCGAAGAAGCGTCGTCGCGACGTCCCATCCCCGCCATCAGGTGCAGCCGCCCGACCCCGGTCGCCTCGGCATAACGGAGCGCGGTCGCGAGCCCAGCCTTCAGCTCCGCGCGCCGTTCGGGGAAGATCGCGATGCCCCGGTCGCCCGCCGCCCAGTCGCCTGGCGGCATGTTGAACAAAGCGAGCGTGAGATCATGGCGCCGCAGGAGCTCGCCCAGCTGCTCGGGTTCGAGCGCATACGGAAATAGACATTCAACGGCCGAAAAACCGGCCGCCGCGGCCGCCGCGAAGCGGTCTGCGAACGGGTGTTCGTCGAACATCATCGTGAGGTTGGCGGCGAAACGCGGCATCAGGTTCTTCCCGGTCCCTTCACTCGGCCGCCCTCGCGGGCGCTGTCTCGCCGAGGAGTGCTGCGCGAGGCTCCATCCCGAGCCGCGGGCTGCTGAGGTCCGCCCCCATCTCCTGCCCGATTGTCATATCCTGCGCGAGCGGGCGCCGGATCGCCGACATAACTGCGCCCACCGCCATAGTGTCCTTGATAAGGCTGTCGTCGACGAGGTTCACGATCCGCACATCCGGGACCAGTTCGATGCCAGTGCACCGAGCGGGCGACGGTCACCCGTCCCGTGTGGATCACGACCACGGTCTTGCGATGGGACATCGTTTCCTCTGCCCGGCTGGTCAGCCCTGAACCTTCACATAGTCCCGCCAGTTGTGCTTCTCGCGGAAGCCGAGCATGTCGCGCGCCTTGCGGTTGGACAGCAGGCTCTCGTATTCGCCGAGCTCGCCGCGCACGGGCACGTCCGGGTAGAAGCGCTGCAGCAACTCCTTGGTGGGAAGATCCGATGAGCTGTGATCGTTCACGGCGTTGAACACCTGGTAACCAAGACCGTCGGTCTCGATCCCGAGCCGGACCATCTCGCCCAGATCACGCGCATCGATGTAGCTCCAGGCGATCCGCTTGCGGAAGCCGGGCTTCGCGAACCATTCGGGGAACAGCTCATACTCGCTCGGCTCAATGACGTTGCCGATCCGCAGCGCATAGATGTCCGTCCCCGTGCGCAGCGCGAAGGCCTCGGCGGTGCGCTCGTTGCAGATCTTGGAGGTGGCGTAGCTGTCCATCGGGCGAACCGGATAGTCCTCGTCGAGCGGGAAATATTCCGGGTTACGGTGTCCGTGAGCGAACACGATCCCGTAGGTCGTCTCGCTGGACGCGATGACGACCTTGGGGATGCCGAGCTTGGTCGCCGCGTCGAGCACGTTGTAGGTGCCCATGACGTTGATGCGATAGACCTCGTTGTCGGGCGTGATCATGATCCGCGGGATCGCCGCAAAATGCACCACCGCGTCGATCTTCTCCGGCGAGAGGTCGGCGTCGAACTCGTGCAGCCCGGTGTAGGACGAGAAGGCGTTGAACACCTGGCCAAGATCCGTGATGTCGGTGATCACGGTCCGGACATCCGGATTGTTCAGGGGCTTGGTGTCGATGTTGAGCACGCGATAGCCCTGCTCGACCAGATAGGCGACCACGTGGCGACCGGCTTTGCCGCTGCCGCCGGTGAAAAGGATACGCTTCATCAGGAACTCCGATCAGGCTCGCGCGAGCGACAGTCAGAAATGATAGTTGTCGATGTTGTTCTTGTCGAACACCAGCGGCTTGCTGAACACGATCACGCGGTTCTTCGCGGTGAACGTGCCGAGATCGCCCGCCGTGAATGTGCTGTCGGGCCCGATCGCGCCGTTCGCGGCGAGGCGCGCGACATACATCACGAGTTGCCCTTCCTTCACCTCGTCCCAGAGCGGCGTGGCCCGGATGGTTCCGGACTTGACGTATTGCCGTATCGCGTCCGGGTCGGCACACCCGGTCACGAACACTTTGCCGCTCCGACCGAGTTTTTCAACCGCTGCCGCAGCGCCCACCACGGCAGCACCATCGGGGGCAATGATGGCGGTGACTTCGGGATGCGCCTGCAGGATGTCGAGGCCGGCGGTGAGCGACTGCGACGGGCTTGACTGTCCGTATTGCGTGGTCACGATCTCGATCTTCGGGTAATGCGCCGAGAGGTAGGTCTTCACCGCGCGCAGCCACTCGTTCTGGATCGTGGCGTCGGGAGTCGAGGACAGGATGGCGATCTTCGCGTCGGGCTTGATGTATTGGGCGACGCTCTCGACCAGCGCCTTGCCGAACTCCGCGTAGTCCGTGTTCTGGACGAAGAAGTCGCGCGCGTCCTCAGCCACGTCGCTGTCGTAGGACACCACCTTGATGCCCTGCTTGCGTGCGCGGCGCAGCGCGGGTGCCAGCTGGGTCGGATTGTTCGACGTCGTCGTGATCACGTTGAAGCGGCGGGCGATCAGGCTGTTGAAGACGTCGACCTGCCCCTGCGCGGAGGCTGTGACGGGCCCGGTGTAGAGGAAGTCGATGTTGAGAGCCTTCGCGCTCTCGACGGCGCCCTTCTCGTTCGCCTTGAAGACCGACAATCCGACCAGCTTCGGCACCATCGCAACCTTGATCCGCTTCGACGTGTCGATATCCGCCGCATGCGCCGCGGCCGCGCCGAGCAGGAGCGGCAGTGTCGCACGGAGAATGGCCTTGCGCGCCGTCATCGTCACCGATTTCATCAGACTTGTTCCGCCCTTGTTTTGTCGTTGTCGTTCGTCACGCCCGCGAGACCGATCGTCTCCGAAGGCGCCCCACAAGCATCGCCAGACCAGAACCCCGGCCCGCGAGGACGTTCTTGATAGCGATCGCGGCGAGCAGGATCGTGCCCGTCAGCATCGTGGTCACCATGTCCGAGAATCCCGCGATCAACATGCCCTGACGCAGCATGCCGAGCAGCAGCACCGCGGTGACCACGCCGGTGATCGATCCTTCGCCGCCGAAGATGCTGACGCCGCCGAGCACGACCATGGTGATCGTCGTCAGCAGCAGCACGTCGCCCATATCGGGCCGCACGGCGCTGTAGTAGGCGGCGAGGACGATACCGGCGAGACCCGCCATCGCGCCGCTCAGCACGTAGGCCCACGTGACCACGCGTTCGACGCGCACGCCGGAATATCGTGCCGCCTCCGGATTGAAGCCGACCATCACCACGCGCCGCCCGAACGGCGAGCGCCCGATTGCCAGCGCGAAGACGATCGCCAGCACGGCGAATAGAACGATCTGCAGGGGGACGAGGCCGAAGAGCACGCCGACGCCGAGACCATTGAAGGCGTCGGGGAAGCCCGAGGGCGGGCTGTCGCCGGCCAGCGCGGTTGCAACACTCGCATAGATGAAATTGGTCGCGAGCGTCGCGATCAGCGGCTCCGTCCCCATCCGGGTGATGATCAGCCCGTTGACCGCCCCCAGCAGCATGCCGGCGGTCACGCCCGCCCCGCAGGCCAGCCAGATGTTGAGATGCAGCCCGCTCCAGAGCGAGGCCATGATGATGGCGGACAGGCTGGCGGTCGAGCCCACAGAAAGATCGATCCCGCCAGTGAGGATCACGACCGAGAGCCCAAGGGCGACGATCCCGAACGGCAGAAAGTTCTCGAACAATGCGAGGAAGCCGGGGAAATCGGGAAAGAACCCGTCCACGCTCAGCGACAGCCCGGCGACCACGAGAACAAGGAGCACGAGCAGGGCACGTTCCCAGCCGTCGAACGGCAACCGAAAGCGCACGGCCGTCAACGCAGCCTTCATCGTCCCGCTCCCGACCGGCGCAGGCGCGCGCCACCCGTCACGGTCGCCAGGATCATCAATCCTTCGCCGGCGGAATACCAGATCGGCGGGATACGGATGAAGACCAGGGCGGTCAATACCACGCTGAGAAACAGCGAACCGAGCACGGTGCCTACCACGTTGGCCCGACCACCGCTGATCATGGTGCCGCCAATCAGTGCTACGGCGATCGACTGCAACTCGATATGGTCACCTGTTCCTGTCGCGACGGTCGCAGAACCAGTGTAGCAGACGAACATGAGTCCAGCGAGCGATGCGAGCACGCCGGACGCGGTGTAGACCCCGATCCGGGTCCGCGTGACAGCGATGCCGGCATTGTAGGCGGCGGCGGCATTGTTGCCGATCGCGAGGATTCCGCGTCCGAACGGCGTCTGCGACATCGTCGCCCACACTAGGAACAGCACCACGCCGAGCAAGATGACGGGGATGGGAACCGGGACGAAGTTCGAGACGACTCCGTTGCCGAACAGCGCGAAATCCGGCGGCACCTGGTTGACCTGCGTGCCGTTTGAGATGAGGAACATGAGGCCGCTGTAGAGGCTGTAGGTTCCAAGCGTCGTGATGATCGGCGGAATCGCGAGCTTGGCCACCAGGACGCCATTCACCGTGCCGAGCACAAGGCCGATCGCCAGCGCGATCGCGAGTGCCGCGGCGATCGGCAGATGGCCGCTCTGCGCCATCAGCCCGGTGGCGAGCGCCGACAGGCCGAGCACCGGCGCCACCGACAGGTCGATGCCGCGCGTCGCGATCACCATCGTCTGGCCGAGGGCCACGAGCGAGAGCACGATGCAGTTGAGCAGCATGAACCGCAGATTCTGCAGCGCCAGAAAGCCGTGATCGATGACGCCCACGAACAGCGCGCACGCCACCGTCACCGCGATCAGCGTCAGCTCGCGACGTTCGGGCCTGGCACCGCGCGTGGACTTCGCCCGCTTGCGCGGGATTGGGAGGGCCACGTTGAGCTCGACCGCCTGCGGGATCACGCGTCCACCCCTGCATGGCCGAGATAGGACCAGCCCACGCGCTCCGGCGTGATGTCGGCGCCCGTGAGCTCGGCCACGATCCGGCCCTCGTAAACGGACAGGATCCGGTCGCAGAGGCGCACGAGCTCCTCCATCTCCGACGAGATCACCAGCACCGCCATGCCCGAGCGAGCGAGCCCGTCGATGAGTTCGTAGAGCTCCTCCTTGGCGCCGACATCGACGCCGCGCGTCGGCTCGTCGAGGATGGCGACCTTGGGCGCCAGGCCGACCCACTTGCCGAACACGACCTTCTGCTGGTTGCCGCCCGACAATTCCCGAAGCGCCTGGCCAGTACCGGAGCAGCGAACGCGGAATTGCGAGACCGCGGCGGCGCCAATCCGCTCCTCGTCGCGCGCATCCATCAGGGTGAAGCGGCGACGCACGCGCTCGATCAGCCCGGCGGTGACGTTCTCCGCAATCGTCATGGGCAGGATGGCACCGTGGCGCGCCCGATCTTCTGGTGTGTAGACCAGGCCCTTGCGAATGATCTCGTGCGTCGGGCAGTCCGAGATGTCGTGGCCTTCGAGACGCACCACGCCCCCGTCGCGCGCGCGCAGGCCGAAGATCGTCTCGGCGATCTCGGTGCGACCGGCGCCCACTAGGCCTGCGAGGCCCAGCACCTCGCCACGATGAAGATCGAAACTGACATCGGCGAAGCGCGGGACATGCGCCAGTCCCCTGACCTCGAGAACGGTCTCTCCGGTCGCCGAAACGCGGTCGCTGCGCGGGATGGCACTCATGTCCCGTCCGACCATCTGCGACAGGAGCCGGGTGCGGTCGAAGGCCGGGCGTTCCACGGTGTCGACCAGCACGCCGTCTCGAAGGACGCTGATCTCGTCCGAGATCTCCAGCACCTCATCCATCCGGTGACTGATAAAGGCGAGCGTGCAGCCATCGGCGCGCAGGCGGCGCATCGTCCTGAACAGCACCTCGACCTCGTGCGTCGTGAGCGGCGAGGTCGGCTCGTCGAACAGGATGATCCGGCAGCCGCGTAGAAGCGCTTTCGCGCATTCAACCTGCTGCTGCTGGGCGATGGAAAGGAGGCGCGCCGGCGTATCGATGTCGATGTCGAGGTCGAGTGCCGCAAGGGCTTCCCGCGCGCCGATGCGCACCGCCGCCCAGTCCACGGTGGGCAGAAGACTTCGCCTGCGCGGCAGGCAACCCACGAACATCGTCTCGCCGACGCTCAGCTGCGGCATCAGCGCTGGCTCCTGTGGCACGAGGTAGATGCCGTGCGCATGAGCGTCGTGCGGCTGCGCGATCGAGAGCGGTTCTCCGTTCAACAAGAGCCGGCCGCCATTTGGCCTGACGATCCCCGCGAGGATTTTGAACAGCGTCGACTTTCCCGCGCCGTTTTCGCCCATCATCGTGTGAACCCGGCCGGGCTGAAACCCGACGCTCACCCCGCGCAGCACCTGCACCGAAGCGAAAGACTTCGAGATATCTTTAGCCTCGAGGCGACAAGCAGTCGCACTCCGACGCTCCCCGTCTGCCAAGGCAGCCGACATCGGCGATCCTCCCGGTGGGCACCTCATCTTCGCGGAGGCTAACCGAGCCGGACCGTAGCCGAGCACGGATGTTAGCGCAATCATCCGTTTCGGAGCTCATGCCCGATGGTCGGCTTGTCGCGGAATGAGCTAGAAGTCGGGCGATGAGCACGCGCGCCCTCCTCAAGCCGCCTCGCAGCAAGACGATCACTCTCAAGGACGTGGCTGAGCGAGCCGGCGTCGCACCTATGACGGTGTCGCGCGCCTTGAACTCTCCCGCCAGCGTCTCGCCCGGACTTCGCACGCAGATCAGGGAGGCCGTGGCGGCATTGGGATACGTGCCCAACCGGTTCGCGGGCGCGCTGGCATCGGCAGACAGCCGGGTCGTGTCGGTCATCGTGCCGTCGCTCTCGAACGCAGTGTTCATCGAGGTCGTGGCCGGCATCCAGGACGTGCTGGAAGACGCCGGATACCAGCTTCTGCTGGGCAACACGCGCTACGACCAGGAACACGAGACGGCGCTCGTCTCGACGCTGCTCGGCTGGTCGCCGGCCGGCATGATCGTGGCCGGGCTGAAACACGTGCCCCGCACGACCGCGCTCCTCCGCAACTGCGGCCGTCCCGTCGTCGAGATGATGGAGTATGGAACACGCGCGATCGACATGAACGTCGGGCTGTCGCACCTAAAAGCTGGCCAGGCGATGGGCGTTCATCTGGTCGAGCGAGGCTACCGGCAGATCGGCTTCGTCGGCGGCAAGCTCGGGTCCGATTACCGCGCCCTGCAACGCTTCCGAGGACTCGACAAGGCGCTGGCGCAAGCGGGATTGCCACAGCGCAAGCCGTTCGCCCACGAGGAGGAATCCAGTGCGGAGCTCGGCGGCGACAAGCTGATGGAAGCCCTCCGATCCGACTCATCGCTCGACGCCATCTTTTTCGCGAACGACGACCTCGCCATCGGTGCGCTGCTCCGGGCGCAGCGCGAGGGGATCGATGTGCCGGGCCAGATCGCGATCGCTGGTTTCAACGGCTTCCCGCTCGGCGGCTTGACCCGACCTTCGCTCACGACAATCGTCTCGCCGCGTCGCAGGATCGGTTCGACAGCCGCCACCATGCTGCTCGCTCGATTGCGCGAAGACGAGAGCACGCCTCGACGTGTTGATCTTGGATTTGAACTCACCGCCCGAGAAAGCACATAATGTAGATGAGAATCGAGCCGTGTCCTGTCAGCTATTACATTACCAGATGCGATGACTAAACATTCCAGGCTCAGGACCCTTTACGCGACCTGCGGTGCGATTCATCGGAGATCGGAGGTGACCGATGTCTCGTCTCGTCTGGTCTTGCTTTCTGTTGCTCGGACGAGTCGACTGGTCTTCTCGTTGTCAACGTTCGCGCGCACTCACCCGGGTTGGCGCCCAGCTCGCTGGGAAGGGTCTTTCGAAGCGGCTGATGATCGACAGCACGCATCTCAAGGCTCATTCGACCGTTGCCGGCCTGCTAAAAGAGAGGCGCTCCGCGGTGCGCCGGACGAGCCAACGGCGGCCTGAACTAAGCTGACGCGGTCTGCGGCGGCAGGGCGACCGGTCATCGTGATGCTCATCGAAAGATCAATGAACGACCACAGAGGTGCCGCCCTCCTGCTGCCTGTGCTCGCTCCGTCGGGCGGACTGGGGCGGCGGCTTTCGTGCGTCTGGGCTCACCATAGCAGCCAATCGTCGGTCACCGATCACCGCATTGGGATGCGTTCTCTTCATTGGTGAGCAACACGCTGGCGGGCCGCCGGCCGCATGTCTTGCACCGTTGCCGGCCGAGCTAAGTCACGAGTAGAAGATGGAGGCGCGAGCCGACCCGCAACTGCCCGATTTACCGGGATCTACACCGACCGTCCGCACCCGCAACCGGTCTGTAGCCAGGGCCGGTCTATAGCCCAGAGCGGGACTTCGCTTACGGCCAAGTCGTTCGACAGGAATAGGAGGGGCGGAACAGGCAGGAACGTGGCCGTGAGTCGGGTCGGTCATTGAACGCGAAAACACTGCTTTCGTTGGTTGGCCGTTTCGAGCTAGC
>CAXTVZ010000007.1:0-11281 GCA_964247685.1 uncultured Acetobacteraceae bacterium
CCTCGCTCCAGCGCGCGAGCGACGCGGCCAGCGAGGCACTCGCCAGCGCCTCGCCGTCCTGATCGAGACACACGACGAGCGCGTCCCGCGGCAGAGCTGAGCGGAACGCGTCCGCCTCGCGCCTGCGGATCTCGACCGGCGATCCGCGTCCGTCGGCAAGCTCGATCATCTCCACCGGTGGCCTCAGCCGCCGCAGATAGCGCTCGCAGAGCTCCCGCTCGGGGCCGGCGACACGGCCCACCGCGACGATCAGCGTCCTAAAGCGACACCTCGTTGGCCTCGTCGAGCTCCGAGCCCCACATCCGCTCGAGCCCGTAGAGCAGCCTCGCCTCGGGCTTGAACAGGTGCACCACGACGTCACCCGCGTCGATCAGCACCCAGTCCGACCCGCCCGCTCCCTCGATCTGCACGCGTCCGAGACCCGCGCCCTCGATCTTTTCCTCGAGATGCGTCGCCATCGCGCTGATCTGGCGGTCGGCCAGCCCCGTCGCGATCACCATGCGGTCCGCGAAAGCGGCGCGTCCTGCGAGGTCGAGCACCACGATGTCCTCCGCCTTGTCGTCCGCCAGGCTCTCGGTCACCAAGCCCACGGTCCGGTCGAGCACCGACACCTCGGCCGCCTCGCGGCGGGGCGCGGCCTTGCGAGGACCGGCGGCAGCGGCCTTCTTGCGCGGCGTGCCGGCCGCTTTCGCGATCTCAGCGAGGGTGGCAGGGGGGCGCACCCGCTTCACGTCGCCGTCACCCGCAACTTTACGTGCTATGGCCGGTCTCCTCGTGCGGCAGCGCGGAGCGCCGTCGCGGAAATACTGTCTTCCCGACCCGCCAGGTAGATCCAGGCCGGCGGGTCCCCGCGAGCCATCAGCTTCGCTTCCGCCAGCCGACGCCGGCTGCGATGGAAACGATGGGCTGCCTGCCCCGCGAGGGCCGCGTGATTGTAGGAAGGACGGGGAAACACCGCAAAGGGAACGAGTCGCGCGATCTGCTGCCAGCCGCGCCAGCGCGGCAGGTCGCGCAGGCTGTCGGCCCCCATCAGCCAGACGAAGCGGGCCGCCGGGAAGCGACGCCTGAGCGCCCGGATCGTGTCGACCGTGAAATGCGTGTTCAGATGCGCCTCGATCCCGGTCGCGATCACGTGCCTGCCGTCGGCGATCATGGAGGCCGACGCGAGCCGCTCGGCGAGCGGTCGGGACGGGCGGCCGGCCTTGAGCGGGTTGCCGGGCGTCACCAGCAGCCAGACCTGGTCGAGATCCAGCGCCCGCAACGCCCAGAGTGCGAGGTGCCGGTGCCCGTCATGCGCCGGATTGAACGAGCCGCCGAGCAGCCCGATCGCGAGCCGCCGCCGGTCGCCGAAGCGCGGCGGCATGTTCTGGCGGCGAGGCCGGTTCATCTCGCGGCGGGGCTCAACCCGGGAGTCGCGCCGGAGGGCGTCGAGCCTCAGGGGCGCACCTGGCCCTGACCGCGCAGCTCGTAGCGATAGGTGGTGAGCTGCTCGACGCCCACGGGACCGCGCGCGTGCAGCCGTCCCGTGGCGATGCCGATCTCGGCGCCGAAACCGAACTCGCCGCCATCGCAGAACTGGGTCGAGGCGTTCCACATCGCGACCGCCCCGTCGGTCTCGGCGAGGAAGCGCTCGGCCACCGCGGCGTCCTCGGTTACGATCGCATCCGTGTGGCCGCTGCCGTGACGGCGGATATGGCTGAGCGCCGCATCGAGCCCGTCCACCACGGCCACCGAGAGGATCGCATCGAGGAACTCGACGCCGAAATCCGCCTCCACGGCCGGAGTCACGGCTGGCACGATCGCCTGCGCACGCGCATCCCCGCGGAGCTCACAGCCCAGCGTCGTCAGCTCGGCCGCGATCGCGGGAAGGATCCGAGGCGCGCAGGCGGCATCGATCAGCAGCGTCTCGGTCGCGCCACAGATCCCGGTCCGACGCATCTTGGCGTTGGCGACCACCCGTATGGCCATTGCCGGGTCGGCGGCCGCGTGGACATAGGTGTGGCAGATCCCGTCGGCGTGGGCGAGCACGGGCACGCGCGCCTCGCGCTGCACGCGCTCCACCAGCGAGCGGCCGCCGCGGGGGATCATCAGGTCGATGCCGCCGACAGCCTGCAGCATGGCGGCGACATAGGCGCGGTCGGCGGTCGGCGCGAACTGCACGGCCGCCGGCGGCAGGGCGGCCTCGCGGAGCGCAGCCTCGATCGCGCGTCCGATCGCGCGGGCGCTGCGGAAACTCTCCGAGCCACCGCGCAGGATCACGGCGTTGCCCGATTTCAGCGTCAGCCCGGCCGCGTCCGCCCCGACATTCGGGCGGCTCTCATAAACCATTCCGATCACGCCCACCGGCACGGCGACGCGGCGGATCTCGAGACCGTTCGGACGCGTCCACTCCGCCAGCACGCGTCCCAGCGGATCGGGCAATGCTGCGACCGTCTCGAGCCCCGCCGCCATCGCCTCGACCCGCGCCGGCGTCAGGGTAAGCCGGTCGCGGAAGGACGCGGTGCCGCTGAAATCCGCCAGGTCCGCTGCGTTGGCGGCGAGGATTGCGGCGGCATGGGCGCGCAGGCAAGCGGCGGCGGCACGCAGCCCGGTATCGCGGGCCGAACCTGGCATGCGGCTCAATGCGCGGGTGGCCTCGCGGGCGGCGCCGAGCTGCTCGGCCAGGATCGATACGGCATCTTCAGGTGTCATGGGGAGCGGCATCGTGCATGAGGGCACGAGCGGCGGGAAGCCCTACGGACAACCCGCGGCACTCGTGCCGGAGCTCAGACCCGCCAGCGAGCCGGCGCAGGCATCGTTCGTGACCGTGTTGCTCGAGGCGGTGGTGCCGGTGCTGGAAGTGCCTGCGGCGGTCGCTGCGGCGCCAGTGGTGCCGGCAGCGGTCGTGCCGGTCGTGGCGTTACCGGCCATCTGGTCGAGCCCCGTGGTGGTGGCGTTCGTGGTCCCGGTCGTGCCTGTGCCCGTGGTCGTCGTGCTGCCGGGCGTCGTGCTGCCGGGCGTCGTGGCGCCGGTGCCTGTGCTTCCGGTCGCCGTACCGGAGACAATCGAGGTGCTGCCGGCCGTCGTGGATGTCCCGCCGCCGGTCGTGCCAGTGGTCGTGCCCGTGGTCGCGGTCGTGGGCGTGCCGCCGGAGGTCCCCGACGGCGCCGTGCTGCTCGTATCCGAACTTGTGGTGTCCGAGCTTGCGGCACTCGTGCTGCCCGACGCCGAACCGCTTGTCGCCGCGCCGGACGCGTTGCCGTATCCGGACCCGTAGCTCGATCCGTAACCGCCCGTGACGCCCGCGAGGGCGGGGCTGGTGCCGGTCGATGGCGAGCTCACCAAGCCGGAACTGCCAGACGGCTCCGTCGTCGTGGACGACGTGGTGGTCTGGGCCCGCGCCGGCACGACCACCAGCGTCGATGCGACGAGGAAAGCTCCGATCCTCGGAAGGCTCATGAGGGTCGCCCCCTAGACGTTGAAGCGGAACAGAAGCACATCGCCGTCGGCCACCACGTAGTCGCGGCCCTCGATGCGCAGCCTGCCTGCGTCGCGCGCGCCGGCCTCGCCCTGATGGCCGACATAGTCCGCATATGCGATCGTCTCGCAGGCGATGAAGCCCCGCTCGAAATCATTATGGATGGTGGCGGCCGCGCGCGGTGCCTTGGTGCCGCGCGTGATGGTCCAGGCGCGGGTCTCCTTGGGCCCGACCGTGAAGTAGGTCAGGAGGTCGAGCAGCCGGTAGCCGGCGGCGACTACGCGATCGAGACCGGAATCGGTGAGGCCCAGCCCCTCGAGGAAGTCGCGCCGTTCGGACGGGTCGAGCTGGCTGACCTCCGCCTCGATCGCCGCAGAGACGATCACCGCCTGCGCGCCCTCGGCAGCCGCACGCGCGGCCACGGCGTCGGAGCGCGCGTTGCCGGTGGCAGCCGACGCCTCCTCGACGTTACAGACATAGAGCACGGGCTTGGTGGTCAGCAGCTGCAGCCGCGACGCGGCCTCGGCGGTCGCCGGCGTGAGCACCTGGCGCGCGGGCCGGCCCGCGCGGAGTGCGGCGAGGATCGGGCCGACCAATTCGAGCTGCGCGGCCGCCTCGCGGTCGTTGTTCTTGGCGCGCTTGGCGAGTGCGGGCTCGCGCTTCTCGAGGCTGTCGAGGTCGGCGAGCATGAGCTCGGTCTCGATCGTCTCGGCGTCCCGCACCGGGTCCACCGAGCCCTCGACATGCGTGACATCGGTGTCGTCGAAGCAACGCAGCACGTGGACGATCGCGTCCACCTCGCGGATATTGCCGAGGAACTGATTGCCGAGCCCCTCGCCCCGCGAGGCGCCGCGCACCAGGCCCGCGATGTCGACGAATTCAAGGCTGGTGGGGACGATCTTCTGGGATTTGCCGATCGCGGCCAGCGTCGCGAGGCGCGGGTCCGGCACCGCGATGCGGCCGACATTCGGCTCGATCGTGCAGAACGGATAGTTCGCCGCCTGCGCCGCGACGGTCGCCGTCAGCGCGTTGAACAGGGTCGACTTGCCGACATTCGGCAGGCCCACGATGCCGCAGGAAAAGCCCATCGCTCGGTTCCTCTCAACGGACGTCCTGCATCGCGAGCGCGATGCGGGTCATGAAATCGGCGTCGCGTCCCTCCGCCAGCAACGACGCCTCGGCGGCGACCGCGTCGAGGAAGGGCACGAGCCAGGACTGGTCGGCCTTGGCAAAATCGCCCAGTACGTGGCCGGTGACGCGGTCCTTGTGGCCGGGATGCCCGATCCCGAGCCGCACGCGCCAGTAATCTTGCGTGCCCAGCATCCGGTCCATGCTGCGCAGCCCGTTGTGGCCGGCTGCCCCGCCGCCGCGCTTCACGCGCAGCTTGCCGGCGACCAGGTCAAGCTCGTCATGGAAGGCGGTGATCGCCTCCGCGCCGATCTTGAAGAAGGCGTTCGCCGCCTGCACCGAGGCGCCGGTGTCGTTCATATATGTCATCGGCTTCAGTAGCAGGAGCTTCGTGCCGCCGATCGCGCCCTCCGCAACCAGGCCCTTGAAACGCTGACGCCACGGCCCGAAGCCGTGGCGTCCTGCGATAGCGTCGACCGCCATGAAGCCGATATTGTGCCGTTGCCGCGCCATGGCGGGCTCGGGATTGCCGAGCCCGACCCAGAGCAGCACGGATCAGGCCTCCGAGCCGCCTTCCGTCACGACCGTCTCGGCCGGCGCTTCCTCGGCGGGAGGCTCGACGGTGGGTGCAGCAATGGTCGCGACCACCAGATCCGCTTCCTCATGGGCGAGGGTCAGCGCCTCGATGCCCTTCAGATCGCCCCAGCGGATCACGTCGCCCACGTCGAGCGCGCCGATATCGGCCACGACATGCTCGGGGATGCGGTCGGGATCGACCAGCACCTCGATGCTGTGATGGACGATGTTCAGCATGCCGCCCCGCTTCAGGCCGACACTGACGTCGTTGCCGGTGAATTCGATCCGCACGCTGACGCGGACGGTCTCGCCGGCGGCAACACGATGGAAGTCGACATGCAGGGGCTTGTCGCTCACGGGATGGAGCTGGATCTCGCGCATCAGCGCGCGCTCGCTCACCCCGTCCGCCTGCACTTCATAGATGCGCGAGCGCCAGCCGCTGCGCTGCATCTCGCGGACGATCAGGCGCGCGTCCAGCGCCACCAATGTCGGCGCCTTGTGGGCTCCGTAGATCACGGCAGGAACCAATCCTGCCCGCCTCGTCGCACGCGCTGCCCCCTTACCAGCCTTCGCGCGCGAGGAGGCCTCGAGAACCGTGGAATCGGTCACGTGGAAACTCCTTCAAACAGAAAACGCCGGCCTCCAGGGGTGCCGGCAAGGGCGGGCGGATACAGGAAGGAGCCGGACGGCGCAAGGGAACCGAGCGAAGCGGGCGCTCTACCCATTTCGTCCGCTGGGCCGCGGCGCGGGCCTTGCGCACGCAAATGGTTGCGTGTCTGGGGGCGCTTGCCCCCAGCGGGGCGTGGGGCAGACCCCCACATCCTTGAGTGCGGCTAGTTACTCGGCCGCAGCCGCGACGGCCATCTCGGCCCGCACCGCGAACTCCGGCGGCGAAGGGGAAGCGCTGGTGAGCACCGCATCCTCGTGACGGATGATGCGCCGCGTGAGCTTGAGCGCCTGATAGCAGTGATCGACCCTGGCCGCTTCGCCGATCTCGTCGAGGATCAACCGAGCCGTGGGCGAAGTCGTGGCGTCCCGGAACATCGCGATCAGTTCCTGGGCCGCCTTCAACGCGGCCGGCCGCTCGTCGTCGCTGCCGATATAGGCCGTCTGGAGCGCACAGTAGATCCGGCGTGCGGGCGTGGTCGCCTCCGCCGGCGACATCAGTTGCTTGCCGAACAGGAAACGCGCGTGGGATGCCAGTTCGAGGCGGGTCTTCGTACGAAAGCGGATCGCCGCCCCGTTGATGACCATCATGTCCCCTGATTTCAATTCAAGAACGAGGCTCGACATGTTTCCCCGGCTGGGCTGCGACCGTTCAACTCGAACAGTTCCTTCAAGCATTCTGGGCGAAAGCGTTTAATGCCAGGTGAACGTCTACAGATACTCGGCCAAATTCAGGCTCTTGAGGTCTGAGATCAGCATGTAGGACGCCTGCAGCTGGTCATTGGACTCGCTGAGCTGCGTCGCCACCTTGGCCGCGTCCACCGATGTCAGATTGCCGATCTGCGTGGTGATCAGCGTGCTGGCGCTGCTTCCGACATCGAGCGTATCGGTCAGCACGTCCTGGTTCGCGCCGACTTGCGCCGCCTGCTGGACGAGCCCGCTCTGCGCACTCGACGCCAGCGATGACAATCCCGACAGGAAGCTGTCGATGTTGCCGCTGCTGAGATCGGATGTGCTGAGCTTCGAGATCGCGGTGAGCACCGCCACGAGGTCCCGCGCGCTCGATCCGGTACTCGTCGAGCTCGCGGCACCGGTCGCGGTCGCGATCGGGATCGATGTTGCGACCTGCGTGCCGGTCCCGACCAGCACCTCCTGCGAACTCGTCGACAGCCCCGTCGTGAAGGGCGTGTCGCCCGACCCGGTGGCCGAGGCCGCGTCCAGGATGCTCTGAAGGGTCGCGTCGGCCCCGTTCGCGTCGAGACCGGCGATTGCGGTCGCGGTGCTCGAGTTGAGCGAGTTGTTCATCATGTCGTTCGGATCTGAGACGGGCGCCGTGCCGCCGTCACCACCACCGAAAACGTAGCTGCCCGCCGCCTGCGTGTTCAGCAGCGAGCCCACCTCGCTCAGATCGCTCGTGGCCGAGGACACAAGGGTGGACAGCGCCGTCTCGGCTGCCGCCCCGCTCTCTCCGCTGAGCGACAGGAGGTTGGTGACGACGCCCTGCGCGATGCTGCTTAGCTGGGTGAGCGACTCCGATGCGACGGAGAGACGCGTGTTGGCGATGGCGCCATTCGCCGCGTAGGCGGAGAGCTGCGCCAGCTGAGGCTGCAGGTTCAGCACCACACCCGTCGAGATGCCGAGATCCGCGACGTTGTCAGAAATCAGGCCGTCGCTCGCTTGCTGCGTCAGCGCAGCACTCGTCTGCGAGATCTGCTCGCTCGCGTAGCCAAGCTGCCCGACAAGGCCGTAATTCGACATGTTGGAAAACGAGATGCTCGTCATGATGATGCATCCACGGCATCGAGGATAGCTGAGAACATCGACTGCACCGCAGTGATGACCTTCGCGTTGGCGCTGTAGCTGTTCTCCAGCGCGACCATTTTCGACATTTCGGAGTCGACCGACACACTCGTCACGTTGCCGAGCGCCGTGCTGATCGACGTCTGGGTCGCGGTGTTGTTCGTCTCGTCGGTTGAGGCGTCGCTGGCGCTCTGGCCCCAGGAACTCGAAAGCGACGACGTCAGGTCGAAGAGAGACCCGGTTCCCGAATAGGAGGAAGACAGATTGCCCGCGGGCCCCAGTCCCGCGGTGGGAGCAGCCGGCTGCGACACGCCGCTGCTCGCGTAGTCGCCGAACGCATAGGACACGATGTTGTTCACGCTGTAGGCGCCCCCGGCAGCGACCGTTCCCAAGCCGCTCGTCGTAGAGGAGGGCGTCAACACGACCGCCGGATTGACCTGCATCGCCGCCGCATAGCCGACGATTCCGGCCGGCGCCGGCGCCGTCGTGCTGGTGCCGACCACGTGTCCCGCGTCAGTAGTGAACAGATCGAGTCCCTGGGCACTGAAACGCTGGGCGACGGTCGCAGCCAGGCTGTCGAGATCCGCCTGGGCGGTCGGGATGTCGGTGTCGCGAAGCTGGATATTGGCACCCAGCGTGCCGCCGGAGATGCTCGACGTGATATCGACACCATTGACCTCGATGCCCGGGATTGTCGACGGGTAGGAGTCGCTGGCGCTTAGAGTCTGAGTGGTGGTCGACAAGGTGCCCTGCGAGGGGTCGGTCGGAAGGATCATCCCGTTCGGCGTGCTGACGAGCATGTTCCCCGAGGACGTCTCCGTATATTTGACGTCCATGAGGTTCGAGAGCGTGGTCATCGCCGCGTCCCGCTGATCCTCAAGGCTCGCGGTGCTCTGGCCCTGGGCCTGAAGCTGCACGATCTGCGTCGAGGCAGACCCGATCGCCGCGAGCGCATTGTTCACGGCATCGACGTCGCTGCCGACGCTGTTCTCCGCCGTCTGGCGCGCGCTCGTGAGCGTGGTGGCGAGGCTGTTGAAACCGCTCGCGACGCTCTGGGCCGACGTTACCGCGGCGGCCTGCTGCTGGGAGTCCGTCGTGTCGCTGTCCAGCGTCGTGAACGCGCTCTGCAGGTTCGACAGGCCCTCCGTCAGCGACCCCGTCGATCCGCTGTCGGCACTCGTCTCGCCGAGCGCGCCGACGACCCCGGACCAGGCATTGCTCAACGTGGTCGCCGACGAGACCGCCGAATTCTGCGCGTAGAGGCTCGTCTGCAGCGCCGTCGAGGTGACGCGCGTGATGACGCCCGACTTCACCCCGGAGAGGTCGTCGCCCGCCTCCACCGCGATGTCGGACACCGCCTCCTGCGTGTAGCCTGCCGTGTTCACGTTGGACACGTTCTGGCTGACGACGTCGATCTGGTTCTGAATCGCCGTCAGGCCGCTCGAGGCGATCGACAGGGAGGAGAAAAGGCTCATGGCGACACTGCCGTAACCGAATGGCGATCTTCACGCCATAACGCATAAGGAGTGGTTAACGTCACTGCGTCATCTCGAGCGTGGTCTGCATCATCTGGTTGGCCGTGGTCACGACCTTCGCGTTGGCGCCATAGGCCTGCTGCGCGGTGATCAGCGAGGTGAGATCGGTGGCGATGTCGACGTTGGAGGCTTCGACCGAGCCCGTCACGAGCGAGCCCAGCCCGTTCGAGTTGGCGTTGCCAAGGTTCGCCGCACCGGACGCGGAGGTCGCCGTGAAGGCCTGGCCATTCTGACGCTGCAGGGCATCGGGTGCGGCGAAGTTGGCGAGCGGGATGTTGGCGACGGTTCGCGTGTCACCATTGCTGTAGGAAGCCACGACATTGCCGCTGCTCTCCATCGTGACGCCAGTGTAGGTGCCGGCAGCACTGCCGTTGGCGGTGATGCTGTTGAGCGCGTAGTCCGACGACGAACCGATGCTGATGCCGTTGCTCTGGCCGATCGAGCCGAGATTGAGCGTGATGTTCTGCGTCGTGCCGTCGATCGTCGGTGACAAGGTCAGGTCCGCAGCACTCCCCGAGGTCGACTGCGTGGTGGTGGGACTGACCGCAGCTCCGCTGCCGGTCACCGACGCCAGCGTGCCGTCCGAATTGAAGGTGGCTGTCGCCGCGCCCAGCGTGTTGCCGCCCTCGGAGAAGTTGACGTTCCACGTGTTGGAGTCAGTGTTGCTCTGCGTCCAGTCGAGGGTCAGGGCATGGGTGTTCCCGGCGCTGTCATAGACGTCCACCTGCGACGTGGCAGTGCCGCCCGTCGTCGTGTCGGGCAGACCGGCGGAATAGGACACGCTGCTCGTGGCCGATGCGGGAACTGTCGATGACGTATCGACCTGGATCGGCTGGAGGTTGCCGTTCTCGACCTGGCCGGTCGACTGATCGACGTTGTAGCCGTCGAGATACGCGCCGGACGCGTTGACGAGATAGCCTTGGTTGTTGAGCGTGAAATCGCCCTCGCGGGTGTAGTACTGCGTCCCGCTGAACGTGTTGTTGGTCGTTCCGGTCGTCTCGCTCACGTTGAAATAGCCGTTGCCGGAGATGGCGAGTGCGAGTGGATCGCTGCTCGTGGTGATCGATCCCTGAACGTCGTTCTGGTACTGGGGAGAGGCTTCCACCGCGCCCGACTGGTTCTCGGTGGGCGTGCTGCTCGTCAGGTAATCCGCGAAGGTCGTCGTGATCCCCTTGTAGCCGACGGTCTGACTGTTCGCGACGTCATCGGAGATGTTGGTGAAGGCATCCGACTGCGCCGTGAGGCCACTCACGGCCGTGTTCATCGCCCCGAAAATCGACATCCTGTATTCTCCCGCGTCGTGACGATCGCCCTGTCCTTGCGGAGCACGATCGGCTGTTGTCCACACATGTTGGCCGCACATCAGCAGACTTCGTGCCAACTGCTCTTCTCCAGCGAGACCTGAGAAACATCCCGATTCCGGATGGCGCGTTTCTGCCGACCGGCAAATTCTGCCCGGTCATCAACGCCATCTTCGCGCATGACTGAGCCTCCTGCGGCGCGGCATTGCGAGGAAGCTGCGATCACGGCCGACATGGCGCGGGTCTTGCTCAAAGCGGGTGCCGCTTGGAATGCCCCGCCTGATGCTCGCAGTTCTCAACATCAACCCGTACGCCAAGGCTGCCGCCACGACGGCGAGCGCACCGGTCACGTCGGCGCCGACCCGGAGCGCCGGACCGTCGTTCGGGGATATGATGACCAGCGTCGATGCGACATCCTCCGGCAGTGCTGCGGCCAAGACGGGCAAAGCCACCGATGGCAGCCCGGCCGATACGTCCTCCGCGTCATCGCCGAACACGGCCTCAAGCAGGGCCACATCGCAAACCGCGACGACCACGAGCGGCTCCGCGAAGGACACAACGAGCCCGCAGCCCGCGAGCACGACCGACGCCACCAGCCCGCCGGTCTCGAGTGGCTCGGCCAAGCGCGGCAAGCCGTCGGACACCACCGACGCCACGTCGCAAAGCCCCGCCTCGAACACGACCGCGGCGGCGGCCAGCCTCCTCGTGCTCGATCCGCAACAGGCGGGCGTCGTTCTGCCGAAGTTGCCGGAGACCTTGTCGGGCGCGCCGGATGGCGCCCCCGTGCCCACCGGCCTGCGGGCTGCCGGCGCGACCAG
>CAXTVZ010000007.1:11381-26941 GCA_964247685.1 uncultured Acetobacteraceae bacterium
GCGCGCCGGATGGCGCCCCCGTGCCCACCGGCCTGCGGGCTGCCGGCGCGACCAGCTCGATGCCATCATCCGGCACGAGCGGCAGCGCTGCATCGGCGCTGAACGCTCAAGCGAACGCACCTGCCGGAGAGATTGCGGCGACCGTGGCCGATACGGCCGCCGGAGCAGACCACCTTCCGGCCGACGCCGCCACAGGCGCCGAACCCGCCGTCGCGCCTTCGGCCACGATCGCCACGCATGCGAACACGAGCGCCACGGCAGGTGTTCAGGCAGCCGCCTCATCCTCGGCCGACACGTCCGCGAGCGCCGCATCGGCGGAGCACGCGACCACTCCCGCTGCCGCCGACATCCCATCTGCGCCCGCGGATCTATCGAGTGCGGGCGCGGCAAGCCCGACCGACCAAGTCGCGGCCGCACCGCTCACGGCACATCAGCTCGCGGTCACTCTGACGAACAACGCCGGCTTGTCGTCAGGTGCCGCGACGGCGAGCACGGTCGCCGCGTCGGAGGCATCGGACACGTCGCTCGTCGCGCCCGCGTCCTTTTCCGCCGCGGCGATCACCGGCGACTCAGGCATGGCCATCCGGGTGAACGCGGGCGAGCTCGGCACGATCGAGGTCACGCTCAGCAAGAGCGACGATGGCAGCGCCTCCGTCACCGTCGCCGCCGACCGTTCGGACACGCTGAACGTGATGGCTGCCGATCGCGACCAGATGCAGTCCGTGCTGGCGCAGGCCGGCATCGAACCCGCGGGCCGCCGCATCGAGTACACGCTCCTCACCGGAGCTGACAGCTCGACCTCGGCCGGAAGCTGGAGCAGCGGCGGCGGCGACGCGGGCAGCGGCCACGGCCAGGGCGGCGGCCACGCCCGCGGCGAGTCTTCCGCCTGGAGCCTCGGCGACAACAAATCGACTTTGTCTCAAGACGCGACACGCCCCCGTTCCGGCGTCAAAACCGTCTATATCCCCAGCACATCCGTCGACATCACCGCCTGAAAGGGAGTTTCCAATGTCAACCACGCTGACCGCGTCCCAGACCACCTCCCTCAACGCCGCTGCCGAGCAGGCCGCGCTGACCTCGCTCGAGACGAGCGCCTCGAGCGCGAGCACCACGTCCGGCACCACCACCGGCTCGACCAGTGCGGCCGCGATCGGCTCGCTCACCACCAACTATTCCGACTTTCTCGACATGCTGACGACGCAGCTCCAGGACCAGGATCCGACCAGCCCGATGAGCAGCGACGACTTCACCAGCGAACTCGTTCAGTTCGCGGGGGTCGAGCAGCAGATCACGACGAACACCAATCTCAGCTCGCTCATCAGCCTGTCGCAGGATCAGCAGCTCTCGCAGAGCTCCGACCTGGTCGGCAAGAGCGTCACGGTGAACGGCAGCACGGTGCCGCTGCAGAGCAGCAAGGCCACGATTAATTACACGACGGCGTCGGCGGAACCGGTCGCAATCGCGATCACCAACTCGGGCGGCCAGCTGGTGAAGGAAGTGACGGGGACCTCGGCTGCGGGCAGCAACACCTACAGCTGGGACGGCACCGACAGCAACGGCAACACGGTGGCCGACGGTCCCTACACGGTCGCGGTCGAAACGATCGACAGCACCGGCACCACCACGGCAGTGCCGTTCACCTCGATGGCGACACCCACCGCGATCCAGAAGAGCGGCTCGGGCTTTACCGTCTCGTTCGGTGCGACGACGCTCGATCTTTCGAGCGTCGAAAGTCTCGCAGGCTCGTAACGCGATCGGGCATTAATCGCCGGGTAATCTCCCGGACGCCATTCTCGGCTCGCCGACAGGAGGTCGGCCGGCGGATGTGCGGACAATGAACGCAGCAGCAACAGAAGAGCTCGGCGGCAGCGGGCTCAAGGCCATCCTGGATGGCTTCCGTGGGCTCGGAGCCGCGCGGCTCGCGGCCATGGGACTGGTGAGCTTCGGCATGCTCTGCATGCTGGCGCTGCTGATGTTCCACGGCGGTGGCGAGGGGCGGATGGCGCTCCTCTACGGCGACCTGGACATGCGCGAGGCCGGCCAGATGGCCGACCTCCTGGACAAGGCGCACATCACGCACACGATCGGCGCGCAGGGCGACCAGATCCTGGTGCCCGAGTCCGACATTGCCGCCGCGCGCCTCCTGCTCGCCAAGGCGAACCTTCCGTCGGAAGGAACCGTCGGCGACGAGATCTTTGATCGCGGCGACAGCCTGACCTCGTCGCAGTTCGAGCAGGACATCAACCGCACCCGCGCGCTCGAAGGCGAGCTCGCGCGCAGCATCCGCATGATCGACGGCGTGAAGAACGCGCGCGTGCACCTCGTGCTGCCGCATCGGGAGCTGTTCGCCGCCGAGCAGCAATCGGCCCAGGCCAGCGTCCTGCTCACCATGCGCGGCCCCGCGCGTCTCGACCCGGAGGCGGTGCAGGCCATCCTCAATCTCGTCTCGGCCGCCGTGCCGGGACTGCGCCCGCAAGGGATCGCCATCATCGACAACCGCGGCAACGTGCTCGTGCGCGCCGGCAACCCCACCAGCCCCGACCTGACGGGCAGCGGCACCGCCGACGAGCTGCGCCAGACCATGGAGATGCGGCTGTCGCACCAGGTCGAGGAGATGCTCGACGCCTCGCTCGGGCCCGACAAGGTGCGCGCGGAAGCCTCCGTCACCCTCGACATGTCGCAGGTGAACGAGACCAGCGAAAGCTACAATCCCGACCAGCAGGTTCTGCGCAGCCAGCAGTCGAGCTCGGACAAGAACCGGAACACCCAGGCGCAGCAGGCGGCCACCGTGTCGAACAACCTGCCGAACGCGGATGCCGGCACGCCGCAGTCGGGCAGCACCGACGACCGCACGACGGAGACCAACAACTACGAGATCGGCAAGACCGTCCGCACCTCCGTGCAGCAGGCACCCCGCGTCGAGCGCGTCAGCCTCGCGGTCCTGGTCGACGGGACCGTGGCCCTCGACAAGAGCGGCAAGCCGGTCTGGGTCGCACGCAGCCCGGAGGAGCTCGACCGCATCACGGCGCTGGTCAAGAGTGCGATCGGCTTCGATGCCAAGCGGGGCGACAGCGTCACCGTCGAGACGATGCGGTTCACGCCGCCCGACACCGGCGAGGCCGACCAGCCCAAGGGCATGCTCGGCGGCCTGTCGCTGCAGCAGACCGATCTGGTCCGGCTGGCCCAGACGGGCCTCCTCGCCCTCGTTGTGCTCGCAATCGGCCTCTTCGTGTTCCGCCCGATGATCACCCGGCTCGTGCCCGTGCCTGGCAAGCGGATCGGCGACGCGTCCGGTGTGACCGCCGCCGGTCTTCCCGCCATCGGTCATGACAGCGCGTCGCGTGCCCTGGTCACGGCGAGAAGCGGCGGCAACCTGCTGACGCATGAGAGCGGCGACGACGTCACGACCCACCTCAATCAGGTCCAGGGCGCCGTCACCGCCTCGGCACTCGCCAAACTCGCCGAACTCGTCGATCGCTACCCCGAAGAGAGTCTTGCCCTGGTCCGGACCTGGTTGTCGGAGGAGCCCGCATGAGCAAGTTGGATGTCGACACCTACACGGGGGTCGAACGCGCGGCCGTCCTGATGCTGGCGCTCGGCGACGAGCGATGCGCGCGCCTGCTCGAGATGCTGCACGAGGACGAAATCAAGGAGATCTCGACCGCGATGATCGGGCTCGGATCGGTTCCGGCCGAAGCAGTCGAGCGCGTCAGCAACGAATTCAGCCGCCATGTGGGTCGCGCGGGCACGCTGCGCGGCACCTATGAGAGCACGGAGCGGCTGCTGCTGAACGCGCTGCCGCGCGAGCGCGCGCAGCACATCATGGAGGAGATCCGCGGCCCCGCCGGTCGAACGATGTGGGACAAGCTCGGCAACGTCAACGAGAGCCTGCTCGCGAACTACCTCAAGAATGAATACCCGCAGACGGTCGCCGTCATCCTCAGCCGCATCAAGCCGGACCAGACCGCGCGTGTGCTCGCCCTGCTGCCGCATACGCTGGCCGTCGACGTCGTGTTCCGGATGCTGCAGATGGAAGGCGTTCAGCGCGAGGTGCTCGACGGGGTCGAGAGCACGCTGCGCACAGAATTCATGTCGAATCTCGCACGCAGCACGCAGCGCGACAGCCACGAGCTCATGGCGGAGGTCTTCAACAACCTCGAACGTCAGGTGGAGACGCGCCTGATCGAGGCGCTCGAGGAGCGCGACGTCGGCTCGGCCGAAAAGATCAAGTCGCTGATGTTCACGTTCCAGGATCTCGGACGTCTGTCACCGGTGGCGGTCGGCGCCATCCTGCGTGTGGTCGAGAAGGACCGTCTGCCGATCGCACTCAAGGGTGCGCCCCCGAACATCATGTCCCTCTTCCTCGGCGCTATGTCGGAACGCGCCGCCAAGATGCTGCGGGAGGACATCGCGGGTCTCGGTCCCGTCCGGCTGCGCGACGTCGATGAAGCGCAAATGAGCATTGTGCAGGCGGCGAAAGAGCTCGCGGCAACGGGTGAGATCGACATCTCGCCGGGTGCCGCCGACCAGATGGTCGATTGACCATGAAGCTTCCCGCCGCCAGCAACAGTTTCGGCGTCCTGTTCGCCGAGGATTTCGACGACGAGGAAGGCCCGATCCTCGATCGCGATCTCTCCGCTGCACCGGCGTTCGAGCATCGGCAGCCCGCGGCACCGACATCGGAACCGGTTGAGCCGCAGTTCTCGGCCGCCGATCTCGCGGAGGCACAGCGCGCCGGCCACGCGGCGGGCTACGCCGAAGGCTTCACCGCCGCCTCCGAGGCGGCGTCCGCGGCCCGGACCTCCGTGCTCGCGACAATGACCGAACGACTGTCCGCAGCGCGTGCGATTTTTGACGCGATGGTGACACAACAGCTCGATGCGGCGACCGGCGCGACCCTCGCCATGGTCTCGGCCTGCCTGCCCGTCCTCTGCGAACATGCGGGCACGCGGGACCTCATCGCCGTGCTGCACGAGCTGATGCCCTCGCTCGTCGGTGAGCCCGAGCTCATCGTCACGGTTCATCCTGATTATGCCGCGACGGTCGAGCAGGAGCTCCTTCCCATTCTCGGAAAAAACACTCCCCTTCAGGTCGAAACTTCCTCATCGATGGGGCGGAGCGACGTCGATGTTGCCTGGAGAAGCGGCTCCGCGAAGCGGAACACCCGCGCGCTGCGCCGGGAAGTCATCCAAATGCTGCGCCGGTCGCTTCGTCCCCACACCGATCAACTGATAAATGAGGAGCATCGCCATGGCAGGTGACGTCGATCTGGCAGAATTGTCCGGTCCAACCCTTTCCGGTAACGACACGAGCTCGCCACGCGGAGCGTACAGCCTCGAGGCGGTCTACGATGTTCCGGTCACGGTCAGCGTCGTGCTCGGCAAGGCCACCATGCAGGTCAATCAGCTGCTGAAGCTGGGCCGTGGCGCGGTGGTGGAGCTCGACCGCCGGCTCGGCGAGGCAATCGACATCTACGTGAACAACCGCCTGGTGGCCCGCGGCGAGGTCGTCATGATCGACGACAACCGGCTCGGCGTCACCATGACGGAAATCGTCAAGACGGATCGAGGGATCTGAACCCTTGCGCCTCCTGATCGTCGGCGCCGTCACGGGCGAGCTTGCGCGGGCGGCGGCGATGGCGGCCGAACGCGGGGCCCAGGTCGTGGCTGTCGATGGCATCGACGCAGCGCTCGCGACACTGCGCCGCGAGGCGACGTTCGGTCTCGTGTTCTGCGAGATGCAGCATCGGCCGGGCTCCCTCGTGGGCCTGCTCGCGCGCGAACGCATCAACGTGCCGGTCGTCGCCTGCGGCATGGAGGCCGATGCGGACGGAGCGGTCGACGCGATCCGCGCGGGCGCTATCGAATTTCTGCCGCTGCCGCCTGACCCCGAACTCATCGCGGCGATCCTGGAAGCCACCGCGTCGGAACGGCACGCGCTGATCGCACGCGACCCCGCCATGCTGGCGGTGATCCGCAAGGCCGAGCTGGTCGCGGGATCTGACGCCTCGATTATGATCGGCGGCGAGTCCGGCACCGGCAAGGAAGTGCTGGCCCGCTTCATCCACCGGAAATCCCGTCGTGCCGACCGGTCCTTCGTGGCGCTCAATTGCGCCGCCATCCCCGACGAACTTCTCGAGTCCGAGCTGTTCGGCCACGAGAAGGGCGCCTTCAGCGGCGCCGTCGCGCGCCGCCTGGGAAAGTTCGAGGCGGCCTCCGGCGGCACGCTGCTGCTCGACGAAATCAGCGAGATGGATGCCCGGCTTCAGGCCAAGCTGCTCCGCGCGCTGCAGGAGCGCGAGGTCGACCGCGTCGGTGGTACGAGCCCCGTCAAGATCGACGTGCGCGTACTCGCAACCAGCAACCGCGATCTCCAGGCCGAGATCCGCAACGGTCGTTTCCGCGCCGACCTCTTCTTCCGCCTTAACGTCGTGGGCGTGACACTTCCCGCTTTGCGCAACCGCCGCGGCGACATCGCGGCACTCGCCCGTCACTACGCTCAGCGCTACGCGACGCTGAATGACGTCCCTAACCGGCCGCTGTCGTCGGTGGCGCTCGCCATGCTGGAGGCCTATCCCTGGCCCGGCAACGTGCGCGAGCTCGAGAACGCCATGCACCGCGCGGTTCTGCTCGCACAGGGCAACGAGATCGGCCCCGACGCCATCGAGCTGGAAGCGGCGGCACCCGCGCCGCAGGCCGAGCCCCGCGGCGCGGCATCCCAGACCCAGGGCCTGGGCTCGCCGGTCAGCGGCCTCGTCGGACGCTCCGTCGACGACGTCGAGCGCGCTCTCATCCTGGAAACGCTCGGCCACACCTCCGGCAACCGGACACATGCCGCGACGATCCTCGGCATTTCGATCCGCGCGCTCCGCAACAAGCTCAAGCTCTACGCGCAGCAGGGCATGGCGGTCACGCCGCCGATGGCCGGTGAAGCCGCCTGATGGAGCTCGTCGAAGGCGCACCGCGGTCGAGCCTCGGCAGTATCGTCGAGACGCTGACGGGCCTGCAACGTCGCGGACCGGGCTCGGACATCCTGCTTGCGGTGGGCGTGGTCGGCCTGCTGTCGATGCTGATCCTTCCGCTGCCGACGCTCATCCTCGATTTCGGCCTGTCGATCTCGGTCACCTCATCCGTGCTCGTGCTGATGGTCGCCCTGTTCCTGGAAAAACCGCTCGACTTCACCAGTTTCCCGACGCTGCTGCTGCTTACGACACTGCTGCGCCTGTCGCTCGAAGTCGCCACCACCCGCCTGATCCTCAGTCACGGCAGCGAGGGACCGCTCGCAGCCGGCCACGTTGTTGCAGCCTTCGGCGGCTTTCTGATGGGCGGCGACGTCGTCATCGGCATCATCCTGTTCGCGATCCTCCTCGTCGTGAACTTCATGGTCATCACGAAAGGCTCCGGCCGCATCGCCGAAGTCGCCGCCCGTTTCAGCCTCGACTCCATGCCCGGCAAGCAGATGGCGATCGACGCCGAACTCTCCGCCGGCTCCATCACCGAGAAGATTGCCCGTGTGCGCCGCCGCGAGCTCGAGGAGGAGAGCGGCTTCTACGGGGCGATGGACGGCGCCGCGAAATTCGTCCGCGGCGACGTGGTGGCGGGCCTGTTGATCACGGTCATCAACATCGTGGGCGGCCTGGCGATCGGCGTGATCCGCCACGGCATGCCGCTCTCGGATGCCGCCTCCACCTTCACCACGCTGACGATCGGCGACGGCCTGGTCAGCCAAATCCCGGCCCTTCTCGTCTCGACCGCGGCCGGCATCGTCGTCACCAAGGGCGGCATCACCGGCCGTGCCGACAAGGCGCTGATGCGCCAGCTCGCCGGCAGCTCCAAGCCGCTCGCACTCGCGGCAGGCGCGGCAGCCCTCTTGTCGCTGATGCCGGGCCTACCATTCCTGCCCTTCATCGCCATCGCAGGGGCGGCCGGCGGGGGTGCCTGGCTCCGCCACCGCATGCCGATGCAACCGCTCGTCGAGGCTGAGCCGCAGGCGACGGTGGCAGCACCCAGCGCCGAGGCGCCGATTGCCGAGCAGATGCGGGTCGACATGCTCCGCGTTGAGCTTGGCTACGGCCTGCTCGGGCTCGCGGGCGGCGATCAGCCGCGGCTTCCCGAGCAGATCAAGTCGTTACGCCGCTCGATCGCGACCGAGATGGGGTTCGTGCTGCCCGCAGTTCGCATCCAGGACAACATGCAGCTGCCGCCCGAAACCTACGTGGTGCGCATCAAGGAGATCGAGGCCGCACGCGGCGAGGTGCGCACCACCCGCCTCCTGATCATGGACCCGAAGGGCGCGGTTCCCACCCTGCCCGGCGAGAAGACCAAGGAGCCTGCCTTCGGCCTGCCGGCCATGTGGATCGAGCCTTCGCTCAAGGACGAGGCGCTGTTCCGCGGCTACACCGTGGTCGATGCATCGAGCGTGCTCACCACGCACCTGACCGAGGTCATCCGCGAAGGGATGGCCGACCTGCTCACCTATGCCGAAACGCAGAAGCTGCTCGACAATCTCCCGCGCGAGCAGCAGCGGCTGGTGGCCGACCTGATCCCGAGCTCCGCCTCCGTGGGGGCCGTCCAGCGGGTTCTCCAGGCACTGCTCAACGAGCGCGTGTCGATCCGCGATCTCACCACCATTCTCGAGGGCATCCAGGAAGCCGCGGGCACCGGGCTGCGCGGTACCGGCGCGATCGTGGCCCATGTCCGCACTCGCCTCTCGCGCCAGCTCTGCGACTCGTACACCGGACCAAACGGCTACATCCCGCTGATCACGCTCTCGCCCGACTGGGAGCGCACCTTCGCCGAGAGCCTGACCGGCAACGGCGAGGATCGGCAGCTCGCGATGGCGCCGAGCAGGCTCGGCGAGTTCGTCGAGCGTCTCCGCCAGGCCGTGGACAAGAGCCTCCGGACCGGCGAGACGCCGGTGCTGCTCGTGAGCCAGCATCTGCGCGCCCATGTCCGCGCGATCGTCGATCGCGTGCGCCCGGCCACACCGGTCATGTCGCAAACGGAAATTTCACTGCGGGCGCGTATCAAGACCGTAGAGACGGTCTGATGGTTATCTCGTGAAACTCCGCGTCTTCTCCGGACCGGATCTGGCCGCCGCTCTCGCGTCGCTGCGGCGCGCACTGGGCGATGACGCGCTGATCCTCGAGACCCGCGAGATCGCGGCCGAAGCCGGCGGCGGGGTCGAAATCCTCGCCTCCGTCGACCGACCGGATCCCAGCCCTCCGCCGCCCGACCCGGCATCCGGCGGAATCACGCTGCAGCAGCGGCGGGACGCGCTGGCCTGGCAAGGCATCGGGCCCGATCTCGCCGCCCGGCTGATGGAAGCGGACCTCCTCCACGCCGTCACCAAGACGCTTGCGTTCGGCGACCTGCCGCTCACCCGCGGCGCCCGCCCGCTGTTCTTCGCGGGCGAACCGGGCGCGGGCAAGAGCCTCACCGTGCTGAAACTCGCGACCCGGCTGGTGATGGCGGGCACGCCGCCGGTCATCATCTCGGTCGACAGCCGCAAGGCAGGTGCCACGGAACAACTCGCTTCCGTCACACGCATCCTCGGCCTGCCGCTGATCGTCGCCGAGGATGCCCAGCAGCTCCAGCGCGCAGTGCGCCGCCGCGAAGGCGACGCGGCCGTCCTGATCGACGGCCCGGGACTCGTGATGTCCGATGAGAAGGACGCGGCGTTCCTCAAGGCGCTCGCCGGCGAGATCGGGGCGGAAATCGTGTTCGTTCTGCCGGCCGGCCTCGACGCGAGCGAAGCCGCCGAGACGGCGCTCGACTACGCAACGGCGGGCGCGCGCCGCCTGATCGCGACCCGCATGGATGTGAGCCGCCGGATCGGTGCCGTGGTTGAGGCGGCGTTCCGCTCGAGGCTTCTGCTCACGATGTGCGGCACCGGACCCGAGCTGGCGGGCGGCCTCGAACCTCTGACGGCATCCATGATCGCGGAACGACTGCACGCGAGCGCTGGTCGAACCGAGGCCGACCGGTCCGGACGGCTGCAGCACGCGCAGAAAGAGGAAAAATGGGCATGAGCTCCCAGCTTCGATGTGCGATCGCCTCCGGCAAGGGAGGCGTCGGCAAGACGTGGTTCTCGATCGCGCTCGCCTGCACGCTGGCGCGCGCGGGCCGGCGTGTCCTGCTCGTGGACGGCGATCTGGGGCTTGCCAACGTGGACGTGCAGCTCGGGCTGGCCCCCGACCGCGACCTCGGCACGCTGCTCGACAGCATGGAAACACTCGCCCAGTCGGTCACCCGCCATGTCGAGGGCGGCTTCGACGTGCTGGCCGGCCGCGCGGGCTCCGAGCAACTGGCCTCGCTGCCCGCGGCCTCGATCGAGCGCCTGCTCCTGCTTCTTGGGGAGGACCAGATCTACGACGTGGTGCTGATCGATCTCGGCGCGGGCATCGATCGCATGGCGCGACGCCTGGCCTGCTGGAGCGACACGCTGCTTCTCGTGGTCACCGACGAGCCCACCTCGCTCACGGATGCCTACGTGTTCCTCAAGGTCCATGTGGGCGACCGGCGCGCGATCGGCTCGGAGGACGCGATCGATGCCCGCATCATCATCAACCAGGCGGGGAACCACATGGGCGGGCAGCAGACCTTCGCCACGCTCGCCCGCGTCAGCGACAACTATCTCCATTACGTGCCGTCGCTCGGCGGCGTGATCCGGCGCGATGACCGCGTCCGGGATGCGATCCGCGGCCAGGTTCCGTCGCCGATCCGCTTTCCGCTCTCGGCGTCTTCGACCGATGTCGAGAACGCGGCGATGACTCTCCTGCGACACGATGCGAAGTCTTCCCGCCTTGTTCGGGAACCTGATCTCCGCCGCGGCGCTCACTTTCCATGAGTAGCGCCTCCTTTCTTGTCCGAGACAAACCGCCCAGGCACATGCCGCCGGTGCGAACGCAGGGCGATGACGGGGCCGCGTTGTCGGTCTGGTTGCGGCGGTCGCTGTCCCGTCAATATGATGCGGTGCTCGCCGAGGACCTGCCGCCCGCGATGATCGCGCTGGCCAGGACAATATCGGGCGAGCATTGACCTCCGCGCCACGCGCGTGCCGCGGCCGGAGCCGCGGGAGTGTTGATCGATGCGCGTGACCGTTCTGCAGATGGCACCGACAGATGCGCTGGCCGACAATCTTCGCGTCGCCCGTCAGCTGGTCGGACACGCGGTGCGGACCGACCGCAGCGACCTCGTCGTGCTGCCGGAAACCTGGAGCTGCCTCGGTGGCACACGCGCCACGAAGCTGGCTGCCGCCGCGACGCTGCCATCGCCTGGCGCGCGGGCCAGCGATGATAGCCTTTACGGCGAGCTGCAGCGCCTGGCGCGCGACGAGCGCGTCGTCCTGCATTGCGGGTCGATCGGCGAGCGCGTCGGTGATCGGTTGTTCAACACCAGCCTGGTCTTCGATCCCGACGGCCGCGAGATCGCGCGTTATCGCAAGATCCACCTGTTCGATATCATCACCCCCAACGGCACCGGCTACCGCGAAAGCGATCTCTATGGGCGTGGCGAGGACGTCGTCACGTTCGACGTCGGTGACATCCGGGTGGGCTGCGCGATCTGCTACGATCTTCGCTTCTTTGGGCTGTTCTCTGCTTTGCGCGAGCGCGGGGCCGAGCTCGTCCTGCTGCCGGCGGCATTCACCGCCGAGACGGGTGAGGCCCACTGGGAGACGCTGATCCGCGCGCGGGCCATCGAGACGCAGAGCTGGTTCGCGGCCGCGGCCACCACCGGCCGCCATTTCGATGCGAACGGTGAGTCTCGCTTCACCTTCGGGCACAGCATGGTCGTCGACCCTTGGGGAACCGTGATCGCGACGGCCTCGCGTGGCGTGGGTTGGGCGACCGCGACCATCGACAGGAGAATGACGGAGACCATCCGTCGTGACATGCCGGTCTGGGAGCACCGACGACTTGGAGCTTGAGGCGGACGCGTCCCGCGCGGACACTTCGGCGCAGCAGGAGCTAGAGCCGAGCTCGGGTGCTGGGCCACCGTTGACCCGCATCGCCTTTCGCGCCGGCGCCGGGTCGCTCGCCCAGGAGAGTGCCGCCCGCCTGATCGCCCGCTACGGCGACACACCGCTCGCCGAAGCCCAGGTGGTGGTTTGTCTCGGCGGTGACGGTTTCATGCTGGAGACGCTGCACGAGACGATGAGCTACTCCGTGCCGGTCTACGGGATGAATTGCGGTTCGGTCGGTTTCCTCATGAACAGCTTCGACGAGGACGACCTTCCCGAGCGCCTGGCGCAGACGCAGGCGGCCATCCTGCATCCGTTACGCATGCACGCGGTCACACAGTCCGGCGTCGTGGAAGAGGCGCTGGCGCTGAACGACGTGTTCCTGTTCCGCCAGACCCGGCAGGCCGGCAAGATCCGGATCACAGTCGATGGGAAAGTACGGCTGTCCGAGCTGATCTGCGACGGCGTGCTGGTGTCCACGCCAGCGGGGTCGACCGCCTACAACCTTTCCGCGCATGGCCCGATCGTGCCGCTGTCAGCCAATCTCCTTCCGTTGACGCCTATCAGCGCCTTTCGTCCGCGCAGATGGCGAGGGGCCCTGCTGCCGAGCACGGTGGATGTCGGCTTCGAGGTGCTCGAGGCCGACAAGCGACCGGTGGCTGCGGTCGCGGACTTCACCGAAGTCCGCGACGTGGTCTCCGTTGCGGTCAGCGAAGACCGCTCGGTCCGGATCGTCCTGCTGTTCGATCCGGCGCTGAACCTGTCCGAGCGAATCATCGTCGAGCAGTTCACCGTATGAATGGTGCCTGACCGTGATCAGGCGGCGCTGAGCATCGCGCCGACCTTCGCGGGCTCCTTGGCTCCCTGTTCGCGGCTGCTGTCGCGCAGCATGTAGCCACGGCCCCAGACTGTGGTGATCAGGTTGTCGGCGCCACACACAGCCAGTTTCTTGCGGAGCTTGCAGACGAAGACGTCGATGATCTTCGCTTCCGGCTCGTCCATGCCGCCGTAGAGGTGGTTGAGGAACGCGTCCTTCGTAAGCACGGAGCCGCGACGGAGCACCAGCAATTCCAGGATCGCGTATTCCTTGCCCGTCAGCTTCACCTCGGCCCCGCCGACCGCAACCTCGCGGCGGTCCTGTCGGATCGTCAGCGGTCCCACGGTCAGGCTCGCATCCGAGAAGCCGCGGTAGCGGCGGAGCACGGCACGCATGCGTGCCACGAGTTCGGCCGTGTCGAAGGGGCGCACGATCACGTCGTCGGCCCCGGCTGAGAACAGCCGCACGCGAAGGTCGGACCGGCCGGCCGCGGCCAGCACCAGGACCGGCACATCCATCCGGGCGATGCGCAACCGGCGAACCAGCTCAAGGACATCCATGTCGGCGAGCGCGCCCTCGGCGATCACCACGTCGAAATCATAGTGCCGCACCATCTCGAGCGCGTCTTCGCCCGCCGAAGCGTGCTCGGCGACGATGTCGTTGGTGCGCAGGAAATCACTTAGGATTTCTGCTGCCTGCGCATCCTTGGTGACGAGAAGAGAACGCATTCTGCTACCTCCGCGTGTCTGCAGAGATCTATATCGCTTTCAGGTTGTGCTCGTCCATACAAATTTCACCTTCTGCGTGTCTATTTGCGGTCCACGCTTACCAAGGGTTGCACATGGCCGCTGTTACCCTCGAAAATCGCCTTGCCGACCTTCGAGGCGAGCTCGCGAACATCGCGCCCTTCCGTGTCGAGGGTCGTGTCGTGGCCGCGGCCGGTCTGTCGGTCGACATCGCCGGAATTGCCCCGCATATCCGGCTCGGGGACCGCATCTCGCTCGGCATGCGTGACTGCCGCTTTGTGGACGCAGAAGTGATCGCGTTCCGCGACGGGCTGACCCGCGCCATGGCGTTCGGCCCACTTGAGGGCGTGGGCGCCGGCAGCATCGCGCGCGTGGTCCCCGCCTTGCGCGGCCGAGGTGCCAATCTGCTCGCGGTGTCCGATGGCTGGCTGGGCCGCATCGTCGATCCGCTCGGGCGCCCGCTCGACGGCAAGGGCCCGCTTCCGGCCGGTCCGGGCCGCGACCCGCGCGCGTCGGCGCCGGAGCCGACCAGCCGTGGGCGGCTCGGACCGCCGCTCGAACTCGGCGTCCGCGCGCTCGACCTCTTCACCACAATGCGCGCCGGCCAGCGTCTGGGCATGTTCGCGGGCTCGGGCGTAGGCAAGTCGACCCTGCTCGGCATGCTCGCGCGCCAGGCGTCCAGCGACGTGAACGTCGTGGCGCTGGTGGGCGAGCGGGGCCGGGAGGTCCGCGAGTTCGTGGAGGACACGCTCGGTGCCGAGGGACTGGCGCGGTCGGTCGTGGTGGTTGCGACCTCAGATGCGCCACCACTTCTGCGGCGCGAGGCAGCCTATGCCGCGATGGCCGTGGCCGAGCACTTCCGCGACAACGGGTCATCCGTCCTGCTGATGATGGACAGCGTCACCCGCTTCTGCCTGGCGCTGCGCGAGATCGGCCTGGCTGCGGGCGAGCCGCCGGCCACGCGCGGCTATCCGCCGAGCGTGTTCGCCGAGCTCCCGCGGCTGCTGGAGCGCGCGGGTCCAGGCCCTGAAATTCCAGGTCGCAAGACCGGCTGCATCACGGGGCTGTTCACAGTTCTGGTGGAAGGCGACGACCATAACGAGCCCGTGGCCGACGCGGTGCGCGGCATCCTGGATGGCCATGTCATCCTCGACCGGCAGATCGCCGATACGGGCCGCTTTCCGGCGATCGACGTGCTGCGTTCGGTCTCACGCGCGTCACGCGGCTGCCTCCCGCCGCCCGATGAGGCACGCGTGACGAAGGCGCGGCAGATCCTCGCCACCTGGCGGGAAATGGCAGACCTCGTGCGGCTGGGAGCCTATCGACGCGGCGCCGATCCCCAGGCGGATGAGGCCGTGACGATCGGACCGCTTATCGAGGGTGTGCTGTGTCAGGGTCGCGAGGAGCGCAGCACCATCCCTGAAAGCTTAAAGGCACTCGGCGCCACGCTCGGGTCGACACATGCGTCGTGAAACCCTGATCTCCATGGTCAAGCTGCGGCAGCAGGCCATCGCGGACGCGAAGAAACGGCTGGCCGAGACCATCGCCGAGGAGAGCAAGGCACAGGCCTACGCCGAAGAAGCCGACCGCCGTTTGCTGCAGGAAGCGGAAGTCGCAGCCGACGTGACCGCCGGCGACGAGATGGTCGAAGCGTATGCGCGCTGGCTGCCCCGGGGCCTCCGTCACGCCTCCGAGACACGGCTCGCCTGGGAGGCGACCACCACCGATGTCAGCCATGCCAGGGCGACGCTCGATGCAGCCCGGGCCGCGGCCGAACTTGCGGAGAACACCCTCGAAGCGTTCGGAAAGGCGGAACTGGCCGTGCGGGTGCGCAAGGAACAGAACGAGCTAGACGAACTAGGGTCGCGACCTCGGACGGTGTTCTGAAGAAGAGCAAAAAGCTTTAGTACTTCACCCCGCCAGGAGGGAACGCCCTCCTTAACCTGCCTTGTGTTAGCGGCGGCGAAAGGCCCGCCTTGCTAGGCTGAAGGCGCCTCGCCCGGCATAGCGTGCCGCGGGTCCCGTGAAGGTCGCGA
>CAXTVZ010000007.1:27041-29776 GCA_964247685.1 uncultured Acetobacteraceae bacterium
AGGCTGAAGGCGCCTCGCCCGGCATAGCGTGCCGCGGGTCCCGTGAAGGTCGCGATCGCCACCGATGTGCGAAGCTCCGAGATGGCTCGGTCGCGCATGATCCGCGCTTCGATCTCGACAGCGCTCGGAGCGCCACTGCGTGCGGCCAGCAGAAGCAGCAACGCGAGGAAGGCGTCACCGCCGGCCACGATCACCGCCGACCAGGCCGGCGTGATGTGCGCGTCGAGTTCCAGCACGAAGAACAACGCGATATGCAACGTGACGAATGCGAGCAGTCCGAACACCCCGGCGATCGCCGCAAACGCCGCCCGACGAGCCGTCCGGAGTGCCACGAAGCGAAGACGCAGAAGCTCGGCCTCGAGCGCTGCACGACCAAGCCTGACTATCTTCATTCTCTTCCTCGCTGCCCGGCGCGACTGCCGGTGGTGCGTTCATGGCGTCGCCAGGTCGCGAGCGGCCGCGAGCGGCCGCCGCGCACGACGCTTATCGGGCGATCCGGCCGAGCAGGTAGCCCACGGCCGCGGACACGGCGACCGCGATCAAAGGCTGTCCCCGCACCTTCTTCGACACGCTGTCGGCGGACGCCGAGGTATAGTCGCGCGCCGTGGTGACCGCCGCTTCGGCACGCCCTGCGGCATCGCTCAAAGCGGGGGTCACGCGCTCGTTCAGCAACTGCTCGACCTGGGCGCGCAGGTTCAGGAGCTGCTCCTGCGTTGCGTCCGCCGCCTTCTGAGCCTGTTTCGATGCGTTCATCGATTCGTCTCCCGTTTGATGCGAGGGTGCGAACGCGGGGTCGATCCGCCGGTTGCTGAGTTCCTCCGCCCGTTGGAACAACGCCGATCACGTGTTGCAAAGATCCCTCGCCCCGCATGCTCGAATCCGCCGCCCTCCTTCCCGCGCCGGGCGAATGCCTGGGAGTCCTCTCGGTCGAGCCCCGCACGCGCCGGCGCCTCCTCGCACGCATCGGCCGCGCGGCTGGCGGCGATGCGCTCATGCTCGGCCGCGAGGACGTGCTGTTTCCCCAACTCGATGTGGCCGGGAACATCGACTTCGCGCTCGCGACGCGCCTGCGCGGGCGCACCGAACGCCGGCGTCGGCTCGCCGCCTTGCTGGCACTCGCCGGCCTCGAGCCGTGGGCGCGCCTGGCCGTGCCGCATCTCGACCCGGAGCAGTGCTGCGCCTGCCTGCTGGCCCGCGCCTTCGCCAGCCTCCACCCCGTGCTGCTGCTCGACGATCCGTTCGGCGCGCTCGACGAAGCGCCGCGCGCCCGACTGCAGACGATGCTGCGCCGGCTCGCGACCGGCGAGCGGGTGGGCGTCGTGCTCGCGAGCGCCAGCAGCCGCGAGATGCTCGCGGTCGCCGATCGCATCGGCGTCGAGGAGGCGGGCGGGATCCGGCGCCTCGGCACCGTCGCCGAGCTGTTCGCGCAGCCTGCCTCGGCCGTCGAGGCGGCGGCGATCTGCGGCGCCAACCTGTTGACCGGCCGGGTCGAGAGTGTCGATCCGGACGACGATCGCGACGCCATGGTGCGGCTTGCCTGCGGCCAGGCCATGCCCGCGCAGCGCCATGAGGACGTGGGCGCAGACGCACTCTGCCTGCTGGCGGTGCGGCCCGACCATATCGCCTTTGCCGCCCTCGAGGCCAACGCGCTCGGTGGTGCCGCCCTTCCCGTGACACTTGTCGAGCACCGGCAGGTCGGAGATCAGCTTCGGCTCCGGCTGCAGCTCGCCGACGGCACGATGCTCGTCGTGCGGCGACCGGCGGGCACGCTGACCCCGCGCGACCTGGCCCGGGCGCGCCTGCCGAACGGCGCCTCGGTCGCGTGGCGCACGTCCCAGGCGACCGCCTTCCCGCATCCGGAGGAGTGATCGACGCACATCTCCGGCCGGCGGGCTCTTTACGCGGGCGTCCGGTGCGTGGACCGTCCGGCGCATGGTTGTCCGTTCCCTGCTCGGCGCCGGCCTCGGCGCGATGCTGACGGCCGCGGCACCGGCGACGCCGAGCCGCGTCACCGTGACGGCCGTGGTGTCGGAGGACGGGATTGCGACAGCACTTCGCGCCGGCCTTTGCGACCGGCTGTCCGGGCTCGGCGTGTCGCTCCACGTGGCGACCGAGGCCGGCGACGCTGTGCGATCGACCCTCGAAGACAGCGCGGCGCATCGTGTCGCACGGCCCGATCTCGTCCTACTCGGCAACGCCGGACTGGCCACCGCCTGCGCGGCGGGGCTGCTGCGGCGGCTCGACGACGACGGTGACTGCGGGATCGCGGGGCCGGCCCGTCGTCTGGTGCTGGGCTGGGACGAACGCCGCGATGCCGGGGCACCGTCCTGGCGCGATTTCTGGGAGTTGGCTCGCCTGCCTGGCAAGCGCGGGCTGCCGCGCCGGCCGGACGGCACGCTCGAGATCGCGCTGCTGGCAGCCGGAGTGGCCCCGTCCAACATCTACGGGGTTCTCGCCACGAAGGCGGGCGCCGACCGGGCCTTCCGCAAGCTCGACCAGCTCCGACCCTATGTCGTGTGGTGGACGGACGGCCAGGAGGCGCTGCGGGTGCTGGGCTCCGGCGCGGTGCTGATGACGGCCGCCCCTGCGACGACGCTCCTGCAAGCGGCAGGGCCGCGTCCGGGCATCGGCGTGCAGTGGCGCGACAGCCTGGCGGAGCGGTCGAGCTGGGCGATCCCGGCCGCCGCCCCGCATCCCGAGGCGGCGCTGCGCGTGCTCGGAGTGCTGCGCGACGC
>CAXTVZ010000007.1:29876-35773 GCA_964247685.1 uncultured Acetobacteraceae bacterium
GGCGCGATGGCGCGGTGGCCTGCGGGGCAGTGGGGCACGGCGCGCCGCCTCGGCGCTTCGCCGCTGCTGATCGGGCGGCGCCTCGCGCTCCCCGCCCTGCTTCCCTTTCTTCTCGCGTCGTTCCTCGCGGGCGGGCTGCTGCTGGCATTCCGTCGGCCGCCGCCGCCCGCGCCGGTGTTGCTGCCCTACCCGGCCGAGGAAACCGGATGAGGCTGTTCAGCTTGCCGGCCGAAACCTCTACACTCTCTTCATGGCGCCGGAAAAACCGTTCTGGGAGACCCTGCCCCTCGCGGCGATGACGCGGGCGCAGTGGGAATCGCTCTGTGACGGGTGCGGACGGTGCTGCCTGCACAAGATCCGCGAGGATGACGGCACGCTCCGCTTCACCAACGTCGCCTGCCGCCTGCTCGACGGGGAGACGGGCGCCTGCACCGATTACACCCGCCGCCGGCGCCGGGTGCCGGACTGCGTGCAGCTGACACCGGCCGCACTCGCCGCCATCGATTGGCTGCCGCCGAGCTGCGCCTACCGGCTGCTGTCCGAGGGCAAGGGATTGCCGGACTGGCACCCGCTGGTGTCGGGCAAGGCGGGCACCGTGCAGGCGGCGGGTGTGTCGGTCAGCGGCCGCACGGTCAGCGAGCGGGTCGCGGGCCCGCTCGAGCATCACATCGTCGACTGGCCGGGCCGCGTGCCGCCGGGCCGGCGGGGTGCCGCGGGCGTGCGGGTGCGCCGGGTGGGCAAGTCGTGACGGCGCGCGCCCGGGTCGGCAAACGCGAGGCGACGCGCGAGGCGGGCGAGGAGATGCTGTCGTTCGGCAGCCTGCAGGCGCCGGTGCGCTGGAAGCGGAGCGAGCGGGCCAGGCGCGTGTCGCTGCGGGTCGATGCGAGCAGTGGCGCGGTGGTGGTGACGCTGCCGCGGCGCACGAGCCGGCTGGTGGGCGTGGGTCTGCTGCGCGAGCACGCCGACTGGCTGGCCGACCGCCTGGCGGCGCTCCCCTCAGCAATCCGCTTCGCGGCCGGGTGCACCGTGCCGGTCGAGGGCGTCCCCCACCTGGTGCGCCACGCGCCCGAGGGGCGGGGGGGCGCCTGGATCGCCGGCGGCACGATCGTGGTGAGCGGCGAGGCCGAGTTCCTCGCGCGCCGCCTGGGCGACTTCCTCCGGGCGGAGGCGCGGCGACGCCTCGGCGCCCTGGTCACCGCCATCTCGGCGGCGGCCGGGCTCTGCCCGCGGCGGATGGCGATCAAGGACACGCGCACGCGCTGGGGCAGCTGCACCGCGACCGGAACGCTGATGTTCAACTGGCGGCTCGTGATGGCGCCGCGCGAGGTCCAGCATTACGTCGTCGCGCACGAGCTCGCGCATCTGCGGCACATGGACCACGGCCCAGGTTTCTGGGCGTTCGTGGCCGAGCTCACGCCGCACGAACGCTTCGCGGAAGACTGGCTCCGGCAGCACGGTGCGGGATTGCTGCGCATCGGGTAGATCGGTGCGCTCGGGGCCCGCCTGGCGGAACGGTAGACGCAGCGGACTTAAAATCCGCAGCCGGATGGCGTGGGGGTTCGAATCCCCCGGCGGGCACCACCAAGCTCTGGGGGCGTGCTTCGAGGTGTTCGGCCTCAGGGCGGGGTTCTTCCGTTCCCGACCGTGCGCGTCGCTTCGTCCAGGCGCAAGATGGTGTGGACGTTCGTGTATGACGTCGCGAGCGTGTTGATCGCACCGGTCCTCAACGCGCCGAGGATCGCCGGCGCCTTGGTGTTCTCCGACGCGATCGCGATGACATCGGGGATGCGCGCGAGATCGTCGCGTGACAATCCGATCACCCGCCCCTGCATGCTGGTGTTCGCCTGCCTTCCGTGGATGTCGATGAAGTCGTAGCCCATCGTGTCGCCGATCGTGCCGCCCAGTCGCGCTTCGGCGATCTCCTGGGGCGAGAACCAGCCCATGCGGACCATGTTGCTGTCCTCGGACAGGTCGCCGATGCCGATCAGCGCGATGTCGGCGCGGCGCGCGCGATCGAGGGTCAGCTTGACCGTGTCGTTGCGGTAGAGCTCGTCGCGGACCATGGCGTTGGTGACGAGCGCCGGTGCGTAGAGCGTCTCGCTCTCGCCACCGAAGCGGGCCGCCAGCCTGCGGCAGATATGGTCCGGGTTCATGTGTTCGCCGGCCCGCAGCGAGCCGCCGATCGCGCACACGAAGGTCACGCCGCCGCGCGGCGGGGTCACCAGGGCGTCCGCGACCGCGGCGACGTTGCGGCCCATGCCGACGGCGACGGTGCTGCCGGGCAGCAGCGTCTTTTCGAGATGGACCGCGACCAGGCGCGCGACGGCGTTGCGCTGCGCGTCGGGATCGCGATGGTCGACCGAGACCAGCAATCGTGCGATGCCGAAGCGCTCGACGAAGAGGCGCTCGAGCTCGGCCCCGACCGAGCTCGGCTGGTGCACGCGGATCTCAACCAGTCCCTCGGCACGCGCGCGCTGCAGAAGTCGGCTGATCTTGGCGCGCGACATCGAGAACTGCCGCGACAGCTCCTCCTGCGTCACGTCCTCGTAGTAGTATAGCGTGGCGATCTCGATCAGGGTTTCGACCCTGACCTCACCGCGCTCCTGATACCGCGCGGCCGGCTTGTCCATGCCCGCGCCGTTGCGTTCGGACGCGCTCAAGCGGCCGGCACGTGCTCGCCACGCTCATAGGCCTTGATCGCGTCGACCTTCGCGTTCGAACGGCCGCCCTCGAAATCGGAGGCGAGCCAGGCGCGGATGATCGATTTGGCGAGCTCGGGTCCCACCACCCGCGCACCGATCGTGACGATCTGGGCGTCGTTGCTCTTGCGCGCGCGCTCGGCGGAATAGGGATCATGCGCCTGGGCGGCCCGGATGCCCGGAACCTTGTTGGCGCTGATCGCCATGCCGATACCGGTGCCGCAGAGCAGCACGCCACGCTCGTTGCGGCCCTCGACGATCGACTGCGCGGCCGCGAAGGCGATGTTGGGATACAACACCGGCTTCGCCTCGAACGTGCCGAAATCGTCGATCGTGTGACCGTCCTCGCGCATGAGCGAAGCCAGCATCTCCTTCAGCTCGAAGGCCGCCTCGTCGCAGCCGATCGCGATTTTCATGGCCGTTGCTCCTTGTCTCTACCGCACTGCACAAACGGATAAGTTTTGGACGGATTCTCAGACGCAGTTGAGAAACCGTTCACTCGAACGTCGCCGCATGCGTCCTGAGGTATCTGAATCATTGTCCGGAGCCACATAAGAGCATCGCCACGGTCTCGCGCAAGTGATCTTGCGTTTGACAAATGTGCATCGCAGCGCAAGTGTCGGATGCAACGACGGGCTGAAGGCGCGCCTGCAAGCTTGAGGAGGAAGCGGCACATGAACCGCGTGATCAACGACCCCGATCAGGTCACCGAGGAGAGCCTCCTCGGCGTGCTCGCCGTCCATCCGGATCTGCTCGCCGCCACCGACCATCCGCGCGTGCTGCGGTCCGCTTCACCTCGCGGCGGTGCGCCGCGGGTCGGCGTGGTTACGGGTGGAGGCTCCGGCCACGAGCCCGCGTTCCTGGGTTACGTGGGACCGGGACTGTGCGACGCCGTCGCCATCGGTGAAGTGTTCGCCTCCCCCACCGCGAAGAGTTTTCATGCCGCCTTCCGCGAGGCCGACCAGGGCCGCGGCGTGGCCTGCCTCTACGGCAACTATGCCGGCGACAACATGAACGTGAAGATGGCGATCAAGCTCGCCGCCAAGGACGGGATCGAGGTCTCGACGGTGGTCGCCAACGACGATTGCGCGTCCGCACCTCCCGACCAGCCCGAGCATCGGCGCGGCGTCGCGGGCGAGATCATCATGTGGAAGACCGGCGGGGCGAAGGCGGCCGAGGGTGCGGACCTTGCCGCGGTGATCGCGTCCGCCGACAAGGCGATCGCCAACACGCGGTCCATCGGCATCGGCCTGTCGGCCTGCACCATCCCGGCGAATGGCAAACCGAACTTCACCATCGAGCCCGGCACGATGGAGGTGGGGATCGGCCATCACGGCGAGCACGGCATCGCGGTGCTGCCGGTCGCACCTGCGCGCGAGATGGCCGGCATCATGGTCGACAAGATCCTCGCCGATCTCGATTTCGCCGGCGAAAATGTCAGCGTCCTGATTTCGGGGCTGGGTGCGACGCCGCTAATGGAATTGTACATCCTCTACGGGCACGTCCACGAGATGCTGAAGCAGCGGCGCATCACGCCGACCTACCGTCTCGTCGGCAACTACTTCACCTCGCTCGAAATGATGGGCGTCTCGCTGACAATCACCAGGCTCGACGGCGAGCTCGATCGACTGCTGCGCGCACCGGCACGTTCGATCGGGCTGACGGTGGCGGGGAGCTGAGCATGGCCGGGACGATTTCGCTGCAGGAGGCAGGACCCGTCGCGATCGAGATCGCGCAGGCCATCGTCGAGGCGCGCGACCATCTCTCCGAGATCGATGGTGCCACCGGTGACGGTGATCATGGCGCCAACATGGCCAAGGGCTTCCGGCTGGTAATCCAGCGGCTGGACGGCAAGGATGCGGATCTGCGCACGGGCTTTGCCACGATCGGCGACACGTTGCTGTCCGATATCGGCGGCTCGATGGGGCCGCTCTACGGCTCGCTGTTCACCGAGATGGCCGAGGCGCTCGAGGGCAGGGATGTCATCGATGCCGAGACGATCGGCGCCATGCTCACCAAAGGCGAAGCCGCCGTCGCCGATCTCGGCGATGCCAAGGTCGGCGACAAGACGCTGGTCGACGTGCTGACGCCCGCGCGCATCGCGGCCGTGACCGCCACAGGCGACGGCGCCGATCTCGCCGCGACGCTGCGCGCGTTGCAGGAGGCAGCCGCGACAGGGCTCGAATCCACGCGCGATCTGGTTGCCAGACGCGGCCGTGCCGCCCGGCTCGGCGAGCGGTCGCGCGGCGTGCTCGATGCGGGTGCGGCCTCCTGCGAACTGATCCTGCGCACGCTGGCCGACGGCCTCGCCCGCCGCCTCGCCTAGAACTGCAATCGCAAGAGCTCTCGGGAGCATCCCATGGACACTCAGAACGTCGGCTCGCCAACCTCCGGCGCCAGCCTGCCCGACAAGATGACGGCGGTGGTCGCCTACGCACCCGGCGATTACCGGCTCGAGCAGGTCGACGTTCCCCGCGCCGGCCCCGACGACATCATCATCGAGGTCGAGGCCTGCGGCATTTGTGCGTCCGACATCAAGACCTATGGCGGCGCGCCGTCCTTCTGGGGCGACAACAAAGGCCAGGCCCGCTACGTTAAGCCGCCGATGATCCCCGGCCATGAGTTCATCGGCCGTGCCGTCGAGATCGGAACCAACGTCGCGGCCGCGGGGCTATACAAGGTTGGCGACCGACTGATCTCCGAACAGATCGTGCCGTGCGAGAAATGCCGCTACTGCAGCCGCGGCGAATACTGGATGTGCGAGAAGCACGACCTCTACGGCTTCCAGAAAAACGTCAACGGCGGCATGGCCAAATACATGCGCTTTCCCAGGGAGAGCCGCACGCATCGCGTGCCCGACAGCGTTCCGATGGAAAAGGCGGTGCTGGTCGAGCCCTATGCGTGCTCGGTGCATGCGGTGAACCGCGGCCTGATCCAGCTCGACGATGTGGTGGTGCTGTCGGGTGCCGGTCCGCTCGGCCTCGGGATGGTCGGTGCGGCGCGCCTGAAGAACCCCTCGACGCTGATCGTGCTCGATGGCAAGGACGACCGCCTCGAGCTCGCGAAGAAGTTCGGCGCCGACATCGTGATGAACCCGTTCAAGGAGGACGTGGTTCAGAAGGTCAAGGACCTGACCGACGGCTATGGATGCGACGTCTATATCGAGGCCACCGGCCATGAGAGCAGCGTCACGCAGGG
>CAXTVZ010000008.1:0-11703 GCA_964247685.1 uncultured Acetobacteraceae bacterium
CGCAGGCGCTGGGGCGGACGACGCGGGCGGTGCACGGGGCGGCGTTCTGGACGCCGGAGCGGGGGCTGGTGGCGATCCGCGAGGATGTCGGGCGGCACAACGCGCTCGACAAGCTGGGCGGGGCGCTGGCGCGGGAGGGCGTCGCGGCGGCGGACGGAGTGGTGGTGATGACCAGCCGGATCTCGGTGGAGCTCGTGCAGAAGGCGGCGGTGATGGGGGCGCCGGTGCTGGTGGCGGTGTCGGCGCCGACGGGGCTGGCGCTGCGGGTGGCCGACGGGTGCGGGATGACGCTGGTGGGGGTGGCGCGGGGGGATGGGTTCGAGGTTTTCACGCATGGGCGGCGGGTGAGCGGGGCAACTTGAAATTCGTTGGACAAATCAAGCGCTCCTCGGGGCCGCGCCGTTGTGGCGCCGGGGGAGTGTAGGGGAGTCTCCACTCGGACGGTTCGGCTCGGCCGCTTGGGCGTTGGCGTTGCACTCGGTTCGTCGCGGGGTGCGGGACGGGCGGGGGATGATCCTTGCTCCCGGCGCCGGATGTGTCTACGATGTAGATACGTGAACGGGAGTGCTGCCATGCAGGGTGTGGTTAAGAAGTGGGGGAACAGCGCTGCCGTGCGAATTCCGGCCTCCGTGCTGGAAGCGGCGCATGTGCGGCTCGATCAAGCGGTCGATGTCCGCGAGGAGGAGGGACGGATCGTGATCGTGCCGATCCAATCGGTGCGTTACGATATCGAGACGTTGGCGGCCGGCATCACGGACGAAAACCGGCATGCGTCGATCGATATGGGCGAGGCTGTGGGCGGGGAAGTCTGGTAGTGGCGCCGGCCTACGTTCCGGAGGCTGGCGACATCGTGTGGCTGCAATTCGATCCGCAAGCGGGGCACGAGCAAGCCGGGCACCGGCCGGCGGTGGTGCTCAGCCCGGCCAGCTACAATGGGCGCGCGGGCATGATCGTGTGCTGTCCGACCACGACGCGGATCAAGGGGTATCCGTTTGAGGTGGCGCTGGCGGGATCGCCGGCGAGCGTGGTGCTGTCCGACCAGGTGAAGAGTCAGGATTGGCGGGTCCGCAAGGCGGTCCGGAAGGGGCGGGTGAGTGCGGCGGAGCTGGCGGAGGTGCGGGCGAAGCTTGGGGCGTTAGTAGGCTGTTCTGGCAATCCCGACTGGCCGCGGTAAGCTTTGATCGGTCAACGTTACGACGAGGTATATCCGGGTTTTTACCAGCTGATCGCTGTTCGACGTTCACCTAGTCCGTTCCGTTGCCGTTTCATAGTCTGAGAGGCCACATGCGTCACATTCTTATCATCTTAGCGTTATTTGCAACAACGAATGCGCGGGCTCAGGTTGGTGGGCTGCAGATGGATGCCGTCTCAGGTAACTGGATCGCCGTCCATCACAGCCAAGATGATATTCATACCGACGTATGCTTTGCTGGCAGCGTTGATCACCGCCTTATGTTTCGAGCCGATGCTGAAGACATAGAAGTCCGGACATCCGATTCTACTTGGTCCCTTCCGGAGGGTACAACGGGCGAGATGACGGTGGTAGTTGGACCGTACAATCAGAAGTTCGACCTGACTTGGTTTGATACCAACACTCTAGTATCAATTGTCAAGCCAGACGATATAAGGGCCTTATTCGATGCAATGGACAAGGCCCCTTCAGCAGAAATCAAATATGGTTCTAAAACAACAAAGATAGTTTCACTTTCGGGCAGCACGGCGGCCGTCAATGCATTTCGCGGATGTGTAGCGCGTAGCGGCTTTAGCGATCTAGGAAACGTTGCGGGAAAATCGTCGACCCCTTTTTGACACGACGAAACATCTCGCGGCAGCCATCGTCTCTCAAAGAAATTGTGGTATCGTGTTTTCTCCAGGACACGCGCGGCAACGTTCCTTCTACGCGGCGTGCAGCAGCCTTCATCCGCGTCGGAAAGAATGGAGGGTGACTTGGTATGCCATTTCCATTGCGTATAGCCTCGGCATCATGTCTCAAGCGGCGCTTACGGAGTCCGTCCGCCGCTCCCGGGTTAAATCGGTTCACTTTCGGCCGGAACCTACACCGTGTCGTCCTTAATGCTTAATTTGGCGCTGCATCTCCAGGCTGCGACCAACGCTTCCCGAATTACGCGTTCCCAAACACACGTATATCCCGCAGGAACGTACGCCAGATGATCGCTCGAACGACTTTGTTCCTGTCGAACCGCTCTCAGGCGGTGCGCCTTCCTCGTGCTGTTGCGTTCGGTGAGGACGTGCGCGAGGTGACGATCCTGCGGGACGGGCCGCGGCGGATCATCGTGCCGAGTGGGGCGGCGTGGGACGACTTCTTCGGAGATGCCGGCGTCGATCTCGGCGATCGGCAGCAGCCGCGCGCGCAGGAGCGCGAGGGCTTTTGATGCTTCGCTATCTGCTGGATACCAACATCTGTATCCGCGTCATCCGCGACCGCCCTGCGCATTTGCGGCCGCGTTCCAAGATCGAGGCCGCGGCGTTGTGCACGTCGGATGTCGTTCTTTATGAACTGCTGAATGGCACTGAGAAGTCGGCGAAGCCGGCAGAGAGCCTGGGCTGCGAAGACTGGCTCGTCGACGCCGCCTAGCTCGCGGATCGCATCCTCTATTCACGGGATCAAAGGGCCAAGGCCCTTTGCGGGGTCTGGGGCAGCGCCCCAGCCTTCCTACCCCGCCGCCTTCACCTCGCGCCGGGCCCGATGAAGGATGAACTCGGTATACCCGTTCGGCTGCGCGCGCCCCTCGAACACCAGGTCGCAGGCGGCGCGGAAGGCCACCCCGTCGAAGCCCGGCGCCATCGGGTTGTAGTCGGGGTCGCCCGCATTCTGCCGGTCCACCACGACCGCCATGCGCTCGAGCGTCTCGCGCACCTGCTCGCGGGTGACCACGCCGTGGTGCAGCCAGTTGGCAATGTGCTGGCTCGAGATGCGGAGCGTCGCGCGGTCTTCCATCAGGCCCACGTCGTTGATGTCGGGCACCTTCGAGCAGCCGATGCCGGCATCGACCCAGCGCACGACGTAGCCGAGCAGGCCTTGGGCGTTGTTGTCGAGTTCGGACTTGATGTCGTCGGGGGCCCAGTTGGTGCCGGGGCTGAGGGGGATCTCGAGCAGGCCGTCGAGGCCGACGGGGGGCTGGCTCGCGAGTGCGGTCTGGCGTGCGGCGACGTCGACGTCGAGGTAGTGCAGGGCGTGCAGGGTGGCCGCGGTAGGTGAGGGGACCCAGGCGGTGGACGCGCCCGCCAGCGGGTGGGCGCGCTTGGCTTCGATCATCGCCGCCATCTGATCGGGCGCGGCCCACATGCCCTTGCCGATCTGGGCGCGGCCGCGCAGGCCGGCGGCGAGGCCGATCCCGACGTTGCGGCGCTCGTAGTCGCGGAGCCAGGCGGTGTTCTTCATGTCGTTCTTGCGGACCATCGGGCCCGCCTCGAACGAGGTGTGGATCTCGTCGCCGGTGCGGTCGAGGAAGCCGGTGTTGATGAAGGCGACGCGTTCGCCGGCGGCCGCGATGGAGGCCGCGAGGTTGAGGCTGGTGCGGCGCTCCTCGTCCATGATGCCGATCTTGAGGGTGTTGCGGGGGAGGGCCAGCAGCGCCTCGATCCGGCCGAACAGCTCGACCGCGAAGGCGACCTCCTCGGGGCCGTGCATCTTGGGCTTCACGATGTAGACCGACTTGCGGCGGCTGTTGACGATGGGGTGGTCGCCGCGGAGGTCGTGGAGCGCGATCAGCGCCGTGATCGCGGCGTCGAGGAAGGTCTCGGGCGTTTCGCGGCCTTCGGCGTCGAGCACGATGTCGGTCATCATGTGGTGGCCGACATTGCGCACCAGCATCAGCGAGCGGCCCGGCAGGGTGAGCTTGCTGCCGTCGGGGGCGGTGTAGTCGCGATCGGGGTTCAGCGTGCGGGTGACCGTCTCGCCGCCCTTGGGGAAACTCGCCGCGAGCGTGCCCTGCATCAGGCCGAGCCAGTTGCGATACACCGCGACCTTGTCGGCGTCGTCGACGGCGGCGACGCTGTCCTCGCAATCCATGATCGTGGTGAGCGCGCTCTCGACGATCACGTCGGCGATGCCGGCGGGGTCGGCGGCCCCGATCGGGTTGGCACGGTCGAACACGATCTCGAGGTGCAGCCCGTGGCGTTGCAGCAGCACCGCGGACGGGTTGTCCTGCGCGCCGCGATAGCCTGCGAAGCCGGCGGGCTCGACGAGCGCGGTCCTCTGGCCGTCCGCGAGGGTCACGATCAGCACGCCGTTCGCGGCGGCGTAGTGGCGCGCCTCCGCGTGGCTGCCCACGGCCAACGGTGCGGCCCCGTCCAGCACGCCGCGGGCGAGTGCCACCACCGCCTGGCCGCGGGTCTCGTTGTAGCCGCGGCCGCGCGCGCGGCCCTCGGCGTCGTCGATCACGTCGGTGCCGTAGAGCGCGTCGTAGAGGCTGCCCCAGCGCGCGTTGGCGGCGTTCAGCGCGTAGCGGGCGTTGAGCACCGGCACCACCAGCTGCGGGCCGGCGAGAGTCGCGATTTCGGCGTCGACATTGGCGGTGGTGGCGGCGACGGCGTCGGGGACGGGCAGGAGGTAGCCGATCTCGCGCAGGAAGCTCTCGTACGCGGCGCGGTCGAACGGTGCGGCGCGATGCTCGCGGTGCCAGGCATCGATCGCCGCCTGGAGCTCGTCGCGGCGGCGCAGCAGGGCCGCGTTGCGGGGGCCGAGCTCGGCCAGGATCGCCGCGTAGCCCCGCCAGAACGCCTCCGCGGTCACGCCCGTGCCGGGGATCGCCTCATTGGTGACGAACTCGGCGACCGTGCGGGCCACCTCCATGCCGTCGATCTCGATGCGTTCCACCCCGAGCTCTCCCGTCTCTGCCGCGGACTCCCTGGCTAGCATGGCCGGGCGGAGCGTGGAACGTTGGGGCCTGCGCCCGAGGGAGATCGGATGGTGGGACTGCCGGGGATCCTGCTGACCATCGCCTGCCTGCTGGTGATGGTGAGCGCGGTCCAGCCGCTGGCCCGGCGGTTGATGCTGCCGAGCACGGTGCTGCTCGCGGTGATGGGGATCGTGATCGGCAGCGGGGCCGACTACCTGCTCGCCTCGCCCGACATCCACGCCTTCGACGGGGCGGCGCGCGTGGTGGTCGAGCTGCCGATCAGCAGCGGGACCGTGCTGACCGTATTCCTGCCGATCCTGGTGTTCGCCGGCGCGCTCGAGCTCGACGTCCGGCGCCTGGCGCGCGACGCCACCACGGTGCTGGTGCTGGCGATCGTGGCGGTGGCGGTCAGCACGGCGGCGATCGGGCTCGCGATCTATCCGTTCGCCGGCGGCGCGTCGCTCACGGTGTGCCTGATGCTGGGGGCGATCGTCGCCAACACCGACCCGTCCGCGGTCACCGCGATCTTCCGCGACATCGGTGCGGCCTCGCGCCTGACGCGCCTGGTGGAGGGCGAGGCGCTGCTGAACGACGCGGCGGCGATCTCGATCTTCACGATCCTGCTGGCGGCGATCACCGGCGCGCGCCAGATCTCGGTCGCGACCGCGCTCGCGGAGTTCGCGGTCTCGTTCGGCGGCGCGCTGTTGGGCGGCATGCTGCTGGGACGGCTGACGCTGCTGGCGATCGCGCGCTTCGGTGAGAACAAAGCGGGCGAGGTGACGCTCACGCTGGCGCTCCCGTTCATCGCCTATATCCTGTGCGAGGACGTGCTGCACCTCTCCGGCGTGGTGGCGGTCGCAGCGGCGGGGCTCACGCTCTCCGCCCGCGGGCCGTCGACGCTGCAGCCGCGCTCGTGGCGGTTCCTGCGTGAGATGTGGGAGCAGCTCGCCTTCTGGGCGGGCAGCCTGGTGTTCGTGCTGGCGTCGATGCTGGTACCGCGACTGCTGCTCGGCATGACCGGGCACGACGTGATGCTGATCGCGCTGGCGGTGGCGGCCGCCCTGGCGGCGCGCGGCGCGGTGTTGTTCGGGATCCTGCCGGTGCTGGCCCGGCTCGGGCTCTCGCGGCCGGTGTCGGCGCCTTACAAGGTGACGATCCTGTGGGGCGGGCTGCGCGGGGCGATCACGCTGGCGCTGGCGCTGGCGGTCACCGAAAACGAGTTGGTGTCGGTCGCAACCGCGCATCTGGTCGCGACCTGCGCGACCGGCTTCGTGCTGGTGACGCTGCTGGTGAACGGGACCACGCTGCGGCCCCTGGTGGTCTGGCTGCGGCTCGACCAGCTCTCGGCCACCGACGCGGCGCTGCGCCACCAGGTGCTGGCACTGGGCCTGGGCGAGGTTCGCGCGCGCACCAGCCGCGTCGCGGGCGAGCTCGGCTTCGCGCGCGGCCCCACGCGCCACGTGGTGGAACACCTCGAGGCGCGGATCGCGGCCGAGCAGGAGGCCAACGACTTCGACGCGGCGATCACCGATGTGAACCGCGTCTCGCTCGCGCTGCTGACGATCGCCTCGCGCGAGCGCACCCTGCTGCTCGAGCTGTTCCGGCTGCGCGGGCTGACCCGCGGCGTGGTGGAGCAGCTGCTGCGCACCGCCGACGCGATGGTGGACGGGGCGCGCTATGACGGGCGGCTCGGCTATCTTCGCGCGGCGCGCCGCCGGCTGCGGCCGCCGCCCGGGTTCCGGCTGGCGCAGAGGCTGCACCGGGTGTTCCGGGTCGACTGGCCGCTGATGCACCAGATGACCACGCGCTACGAGGCGCTGCTGCTGAGCCACCTGCTGGCGGTCTCGCTCGCGCGCTTCATGCACGAACGGATCGAGCCGATGCTGGGGGCGCGAGTGGCCGCCATCGTGGCCGAGATCGTCGAGCGCCGCCAGCGCCTGGTGGGCGACGCGCTGGGTGCGATGCGCCTGCACTACCAGGGCTACGCGGAGGCGCTGGAGAGCCGGGTGCTGCGGCTGATCGCGCTGCGCTTCGAGGCGGACGAGATCGACGGCATGCGCGCCGAAAGCCTGATCGGCGAGGAGCTGCACGCCGAGCTGGTGCGCGACATGGAGACGCGCCGGTCGCGGCTGCAGCGGCGGCTGCGCTTCAATCTCCGCGCCGGGATCGACGCGCGCATCCGGACGCTCGCGTTGTTCGCGGGCCTGCCCGAGGCGATCCTGCACGATGTCGCCATGCTGCTCTCGATCCGCTTCGCCAACCCGGGCGAGGAGCTGATCCGGCGCGGGCAGCGGCCGGGCCGCGCGTTCCTGGTGAGCTCGGGGGCGCTCGAGCTGCACACCGGCGAGCGGGATTTTCCGATCGCGGCGGGCGAGGAGGTGGGGTCGACGGAGATCCTGGGCGGGATCCGGATGCCGGGGACGGTGCGGTGCCTGACCTTCAGCCATCTCCTCGAGATCAGGGCGGCCGATCTGCGCCGGATCGTGGACGAGAACCCCGGCATTCGCGCCAATCTCGAGCGGCTGCGAACGCGCAGGCTGGGCGAGCTGCTCGAGGCCGCCCCGCAGGCGGCGGCGATCGCGAGCGCCGTCGTCCCGCCCGGGCGTCGCCTCGCCTCGGGGAATGCCGCCGGCGGCCGGGCGAACGGGCCACCGGCGGACTGAGGAACAAAGCTGCGGTTCGCGACGTTACACCCTTCACTGTTGAGGAGCAGTTTGTGTTGGCCAAGAGACCTATCCGCGTTGGCATCGTCGGTGTCGGCAACTGCGCGTCGTCCTTCGTCCAAGGCCTCACCTACTACCGCGATGCGGCCGGCAACGAGCCGATCCCCGGGCTGATGAACACCACGCTCGGCGGATACGGGATCGGCGATATCGAGATCGTGGCGGCGTTCGACGTGGCGGACGGCAAGGTGGGTCGCGATGTCGCCGACGCGATCGGGGCCGCACCCAACAACACCACCCGGTTCGCCGCCGTGGCATCGACCGGCGTGAGCGTGGCGCGCGGACCGACGCTGGACGGGATCGGTCGCTACCTCGCCGACGAGGTGCGCGAGGACGCGAGCGAGGTCGCCGACGTGGCGCGGATCCTGCGCGAGACCGGCACCGAGGTGCTGATCTCGTGGTTGCCGGTCGGTTCCGAACAGGCCAACAGCTGGTATATGGAGCGCGCGCTGGAGGCGGGCTGCGGCGTGGTGAACTGCCTGCCGGTGTTCATCGCGTCGAGGCCGGAATGGGCGGCGCGCTTCGCCGAGCGGGGCCTGCCGATCGTGGGCGACGACATCAAGAGCCAGGTGGGGGCGACGATCGTGCATCGCGTGCTCGCGAACCTGTTCCGCGAGCGCGGCGTGCGGCTCGACCGCACCTACCAGCTGAATTTCGGCGGCAACGCGGATTTCCAGAACATGCTGGAACGCGAACGGCTGGTCTCGAAGAAGATCTCCAAGACCCAGGCGATCACGAGCCAGTTCGACGTGCCGCTGCCCGAGCGCGACGTGCATGTGGGGCCGAGCGATTTCGTGCCGTGGCTGACCGATCGGAAATGGGCGTATATCCGGCTGGAAGGGACGACCTTTGGGGGTGTTCCGCTCAACGCCGAGCTCAAGCTCGAAGTGTGGGACAGCCCCAACAGCGCGGGCGTGGTGGTGGACGCGGTGCGTTGCGTGCGCATCGCGCTGGACCGCGGCGAGGGTGGCGTGCTGCGCGGTCCGTCGGCGTATTTCATGAAGTCGCCGCCTGAACAGTTCACCGATGATGAGGCGCGCGAGATGGTGCGGAGCTTCGTCGCGGGTTGAGTTGTCTCGTTCTGCTCGTCAGGCATGCCGCGCACGGCGATGTGGGCCAGATCCTGACGGGACGCCTGCCCGGACGCGACCTCACGCCGGCCGGGCGGGCGCAGGCCGAGCGCCTGGCGGACCGGTTGGCGACGACGCCGATCTCGCGCGTGCTCGCAAGTCCGCGCGCGCGGACGCAGCAGACCGCGGCCGCGGTCGCCGCGCGCCACGGGATCGCGGTCGAGACCGAGGACGCGCTCGACGAGATCGACTTCGGATCCTGGGCGGGGTGCCGCTTCGAGCAGCTCGACGCCGATCCCGCCTGGCGCGCCTGGAACGCGACGCGGGGCCTCGCCACCACCCCCGCCGGCGACACGATGCTCGCGGTGCAGCATCGCACCCGCGCGCTGATCCGCGGGCTTGCGGGTGAGCGCATCGTGCTCGTGACCCATGCGGACGTCATCCGCGCGATCGTCGCCGATCACCTGGGTCTCGCGGTCGACAACTGGGCGCGGCTGGAGATTTCGCCCGCCTCGGTCACGACTTTGGCGATCGGAACCGCGAGCGCCACACTTCTCGGCCTCAACGAAGGAGCCTCACCCGGATGGTCCTGAGCCGGCACGCGCTCGCCGAGCGCATCTCTTCTCTCGGCCCGTGGTTTCACAACATGCAGCTCAACGGGATCTGGACCGCACCGGACCATTTTCTGGGTGATTACCCCGCTGTCAAATGGCGGCATATCGGCGAGGCGCTTCCGACCGATCTCAGCGGCCAGCGCGTCCTCGACATCGGCTGCAATGCGGGGTTCTACGCAATCGAGATGAAGCGCCGCGGTGCCGCATACGTGCTCGGCATCGATGAAGACCCGTTCTATCTCGCGCAGGCGCGGTTCGCCGCCGAGATCTCGGGGTTCGCGATCGAGTTTCGGCAGATGTCGGTCTACGACGTGGCAGCGCTCGGCGAGCGCTTCGATCTCGTGCTGTTCATGGGCGTGCTCTACCATCTGCGCCATCCGCTGCTCGCACTCGATCTGATCCGCGAGCACGTGGCCGCTGATCGCCTGGTGTTTCAATCGTTGCAGCGCGGCTCGACCGACATCGTCGCGGTGCCGGACAACAGCGATATTACCGAGCGCGCCCTGTTCGACGCGCCGGGCTATCCCAAGCTGCACTTCATCGAGCACCGCTATTCGGACGACCCCACGAACTGGTGGGTGCCGAACCGCGCCTGCACGGAGGCGATGTTGCGTGCGGCAGGGTTCCGCATCCTCGAGCGGATCGAGGACGAAACCTATCTTTGCGAGGCTTCGACCCCAGCTGCGGGGGCAGCCGCCGTCTATCCCGCGCGAGGAGCAGCTCAGTGATCGAAGCCGCGATGATCTGGAACGAACCCAACAACAAGTCGCATTGGGATCCGGTCCTCGATCCCGACTGGGCGCTGTTCGTGAACATGGCGCGCCTGGCAGCCGATGCGATTGCCGCGGAAAATCGCACGATCGGCCGCGTTCTCGGCGGCATCTCGCCGATCGATCCCGACTTCATCCTGCGGATGAAGGAGGGCGGCCTGCTCGACCGGCTGACGGCGGTTGCGGTGCACGGCTTTCCGCTCGACTGGAACCTGTGGAAGATCGACGAGTGGCCGGCCAAGCTCGCCGAGGTCGCCGCGGTGACGAACCTCCCCGTGTGGGTCAGCGAAGTGGGCATCTCGACCTTCGGTGCGGAAGAGGTTCAGGTGTGGGGACTCGACCGCACCGCCGAGCTCCTGATCGGTCGGGCGCCGCGCATCCAGTGGTACAGCCTCTACGATCTCCCGATGGCCTGGGGAGCCACCACCCGCCACAAGGAGGCCGAAGGTTCGTCCTACTACCGGCATTTTCACATGGGGCTGCTGCGCGAGGACGGCGCGCCGAAACTGGCGCTCGAGCGCTTCCGTCGATACACGCCCGCGATGGGAATCGTGCAGTGGTTCCATTTCGAGGATCACCGGCTCGATGACGCGGTGCGTTGGATGCGCGATCTGGGCGTGCGGTCGCTGCGCACGGGGATCTCCTGGGCCGACAGTTTCCGGCCGGACGCGGATGCCTGGTTCGATCGGATGATGCTGGCGCTGGCGGAGTTCGACGTCACGGTGACGTTCTGCTTCACGCCCGAGCATCGCGGATTGTCACCCCATCATTCGAGTCCGCCGGTGGTGCCGGAGGAGTTCGCGGAGTTCTGCGGTCGGATGACGCGGAGATACGCAACATAAAGGTTGGGGCTTTGCCCCAAACCCCACCAGGATCGTGTCGATCCTGGACCTCCCATTATTGGGGGTCCAGGGACCCTTGCTCCTGGCGGGGTGTGGGGCAGAGCCCCGCGACTTCTACGCCCAGCCCGGCCAGATCGCGCCAATAATCCGGGTAAGTCTTGGCCACACAACCGGGATCCAGGATCGTCACACCCGGCACGCGCAGCCCGGCGAGCGCCATGCTCATCGCGATCCGATGATCCGCGTAGGTCTCGATCCGCGCGGGCCTGAACTGTTCGGGCGGCATCGGCGTGACGACGAGATCGTCACCGTCCTCGACCGCGAGCCCGGGGACGAGGCGCGACAGCTCGGTCGCCAGCGCCGCCACGCGGTCGCACTCCTTCACACGCAGGTTGGCGATGCCCATGAAGCGTACGGACGTCGTGTTGAATGCGGCCAGCACGGCAAGCGTCGGCACCGCGTCCTGCATCTGCGCGCCGTCGATCACCGGCGGCAGATGCGGAAACAACCTGATCAGATCGAAGGCGACGGCGTCCGGCTGGGTGAAGTCGGACGCCGCCATGCCGATGTCGATCGCGCCGCCGGTCAGTGTTTCCGCCGCCCACAGATAGGTGGTCGCCGAGGCATCCGGCTCGACGTGGAAGTCCGTCGCGCGATAGGTGCCGGGCTGGACGCACCAGGTGGCGGCGTTGGCTTGCTCCACCACGGCGCCGAAACGACGCATGGCGGCGATCGTGAGATCAATGTAGCCGCGCGCGCCGATCGCATCGCCGCGCAGCATCACGCGCACCGCGCGTCCGCCGGCAGGTGCGAGCATCAGAA
>CAXTVZ010000008.1:11803-13534 GCA_964247685.1 uncultured Acetobacteraceae bacterium
TCGCCGCGCAGCATCACGCGCACCGCGCGTCCGCCGGCAGGTGCGAGCATCAGAAGTGCGGAGACGTATTGGCTGGACAGGCCCGCATCGACGGTCACCGCATCGCCGTCGAAGCCGCCGCGTCCGCGCACGGTGACCGGCGGGCAGCCGGTCGGCGCGTCGACCGAGATCCCGAGTTGGCCCAGAGCTTCGACCAGTGGTGCGATCGGCCGGCGCTGCATGTGGCCGTCGCCCGTCAGCACGACGGTGCCGTCGGCGAGGGCGGCCGCCGCGGTGAGAAAACGCGTGGCGGTGCCGGCATTGCCGAGAAACAAGGGGTGCTCGGGTGCGGCCAGGCGCCCCGTTCCCGCGACGACCATCGCGGTCGCGTCCGGCTCGTCGATCGCGACACCCATCGCTCGCAGAGCCGCCACCATGTGGCGCGTGTCGTCGCTCCTGAGCACGCCGGTGAGGCGGCTGGTGCCGTTCGAGAGTGCTGCCAGCAGCAGGGCGCGGTTGGTGATCGACTTCGAGCCGGGCGGTGCGACGCGACCGCGCAGGCCCCGCTGTGGCGGGACGATCGTGAGCGCGTCGGTCACGTCGCTGATCCGAACGCCGTGAAGATCGAAGCTGGATCCACGCCGCCGGCCTCATCCACTCCGCGCGGCGGCACCTGCGGAAAGTTGGCGACGCGATCGCTCTCGCATCGGCTCGCTTGCATCGGCCGCCTTCCTGCGGTTTCGTTCGGCGTGTCGGATATCCTGATTGGCGGTCGCACGGCAATCGTCTCCCTTGTGACCGCGCTATCCTCCCTGACACCCCGAATCGACGGAGACCGCGTCCGATGCGTGCCTGCGCCCTGCTTTTGCTGTTCTCGGCCTTTCTCGCTCGCCCGGCGCTCGCCGCCCTCATCCCCGTGCGCGTCGTGGTGGTGACCACGTTCGAGCTCGGGCAGGACAGCGGAGATGCCCCCGGCGAGTTCCAGGCCTGGGTGGAGCGACTGCCGCTGACACGGGTGATCCCGGCGCCCGCCACCTACCACAGGCTGTGGCGCTACAACCCGGCGCTGCAGGTGCTCGGCATCGTGACGGGCGAGGGGCCGGAACATGCGTCCTCGGCGATCACGGCGCTGCTGTCCGATCCGCGCTTCGACCTGAACCACGCCTATTTCATTCTTGCGGGAATTGCCGGGATCGATCCGAAATTCGGTTCGCTCGGCTCGGCGGTCTGGGCACCGCACGTGATCAACGGCGGCCTGGCCCATGCGATCGATCCGCGCGAGATGCCGGAGGGCTGGCCGGACGGGTTCACGCCGATCCAGGCCGGCACGCCCGCGCCCCATCCGGTGCCGCCGCTGCATTCGAACTGGGGCGACATGTCGTATACGATCGATCCGGGCCTGCTCGCCTGGGCCAGCAGCCTCACGCGCAACGTGGCACTTCGCGACAGCCCCGAGTTGCAAAAGACGCGCGCCGCGTATGTCGGTTTCCCGAAAGCGCTCGCGCCGCCGGGCGTGGCGGTGGGCGATACCCTCGCGAGCCCCACCTTCTGGGTCGGTGCCAGGCTAAACGCCTGGGCCGAGCGCTGGGACAGCTACTGGACCGAGGGGCAGGGCGTGTTCGCCACCACGGCCGAGGAGGATCTCGGCTTTATGCAAGCGCTCGCGCTGCAGGCGCAGGCCGGCCGCGTCGACATGCGTCGCGTGCTCGTGCTGCGCACCGCCAGCGACTACGACATGCCGCCGCCGGGCGG
>CAXTVZ010000008.1:13634-18504 GCA_964247685.1 uncultured Acetobacteraceae bacterium
CCCGTCGTCACATCAGCTTGTCGAGCGTGATCGGCAGATCGCGGACGCGTTTGCCCGTCGCGTTGAAGATCGCATTCGCGACCGCCGCACCGGTGCCGGTGATGCCGATCTCGCCGATCCCATGCGCACCCATGGGCGCGTGCGGGTCCGCGATGTCGGTCCACATCACGTCGATCGCGGGGACGTCCATGTGCACCGGCAGGTGATATTCGGCGAGGCTCGGATTCATGATCCGGCCCTTGCGTTCGTCGAACTCGGTCTCCTCCATCAGTGCGAGGCCGAGCCCCATGATGATGCCGCCGCGGAATTGGCTTGCGGCCGTCTTGGGGTTCAGGATCCGGCCGCAATCGAACGAGCCCAGGAAGCGGCTGATCCGCGTCTCGCCGGTGACTGCGTTCACGCGCGCCTCGCAGAACATCGCACCCCAGGAATGCATCGACCAGTGCATCGTCTCGAGCGGCGGCGGTGCCGAGCCCTCCACCGTGATCTCGTCGCGACCGGCCCGCTGCAAAATCGACGTGTAGCTTTCATAGCAGGCTGCATCATTGAGTTTGCACAACCCGCCCGCGTGGCCGCCGACCTCGTCCGGCTTGAGGCCTGCGAGCGGGGAGGCGTTGCCAGCGAGCTTGAGGAGCTCGGTCACCAGCGCGCGTTGGGCCACGATGATCGCGGCTCCGATCGAGGCGGTCTGTTGCGAGCCGCCGGCCAGCACGACGCCCGGCATGGCCGAGTCGCCGTATTCGAACGTCACCTGGTCGAGCGCGAGCCCGAGCCGGTCGGCGGTGACCTGCGTGTGCGCGGTGGCAGTTCCCATTCCCATCTCGTGCGCTGCGATCGCGACCGTGGCGTGTCCGTCACGCGCGAGCGTGATCCGCGCGGCCCCGCCGGGCATCCGGTAGTAGGGGTAGGTGGCGGTCGCACAGCCGACGCCCACCAGCCACTCGCCCTCGCGGCGTGCGCCGGGGGTGGCGATCCGCCGGTCCCAGCCGAAGCGTTCCGCGCCGGCCCGCCACGCCTCGACGATGTGGCGCGACGACCACTCTGTACCGGTGATCGGGTCGCGCTCCGGCTCATTGCGGATGCGGAGCTCGATCGGATCCACGCCGAGTGCACCGGCGAGTTCGTCGACCGCGCATTCGAGACCGAACGTGCCCACCGCCTCCCCTGGCGCGCGCATGAAGCTGTTGGCCAGCATGTCGATCCGCGCGACATCGACCGCAAGCTTGAAGCTCTCCGACGCGTAGGCGCTCTTGGCGGGGAGGATGAAGGGCTCTGGCATGGCGTTGTGCGAGCTCAGTGCGACGGTGCCGGTGTGGATCAGCGCCTTGAACCGACCGTCGGTGTCAGCGCCGATGGCGACGCGCTGCTCGGTGAGCGTGCGGCCGCCCACGATGCGATAGACGCCCTCGCGCGACAGCATCACGCGCACGGGCCGCTGGGCGATGCGCGAGGCGGCGGCGGCAAGAACATGGTGCTGCCAGATCGTCTTGCCGCCGAAGCCGCCGCCGACATAAGGCGAGTAGACACGCACCTGAGTCTCGTCAAGGCCAAAGACCTGCGCGATCGACCAGGCGACATGTGCCACCGCCTGCGACGCGTCGTGGATGACCAGCTCGTCGCCGTTCCAGAACAGGGTTGCCGCGTGGAGCTCGATCGCGTTGTGGCTGTGGCGCGGCGTCCGGTAGATATTGTCGACATGGACGGACGCCGCGGCGAGCGCCGTCTCCGCGTCGCCAATCGTGACCGCGAGCTTCTCGCCCTGGAACTCGGCGCGTTCGGTTCCAACCGCTGCCGCCTCGGCCATCGAGGTGACGGCCGGCATAGCATCGTAGGTGGCTCGGATCAGCGACTTGGCGTGATCGGCCTGCTCCTGCGTCCCGGCAAGCACGATCGCGATCGGCTGGCCGTTCCAGTGGATCTCGTCGTCCTGCAGCACCGGCAGATCGTCGGCACCGGCCGCCTTGGGTTGCGACATGAAGACGGGAATTTTCTTCAGGCGTGGCGCGTTGAGATGCGTCATTACCAGTGCGACGCCCGGTGCGGCCTCCGCATCCGCGGTCTCGATCACGGTGATCTTGGCGCGTGCCACGGTGCTGTAGGCGATCGCGGCGTAGAGCAGGTTCTCGCAAGGCACCTCGGCGGCGAACCGTGCCGCGCCACGGACCTTGAGCGGACCGTCGATGCGCGAGACCGGCGTGCCGGTCACGCCGTGCCGCTCGCGAATAATGGGATCGGGACGACCGCCCGGCAGCCAGGAATCAGGCGCCAGTTCGACCGCCTTGCGCATCACGGTCTTTGCCGCGTCGGTCAGGATGCTCATGAGCGCTGCTCCGCAAGCTCGGTGAGAACGGCTTCGGTCGTGCGGGCAAGCAGCTCTACCTTGAAGGAATTGTCGCGCAGAGGTGCCGCGTGCGCGAGCTCGGCGTCGGCCGCGGCGCGGAACGCGGCAGGCGTCGCAGGGCCGCCACGGAGGGATGCTTCCGCGCGCGTCGCCCGCCACGGTTTGGCGGCGACGCCGCCGAAGGCGATCCGGACATCACGGACGTTCTCGCCGTCGAGCTCGATCGCGGCCGCGACCGAGACGAGTGCGAACGCGTAGCTCGCGCGATCTCGCACCTTGCGATAGGTCGAACGTGTCGCGAAGGCCAGTGGCGGGATGGTCACCGCGGTGATCAGCTCGCCCGGCTGTAGCACCGTCTCGATCTCGGGATGGCCCTCGGGAAGAAGGTGGAAGTCGGTGAGCTTGACCGTCCGTTCGCCATCCCGCCCGGCGAGATGGATCTCGGCGTCGAGCGCTGCCAGCGCCACGCACATGTCGGATGGATGCGTGGCGATGCAGGCGGGGGAGGCGCCCAGGATCGCATGGATGCGGTGGAAGCCTTCCATCGCGTCGCAGCCTTCGCCGGGATTGCGCTTGTTGCAGCGTGCGCCGTCATCGTCATAGAAATAGGTGCAGCGGGTGCGCTGCAGGATGTTTCCCGCGAGCGTCGCCATGTTGCGGATCTGCGCCGAGGCACCGGCGACGATTGCCCGTGTCAGCACGGGAAATCGCGTGCGCACGGCACGATGTTCTGCCATCGCGGTGTTTCGAGCGGCAGCCCCGATGCGGAGGCCGCCATCCGGTGTCTCGTCGATCGCGTTCGAAAAATGCGTGACGTCGACGAGCGATGCCGGGTTCTCGATCGTCTCGCGCATCAGGTCGACGAGGTTGGTGCCGCCCCCGAGATATTTGGCACCGTCCTGCATGCCCTCGCGGCGCGCCGCTTCGGCGTCGGATGCGCGCGTGTAGGAAAAGGGGATCATTCGGCCGCCTCCGCGAAGGTTGCAGTGACCGCGTCGACGATGCCGTTATACGCGCCGCATCGGCAGAGATTGCCGCTCATGCGCTCGCGCAGTTCGTCATGCGTGAGGTCGACGCTGCCGGATGCGAGATCCTGCGTGACGTAGCTGGGCACGCCGCGGCGGATCTCGTCGATCATGCCGAGCGCCGAACAGATCTGGCCCGGCGTGCAATAGCCGCATTGGAAACCGTCATGCGCAATGAACGCCTCCTGCAGCGGATGCAGACCATGTGCGGGCGCCAGGCCCTCGACGGTGGTGACCTCGCGTCCGTCGAACTGAACGGCCAGTGCCAGGCAGGAGAGAATCCGCGCCCCGTCGACGAGAACCGTGCACGCGCCACACGCGCCCTGGTTGCAGCCCTTCTTGGTGCCGAACAGATGAAGCTCTTCCCGTAGGACGTCGAGCAACGAGATCCTGGGATCGGCAGGCGGTTCCACGGCGGAACCGTTAACGACGATGGCCATGGCGCGCTCCCTCCTGCGGGCGATGAGGGCTATTCTACATCCTCGTCACGCGCTTGGCCCTAGCACCGTTGGGAAGGAACGGCCGCGACGCCGGCTTATTTGGTCTCGGTGATCTTGAACACCATCGCGACATGCTGCGGGGCGTTGTTGGTCCAGTCGGTGCCGATCGAAGCGCCGACGTTCTTCTTCTTGTACAGCGCCACGATCGCTGCCTGTGCCGCCTGGATCTTCTCGTTCGTGACCTGGCTGCCGGGCGGGATATTGGCCGCAGCGAGGATATCGGCCGTGCTGACCTTGGTGTTTCCCGTCACCGAAACGCTGTCGGCGGTGACGCCCACATGCACCACGGTCGGTGCGGTCGGCGCCTGCTCGGTCATCGTGTAGGTGATGGTCGCCTTGCGGCCGAGCGTGCTCAGGCGCTGGCCGATGCTCGCGCCGACATTGTGCTTGCGGTAGACCTGCTGCACCGCGTCGAACTCGCTCTGCACGCCGGACTGGTCGAGCTTGTCGCCGGGCTGGATCGGCAGCGCGGCCTGGAGCTCGTCCGTCGGAACCTGCCTGTTGCCGAGGAACGTCACCTTCGACAGCGTCCAGCTGCTGGGCGCCGCGATGGCGGGGGCGGTGGCGAGCAGGGCCGTGACCCCGAACGCGGCGGCGGTGTGGCGGGTGGGCATCGTGCGGTCTTCTCCTGGGCGTCTGTTCGCCAGGACAAGCTATTCCGCGAGAGCGGGCTCCGCGCAAGCGCGAGCTGCGTCGCTCGCGAAATAGCTGATCGTGCGTTCGAGACCCTGCTCGAGCGTCACCCGCGGCGCCCAGCCGAGCAGCGACCGGGCGCGACCAATATCGGGGCGGCGACGCCGCGGATCGTCGGTGGGCAGCTTGTGGAAGGTCACCGCCGACGCGGCCTCCGTCATCAACAGCACGATGTCGACCAGGGCGCGGACTTCCAACTCGGCCGGGTTGCCGAGATTGACGGCGCCGTCGGGGTTTTCGTCGACGTTCATCAGCCGCATCAGGCCTGCCACCAGATCGTCCACGTAGCAGAAGGAGCGCGTCTGCTCGCC
>CAXTVZ010000008.1:18604-32338 GCA_964247685.1 uncultured Acetobacteraceae bacterium
GCATCAGGCCTGCCACCAGATCGTCCACGTAGCAGAAGGAGCGCGTCTGCTCGCCGCTGCCGTAGACCGTGATGTCGATACCCGCGAGCGCCTGGGTGATCACGTTCGAGACCACGCGGCCGTCATCGGGGCGCATGCGCGGGCCATAGGTGTTGAAGATGCGGGCGACGCGGATGTCGACGCGGCCCTGGCGATGATAGTCGAAAGCGAGGGTCTCGGCGGCACGCTTGCCCTCGTCGTAGCAGGCGCGCGGTCCGGTCGGATTGACGTGGCCCCAGTAATCCTCGGTCTGAGGGTGGATTTCGGGATCACCGTAGATCTCGCTCGTGGAGGCCTGCAGGAATCGCGCCCCCTCCGCTTCGGCCAGGCGCAGAAGATTGCGCGTGCCGAGCACGCAGGTCAGCAGCGTGTGTTCCGGATCGGCCTGATAGTGCGGCGGAGAGGCGGGGCACGCGAGATTGAACACGCGGCGGATGCTGCGACCGGCGAGCCAATCGAGCGGCTCGATCACGTCGGCGCGGATGATCTCGACATCGGGATGGCCGGCGAGATGAGCGAGATTGTGCTCGCGCCCGGTCTGGAAATTATCGAGGCAGATGACGCGGCTGCCGGCCGCCAGCAGCGCATCGATGAGGTGGGAACCGATGAAGCCGGCGCCCCCGGCGACGAGTGCCGTGTCGGTGTCGGAGATCTCGCGGCGTGCAACCGTCGTCATGCGTTTCTCCTGTTCCGGCCTGTCGCCGCCGCTTCGATCGCCTGTTCCAGCTCGGCCGCTCGATGCGCCGAACTGTGGCCCGACAGCACCCGAGTTCGCGCTCGCTCGGCGATCACGCGTCGCGCTGCGTCCGACCAGCCAAGACAAGCGATCACGTCCTCGGTTCGTTCCGCGAGCACGATCTCGCGTCCGGGCTCGAGCAGGCTCTCGATGCCATCCCAGACATCGGAAATGATCGGCGTTCCGCAAGACGCCGCCTCGAACAGGCGAACGCTCGGGCTCCAGCCGGCGCGGATCATGTCGGCGCGGGTCACGTTCAGCGTGAAGCGGCAGGATGCGTAGAATGCCGGATGTTCGGCGGGCGGCAGATGCTCGATCCGCTCGACATTCGCGGGCCAATCGATGTCGCCAGGGTATTGCGGGCCCGCGACGGCGAAACGCCATTCGGGATGGCGGCGGGCCACCTCGAGCAGGAGCCGCTCGACGGTCGGCTGGCGATCGTCGCTGTAGGTGCCGAGATAGCCGAGATCGTAGCGGGGATCGACACGGAGTGGCACGTAGAATTCGGGATCGACCGAGCAGTACAGCGCACGCGCGGCGCGTGCGCCATAGCGCGTCACCAGGCGTTCGAGCGTCGGTCCGCCGGTGAACGAGAGATAGAGATCGTAACCCGGAATGAGCGCCGGCGAGAGATATGCGCAGTCGCCGGTGTCGAGTGCGGACAGCGTGATCGGCGTGTCGATGTCGTAGAAGGCGGTGACACCATTTGCGGCACCCTGCACGAAGCGGCCCACTTCGATCCCGTCCGGTACATAGGACCCGACGATCACCGCGCGCGCGCTGGCGATCGCTTCGCGATACGCCTCGAGTGCCTGCACGGAGTCGTAGAACTCCAGCGTGCAGAACGACGGCGTCGGCATGTCGCGATGCGCCGCATACCAGGGCTTGTCGCGCTCCAGGAACAGGATGCGGTGGCCGCGTGCCGCATAGGCACGGAGCAGCGCGCGGAAGGTCGTCGCGTGCCCGTTGCCCCAGGAGGACGACAGGCTCAGCCCGAGCACGACGAGGTCGGGCGCACTCATGCGATTTCATGCGCGCGCATCCGCGCGCGGGTTTCGGTGAGGATCGCGTGCACCTGGATGCCGCGCTTGCCGTAGGTGTGATCGCGGAGGATGCGAAGCCGGGCCGCCTCCCCAATCGCGCGGGCGTGCGCGGCGGTCAGCGTCGTGAGCGCGTCCGCGACATCGACGCCGTCGCGGGCGACGAGCACCTCCGCGCCGGGCTCGAGAAAGAGCTCGATCCCGTCCCACGCATCGGTGATGAGACACGCGCCCGCACCCGCCGCCTCGAACACGCGCGTCGCGGGCGAGAAGCCGACGCTCGCCATGCTGTCGCGCGCGACATTGAGCACGGCGCGCGGCGTCGCGTTGAACGCGTTGTGCATGGCGGTCGGCACGTGGCTCAGCTTGCGCACGTTGGCGGGCACCGCGCGATCGTCCCAGCCGCTGCCGCCAAGCAGGAATTTTTGCCCGCGCAACCGCGCCGCCGGCACCAGGAAGAACCGTGTGACGCGCTCCTCGCGATCGGGCAGGCGGTTGCCGAGAAAGGCGAGATCCGCCTCGAAGGCAGGGTCGGGCGGCACGGGGTGGTGGGTCGCCGGATCGAGCGCGTTGTAGACCGGGATGCAGCGACGCGCCCCGAAGCCCTCATACGCTGCGATCACCGGCGGGCCGCCGCCATAGGTGAGCACGAGGTCGAGGAGCGGGAGCGCTTCGCGCAGCCTGTGCGTGGCGTCCGCCCGCATCTCGGACAATGTCGCGGGCGCGTCGACGTCCCAGAAGATGCGGATCGCGTCGGGACGCGCGTTCCGCATCGTCTCGCGCAGCAGCAGCTCGTCGAATACGCCGACGCCGCTGGCCTTAACGACGATGTCGGCGCGCGCGGCTTCCGCCGCGACCCGGACCGCATCCTCCTCGGTTGCCGGATACACCACGACGCGCGCGTAGTCTGGCGGGTCGATGTCGCGATGCGACTGGCGATCGAACGCGTCGGGCTCGTAGAAGGTAATGTCGTAGCCATGCGTCGCCAGCGCCGACAGAATGCCGCGATAATAGGTCGCGGCACCGTTCCAATAGGCGGAGAGCAGGCTCGATCCGTAGAAGGCGAGCTTCATGCGACCTTCTCCACCGGAGACACGGCCAACGCGCTCACGATCGCGAGCAGCTCGCGAGCCCGATGCGCGCAGCTGTGGCGTGCCGTGATCGTGGCGAGGCCATGAGCCGCGAGATCGGCGCGCAGTTCGGGGTCGCTGACGACCGCGCGCAGGTGGCGCGTCATTTCCTCACCCGTGCGCGCCAGGAGGAAATCGGCGCCCGGTGTGAACAGGTGCTCGCTGTCGTCCCAGGGTGCGGAGACGAGCGGGATGCCGCAGGCCAGCGCCTCGAACACGCGGATGGTGGGGATGCCGGGCAGCATCGCCGCGTAGAAGCGTCGCGGGACATGCGCGGTCGCGACATGGCTCGCATAGATCTCCGGGGCCCGCGCATTCGCGAGCCAGCCACGATAGCGCACGCCGTGGCGTGCCAATGTCGTGAGCGCCTCGTCCGGGTAGCGGACGCCGTAGATGTCGAGCGACAAGGACGCGGCTGCGGCGGGACGGAACAGAAATCGCTCGAGCTCGTCGGAACGTTCGCCGTCGCCCCAGTTGCCGATCCAGACCAGGCCTTCGCGTGCGGCCTGCACGACCGGGGGACGAAACAGGCGCGTGTCGGCCGCCTCGTGCCAGACGAACACGCGCCCACCCCAACCCCAGCCGCGATAGACCGCCGCCAGAGTCTCGCCGAAGGCGAGCACGCCATCGTAGCCGGACAGGTCAAAGCGTCGGATCGCGTCGGGATCGCTCACCGCACGATGATGCGTGTCGTGGAACAGCAGCGTGAACGTCGCACCTCGCGCACGCAGGCGGCCGAGGCCTGCCACGAGCGCGGGCTCGTTCCACTCGTGCACGATGACCAGGTCGGCGCCATCGATCAGCGCCTCCAGATCGGCATCTGGTGCGAAGACTGTCGAGCCGAGCTCGGGATAATGCGTGCCGAACGCGTCTGTTCCCGCGTCGCCATGATCGGCGCGAAGATTGGCGAGGCTCCAGGCACCTTCGGGCTCGAAGGCACGCACGTCGTGGCCGAGGACGTGGAGCTCACGCAACACGCCGCGAAGAAAATGCGCGTTGCCATGGTTCCAGCACGATAGAAGCGAATGGGTGAAATACGCGATCCTCATGCCGGCACCACCCCGAGTTCGGCGTAGATCCCCGCAATGCCGGCGGCCATCGCTTCGACCGTGTAGAGCTGGGACCGCACATAAGCCGCATTCGCCGCCGCCTCACGGAGTTCCGCGTCGGCGATCACGCGGTCGATCGCCTCGGCGAACGCTTCGGGATCACGCGCGGGCACGAAGATCGCGGCATCTTCCCACAACTCGCGATAGGTCGGGATGTCGGCGAGCACCAGCGCACAACCCGCCTGGGCCGCTTCGAGCACGGCCAGGCCGAACGTCTCGTAGACCGCGGCCGACACGAAAACGGGCCGTCGCCGCAGCGTTTCGCGCACGCGCGCCTGGTCGAGCGAGCCGAGCGCGAACGCATGACGGCAGTCGACGCGCGCGCCGTTCGGACCTCGCAACGGGCCGGCCGCGAGCAGGGGGATCCGCAACGCGCCTGCCGCCGCATCGAGGGTCGCGAAATCCTTGCCTTCGTCCCACAAGCGGCCGGCCGTGAACGCGAAGTCGGCCGGCGCTTGTGCCGAGGAACGCGGCCCCATCGAGCGGCCGTTATGGACCGCGCGCGCCGTGCAGTCATGCACGCGCGCGCTCGCCACCGCGAAGCTGCGTGTCGGACAGACGACGGCGTCCGCATGCTCCATCGACGCGGTCACCGCGCGAACGCGCCAGCGGAAATCGTCGGGCAATGCGCCACCGCGGACCGACTGCCACCAGGTGGCGAGGCAGGAATGCGATGCGACCACGACGGGTGCTTCGAACAACTCCGTGGCCAGGCCGGGCGTGTTCAGGTGCACGACCGAGGCCCGACTGTCGCGCGCCACGGTGGCCAGTTCGGCAGAGGCGCGATGCAGCTGCGCGCCGCTCTGCGCGAGCCAGTCGAGCGGGAGGTTCGTCTCCACCACGCGCGCGACCGACGCGGCCGCGCGCCGTTGCGCCGAGTCCATGCGCGGGCCGAGCACCGCGAGCACCGTCTCGAAGCCGAGCGGCGCCAGTCCGCGCGCGAGATCCACCGCGTGCTGAAACACGCCGCCCACGCTGTCGGTGGTCATGAAGACGCGGCGGTTCACGCGCAGCCGCAGCTTCGTTCGAGGTGCCCGAGCGCCAGCGGCTGCTCGTCCTGGATGTCGCTGAAATGGTCGAAGCGCGCGAGATAATGCGCGTGCGCGCGCTCCCACGCCGCGTCGTCGGGCGGCCCGAACAGCGCACGATACGAGGGCGAGCTCGGATAGGGATAGAGCGGCACGGGATCGTTGGCCCACACGCCGGCGCCCTGCAGCTTCTCGCGCCAGGCCGCGACCAGCGGCGCCTCGTCGTCCGCGGCCTCGATCAGGTTGGCCTGCACGAAAGGCACGCGACGGCGCGCATAGATCAGCCGCTCGGCCAACTCTTCGGTGTCCATGCGGCACTTCTTGTCCAGTGCCGCGCGGCCGGCGACGGTCAGGCTCTCCACGCCGGCCTCGATCGACACGCAGCCGGCCTGCCCGAGCAGGTCGAGCATGTCCGGTTTCCAAAGATCGATGCGCGTCTGCACGCCGAACTGCACCGGGCGCTCGACCAGCGCCTCCAGAAGCGGTCTCTGCGGCAGGAAGATCTCATCGATGAAGTAGAGATAGGTCACGCCCTGCGCGATCAGCACGTCGATCTCGGCCAGCAGCGGCACGAGCGCGCGTCGACGATAGCTGTCGCGGAAATCGATCTTCGCGCAGAAGGTGCAGCTGTAGGGACAGCCGCGCGACGCCTCGACCTCCGCGCCGGGACCGGCAGGTGTCGCCTCAAAGCGGTGATGATGGTGCGCGTGCCGGGCGATCCATTCACGCGGCCAGCTGATCGCCGGCATGTCGCAGAACGACGCGGCGCGCGGCCCGCCCTGAAGGAGCACCTCGGCGCCGTGCTTCACCGCGCTGCCCGCGACATCGCGCGCCGCGCATCCGTTCGCGAGCTCCACGAGCGCTTCCTCCGGCTCGCCACGCAGCACGATGTCGCAGCCGAGCTTGCGAAGCGTCGCTTCCGGTGTGACGGAGCCGTGCGGGCCGATCGCGACGGTCGCGCCGCCGCGAGCGCCGAGTGCCAGCAGGAACTCGCGGGGAACGCGAAGTTCGGGCTGCGCGCAACGCCAGAACAGGTAGCTCGGCGCGGTGGTGACCACGGTCAGGTCCGGCGCGAACGACGCCACCTCGGCCGCGAGCGCCTCGACACTCTGGTCCATGATGTGGCCGTCGAACATCCGGCTGTCGTGGCCCGCCTGCCGCAGCAACACGTCGGCGGCACCGAGCTCGAGCGGAAGATGCGGCGCGCGGCAGCCGAAGTAGATCGAGCCCGCGAAGCTCCAGGGCGGATTGACGAGGGCGACGCGCATCAAGCGACCGCCTCGCGCGCATGCTGCGCATCCGCGCCGCGCATCCAGGCGGCGAGCCGCGCCACGCCATCCAGCCAGTGCACCGGCGCGGACAGGCCAAGGGCCGCGTCCATCCGGGCGTTGTCGGACACGTAGTACTTCTGATCGCCCTGGCGCGCGGCATGATGTCGCAGCGCAACGCGACGGCCCACCAGTGTCTCGATGTGGCGGATCAGCCGCAACAGGCTCACCGCGTTTCCGGGACCACCGCCGAGATTGAAGGCGGTGCCGGACACGTTCGCGATCCGGTCGAACACGCGGACATAGGCCTCGACCGCGTCGGCCACGAACAGGATGTCGCGCACCTGCTGCCCGTCGCCAAAAATCTGGATCTCCTCGCCGGCGAGTGCTCGCAGGAGGAAGTGAGCCACCCAGCCCTGATCCTCGGTTCCCATCTGGCGCGGACCGTAGATGCAGCTCATGCGCACCACGGCGGCGGGCACGCCGAACGACCTCGCGTAGTCGAGCACATACTGGTCGGCCGCACCCTTGGAGCAGCCGTAGGGCGTGTGGAAGTCGAGCGGCCGCCGCTCGCTCACGCCCGAGGCGCGAACGGCGGCGTCGGTGGGCTGCCATCCATCCTCGTCGCAGGCGAGCGCAAGATCCCCGAGATCGCCATAGACCTTGTTGGTGCTGGCAAAGATCACCGGCGTGCTTCGGCGTCGCGCCGCTTCGAGCAGCAGCATCGTGCCCTGCAGGTTGACGCCGAAATCGAGCGCCGGATCGACCAGGCTCGTGGTGACCGCCACCTGGGCTGCGAAGTGGAACACCGCATCAGCGTCGCGCACCGCGTCGGCCACCGCGGCCGCGTCGCGGATGTCGGCACTCACGAACGAGATCCGCTCGGGATGGCGCGCGCGCAGCCAGGCCAGGTTGCGCTCGACACCGGGGCGGACGAGCGCATCGAGCACGAGCACGTCGTGCCCATCGCGCGCGAGCCGGTCGGCAAGGTTGCAACCGATGAAGCCCGCGCCGCCCGTGATGAGGACGGGACGTGCGTTCATGCGACCAACCCTCTTGCCTCCAGCTCCCGCCGCGCATCCTCGTGCCGGTCGACCGCCTCCTGGCGCGCGACCCACTCGGCGAGCTCGGCCAGCCCCGCACGGAAATCCTGCCGGGGGAGAAAGCCGATCTCGCGCTCGGCGCGGGAGATGTCGGCGAAGCAGTGTCGGATGTCGCCCGTGCGCGCCTTGCCGGCGAGTTCGGGACCCTGGTTGGAGCCCATCGCAGCGGCGAGCTCGGTCGCCACGTCAGCGACCGTGCGGACATGGCCGCTTGCGATGTTGAAGACGTTGCCAGGCGCGTTCGGATGCTCGAGTGCCACCGCGAAGGCTTCCGCCACATCGGAGATATGCACGAAATCGCGACGCTGCCGGCCGTCCTCGAACACCAGCGGCGGCTTGCCGTGCAGCAGGCGCGAAGCAAAGATCGCGAGCACGCCGGTATAGGGGTTCGACAATGCCTGGCCGGGGCCGTAGGCGTTGAACAGGCGCAGCGCCACGCCCTGCATGCCGTAGGCGCCGCACACGTTCAGCGTCAGGCATTCCTGCACGTATTTGGTGAGCGCGTAGACCGAGGCCAGCGCCGGCCGCTTCCACTCGGGGGTGGCGACCGGTTCGAGCGTCCGGCCCTGCGCGTCGATCGGGTCCCACGACGTGGCGACCGCGCCGTTCCGATTGGCGTCCTCGACGAAGTCGCCGTCCACCGTGCGGTAGAGCCCCTCGCCGTAGATGCTCATCGAGGAGGCCACGACCACGCGCTCGACCGGCCGCTCGATCAGCGCCTGGAACAGCACCGCCGTGCCGTGGTCGTTGACCGACACGTAGCGGTCGATCTGGTACATGCTCTGGCCGACGCCCACTTCGGCCGCGAGATGAACCACGCGGTCGACACCCCCGAGCGCCGCGGCCAGGGCCGCACCGTCGCGCACGTCGCCTTCGATCAGTTCCACGTCCGCCGGCAGACCCTCGGGACGCCCGCGCCCGCCATGCACCTGCTCGATCAGGCTGTCGAACACCCGCACATGGTGGCCGCGGCGGAGCAGGTTCCGAGCAAGATGGCAGCCGATGAAGCCTGCGCCTCCAGTCACGAGAACGGTCGTCATGGAACTCCCTGGTCCGGAATAGTCGCCTGAATCGGTTCTATCCTTGCGGAGGTGGATGAAGCCCGCAACGGGTCGCTACAAAGAAGGTTTCGCCTCACGCGTCCGTGATCACCCGCTTCGGGGCGAGCGGTGCCGCCGTGACGCATCGGCGCATCGATCGTAGAAGCAGGCGAGGCCAGCGATCGAGCCCGCGCGAGAGGCCCGCGCGAGAGGAAGGAACGGCATGGATTTTTCGGCGAACACCGTGCTGGTGGTGGGCGACGTCATGCTGGACCGCTTCGTGGAAGGCGAGATCGAGCGGATCTCGCCCGAGGCGCCGGTTCCCGTGCTCCGCCTGGCGCGCACCCGCGAGATGCCCGGCGGTGCCGGCAACGTCGCGAGCAACATCGCGGCCCTCGGCGGCCGCGCCGTGCTGGTGGGGCTCGCGGGCGCCGACGAGGCCGCCGCCTGCCTCGCCCGCCTCGTCGCCGCCTCCGGCCGCGTGGAGACCGCGCTGGTGCGCACGACCGCCCGCCCGACGATCTGCAAGACCCGCTTCATCGCCGGCCGCCAGCAGGTGGTGCGAACCGACGAGGAGAGCCTCGCACCCCTGACCGCCGCCGAGGAACGGGGTCTGCTCGACGCGATCGAGGGGAGAATCGGAACTGCGGACGCCGTCATCCTGTCCGATTACGGCAAAGGCGCGCTCTCGTCCGCGGTGATCGCGCGCTGCATCGAGCGCGCCCGCGCTCGCGGCATCCCCGTCTTCGTTGATCCCAAATCCGACGACTTCGCCCGCTACCGGGGCGCCACCTGCATCACGCCGAACCAGCGCGAGCTCGGCCGTGCGGCACGCCGCACGCTCACCGACACGGCGGGCGTGATCGAGGCGGCCGAGCTGGTGATGGACGAGGCGGAGGCCTCGGCGATCCTGGCCACCCGCTCGGAGAAGGGGATGATCCTGGTGGAGCGCGGCCACCCGCCCGTGTCGGTCGCCGCCCGCGCGCGCGAGGTGTTCGACGTCTCGGGCGCCGGCGACACGGTGATCGCGGCGCTGGCGCTGGCGCATGCCGCCGGCCGGACGCTGGCGCAGAGCATGCGGATCGCCAACGCGGCCGCGGGCGTGGTGGTGAGCAAGCTCGGCACCGCGACCGCCACGATCGCCGAGGTCCTGCACGAGCTCGACGCGGGCGACGACGACGCCCCGCGGGCGCACTCCCGCCTGCAGACGGTCGATCGCGCGGTGGCGCTGGTCGCCGCCTGGCGCGACCAGGGGCTGCTGGTCGGCTTCACCAACGGCTGCTTCGACATCCTCCATGCCGGCCACGTGGCCCTGCTCGCCCAGGCCCGCGCGGCCTGCGACCGGCTGGTGGTCGCCATCAACACGGATGCGAGCGTCGGGCGGCTGAAAGGCCCGGGGCGTCCGGTGAACAACCTCGAGAGCCGCGCCTCGGTGCTCGCCGCACTCCGCGACGTGGACTGTGTGGTGGCGTTCGACGATCCGACGCCGCTCGCGCTGATCGAGACGCTCGCCCCCGACGTGCTGGTGAAGGGGAGCGACTACACGCGGGAGACCGTGGTGGGGGCGGATGTGGTCGAGGCGCGCGGGGGCCGGGTGGTGCTGGCGGAGCTGGTGGCGGGGCAGTCGACGACGGCGATCATCGCGAGGGCGAAGAAGTAAGGCCGGGGGCTCTGCCCCTGGACCCCGTTGGGGCCTTGGCCCCAAACCCCATTCATGAAGGGTCCAGGGGTGAGCCCATGGCGGGGTTTGGGGCAGAGCCCCGACCTTCTACCCCTGCGCCGTGCAGGGCCCCGCCGGCCGGTCGAACCGCATCAGCACGATGTCCAGCCCGATCCGCTCGGTCCCCGCCGGCGGCCCAAGCGGCGAGATCCGCGCGAGAAACCCGTCCAGCATCTCGTGGTCGACCTGACCCACGCGCCCCTGCAGCGCCCACACCCGATGTCCGGTCATCAGCGCGCAGGACGCGTTCAGCACGTTCTCCGTCCAGAGCCCCGGATCCAGCTTGCGATGCTCGCGCGCCAGAAACACGTTCATCATGTCGACCGCGCCCGGATCGTCGATCAGCAGCAGGTCGCCGGGCGTCATCCGCATCGCCACCGTGCGCGCGGCGATCTCCCAGCGCGGCTTGGTCTCGGCCTTGTAGTAGGGACTGAGATTGACGAAGGCTGCTACCGCCACCGCCATCGCGACGGGCCCGCGCGCGAGCCGCGGCAGCGCCGCGATCCCCGTGCCCGCCAGGATCAGGAACGGCCCGGTGCTCCACAGCACGTAGCGCGGCATGAACATCGGCTGCACCAGCGAGAACAGCATCGTGCCCAGCGGCAGCGCCACCACACCCGCCGCCAGCACCGCGCAGGCCGCGCGCTTGCGGCGGAGTGCGACCAGTCCGAGCGCCGCCAGGACCAGCACCAGCGGGCCGAGCCAGGGCAGTCGCGCGGTGAACAGCCGGTCGGCGATCAGGCTCGAGGTCCTGAGCATGTAGAGCGACTCGAAGGTCACGCGCAGATGCGGCCAGGACAGCGGCGGGATCCAGTCGAGGCCGCTCTGGAACGTGCCGTGCGCGCGCTCGACCAGCACGAACATGGCGATGAAGCCGGGTGCGGCCAGCGCCGCGATCACCCCCTGCAGGATGGCCCAGCGGCGCAGCGCCCGTCCGCGCAGCACGCACAGCGCCAGCCCGTTGGCCACCGCGAACCAGGAGAGCGCCACGCCCAGCACCAGCAATCCGCCCAGCGTGCCGCCCGCATAGGCGAGGGTCGCACTCCGCGACGGCCGCCCGGGTGCCGCGCGCAGGATCCCGATCAGCCCCATCAGCGCCACCAGCACCAGGCAGATCACCAGCGTGTAGGAGCGCGCCTCCTGCCCGTACTGCACCTCGATCGGAGCCGCCGCCATCAGCATCCCCGCGAGCAGCGCGGCCGACAGCCCCGCCAGCCGCCCCGCCGCCACCGCCGCCAGGCCGCAGGACAGCGCCCCGAACAGGGCCGCCGGCATACGAAGTGCGGCCTCGTCATGACCGAGCCCCGCAAACCACGAGGTCACCACGAAATAGGCCGGCAGGTGGTGAAACGACAGCGAATCGAACACCATCCGCCGGAACGGCAGGCTCGCGCGGTGCAACGTGGTGACCTCGTCGAGCCAGAACGGCTTCGATCCGATCCGGTGCAGCCGCGCCCACAGGCCGGCCAGCGTGCAGAGGCTGGCCACCAGGAGCGTCGGCGTCCATCGCGCGGAGCGGGGTCTCGAACCGCTTTCCGACTCCCACGTTTCCGGAGAACCTTGAACGGCCGGCGCCAGCATGGGGGACTCGGGTTTGATGAGGATCACGGACAACCGTCGTTCAGATTGGGTGACAGCAAAACAAGGACTCCGAGTGATACGGCGTGCCTGGCTCCTATCCCCCCTACTCGCCGTTCTAGGCGGATGTGTGGCGGCACCGGCAACGTCCGAACCCGGCTACAGCTATGTCTGCCACGCCGGTGTCTATCAATGCACGCTGCCGGCACAATATCGGCTCGCCACACGCTGCTCATGCCCCGCTCTCGGCGCGCCCTCGTTCGGGCGTGTCGGATGACGGCCGCGCACCCTTGTCATCGTAGCTTCATCAAACCGTCATAGAACCGCAACAGGGTGCGCCTAGGTTCCGGCCGCCACAGGCCGGGTGTCTCACGCGCTTCAACGCGTCGCCTGGCGTGGAACATGGTCGCGATCGCGGCCGAACCCGGAGGTCCCATGAAGCTCCCTCGTCTGATGCTGGCGGCCGGTGCCGCGAGCGTCTCGTTCAGCGTGGCCGCCGGCGCCCCTGCCTTCGCGCAGGACATCACGGGCGCGGGTGCCACGTTCCCCGCGCCGGTCTACGCAAAATGGGCGGGTGCGGCGAAGGCCGCAATCGGCGTTACCCTTAATTACCAGGCCATTGGCTCGGGTGCGGGCCAGAACCAGATCATCAACCACACGGTTGATTTCGGCGCCTCCGACGCGCCGATGGCCCCGGCCAAGCTCGCCGCCAATCACCTCCTGCAATTCCCCACCGTGATGGGCGCGGTGGTGCCGATCGTGAACATCCCGCACGTCAAGCCGAACGGGCTGAAGCTCACCGGCGACGTGCTGGCGCAGATCTTCGCGGGCGACATCACCGCCTGGAACGACCCGGCGATCACCGCCCTGAACCCGGGCGTGAAGCTGCCGCATCTGCCGATCGCGCCCGTGCACCGCGCCGACGGCTCGGGCACGACCTTCGTGTTCACCTCGTATCTCTCGGCCGAGAGTGCGAAGTGGAAGTCGACCGTGGGGGCCAACAGCTCGGTCGCCTGGCCGTCCGGCGCGGGTGCGAAAGGCAATGACGGCGTTGCCGGCACCGTGCGCAACACGCGCGGCGGCATCGGCTATGTGGAATACGCCTATGCGAGCCAGAACAACCTCACCACGGTCGAGCTCAAGAACCCGGCGGGCCAGTTCGTGGCCCCCACGCTCGCCGGCTTCAAGGAAGCGGCCAGCCACGCCGACTGGACGAATGCGCCGAACTTCGCGGTCAACCTTCTCGACCAGCAGGGTGCCGGTTCGTGGCCGATCGTGTCGGCCACTTTCGTGATCGTTCCCGAAATGCCGACCGACGCGGCGCGCGCGGGCTCGGTGCTGAAGTTCTTCAACTGGGCCTACGCGAATGGCGGCGATATCGCCTCGTCGCTGAACTACGTGACGCTGCCGGCCGCCGTGGTCGACAGCGTCCACAGCGCCTGGTCGAACTCGATCAAGGGGCCGAACGGCGCGAAAATCGCGTTCTGATCGTCCGTCATGCCTGACATCGCCCGCGCTTGACGTAACCGGGTCCGGAGCCGAGAGGTTCCGGACCTCGCCTCGATCGGGGACGCATTTGTCGCACACCACCGCCGCCTCTTCGGGACACACCCCTCTCGCGCGCCGGTCCGGGGCCGGCGCCGATGCGGTGTTTGCCGGCGTCGTGCGCGCCGCCAGCCTCTTCATCCTGCTGCTGCTCGGCGCGCTCATCCTCGTGCTGCTCTATGGCGGTCTGCCGGCGCTGCGCCATTTCGGGCTCGGCTTCCTCACAAGCCGCGCCTGGAACCCCGTCACCGATCGCTTCGGTGCGCTGACCGCGGTGTTCGGCACGGTCGTGACCTCGGTGATGGCGCTGGTGTTCGCCGTCCCGCTCGCCTTCGGGATCGCCTTCTTCCTCACCGAGATGGCGCCCGCCTGGCTGCGCCGCCCGGTCGGCACCGCGG
>CAXTVZ010000008.1:32438-34618 GCA_964247685.1 uncultured Acetobacteraceae bacterium
TTCTTCCTCACCGAGATGGCGCCCGCCTGGCTGCGCCGCCCGGTCGGCACCGCGGTGGAGCTGCTGGCTGCCGTGCCCTCGATCATCTTCGGCATGTGGGGCTTCTTCGTGGTGGCGCCGATCATCGCCAACGACGTCCAGCCGTTCCTGTCGGACAATTTCGGCGACTGGCCGGTGATCGGCAACCTGGTGTTCGGGGCACCCTACGGCACCGGCATCTTCACCGCCGCCCTGATCCTGGCGGTGATGGTGCTGCCCTTCATCGCGGCCACCATGCGCGACGTGTTCCTCACCGTGCCGGCGATCTACAAGGAAAGCGCCTACGGCCTCGGCTGCACCACCTCCGAGGTGATGAGATACGTGGTCCTGCCCTACACGCGCTCCGCCGTGGTGGGCGGCATCATGCTGGGCCTGGGCCGCGCGCTCGGCGAGACGATGGCGGTGACCTTCGTGATCGGCAACGCCAACCGCATCTCGCTGAGCCTGTTCTCGCCCGGCAACACGATCGCGTCGCTGGTGGCACTCGAGTTTCCGGAAGCGCAGAACGGCAGCCTGCGCCTGAGCTCGCTGCTGCTGCTCGGCTTCGTTCTGATGGTGATCAGCTTCGCGACCCTGGTCACCTCGCGGCTGCTGCTCCGCCGCACGGCAGGTGCCGCGTGAGCGCCACCGCGACGATGGATCCGCGTGCTGCCACGGCGAGCCTGCGGCTGCGCCTCGGGCGGCGGCGGCGCGTGCTCGACCGGGTCGTGGCCGCGCTCTGCCTCGGCGCCACGGCGCTGGCGCTGCTGCTGCTCGCCTCGATCCTGTTCACGCTGTTCTGGCGCGGGCTCGCGGGACTGCGGCCGGGCGTGCTGATCCGCCCGATGGCGCCGCCGGGCGGACATGGCGGGCTGCTCAACGCGATCGTCGGCAGCATGATCCAGACCCTGCTGGGCATGGTCGCCGCCGTGCCGATCGGGCTCGCGGTCGGCATCTTCCTGTCCGAGTTCGGTCGCGACAGCCGCCTCGCGAACGCCGTGCGCTTCGTCTCCGACGTGCTGCTCTCGGCCCCCTCGATCCTGGTGGGCCTGTTCGTCTACGTGATGCTGGTGGCCCCCTTCGGCGGCTTCTCCGGCTGGGCGGGGGCGGCGGCGCTGGCGGTGATCGCGATCCCGATCGTGGTGCGCACCACCGAGGACATGCTGCGCCTCGTACCCGTGAGCCTGCGCGAGGCGGCGATCGCGCTCGGCTCGCCGCTCTGGCGCACCACGCTGCAGATCTCGATCCGCGCCGCGCGCGACGGCATCCTCACCGGCATCCTGCTGGCACTCGCCCGCCTGTCGGGCGAGACCGCGCCGCTGCTGTTCACCTCGTTGGGCAATCTCAACTGGTCGGTGCGCCTCGACCAGCCGATGGCGAGCCTGCCGGTGACGATCTACCAGTATGCGGGCTCGGCCTACAGCGACTGGGTCGATCTCGCCTGGACCGCCGCCCTGCTGATCACGCTCGGCGTGCTCCTCATCAACATCGTGGCGCGCGCGCTGCTGCGACCCCGCACCTGACGGCAGCATCGAGAGATGGAACACGCCATGCACCAGAACCAGGGACGCCAGCTCCGGCCGGAAACCCCGGGCTTGCAGCCGCAATCTCCGGGCTTGCAGCCGCAATCTCCGGGCTTGCAGCCGCTGGGGGGCATCGACCCCGACCGTGCCGTCGCTCCCGGCCGTGCGAAGCTCGCGATCCGCAAGCTCGATTTCTTCTACGGCCGCAACCAGGCGCTGAAGGGGATCTCGTTCGACATCCCCGAACGCCAGGTGACCGGCATGATCGGCCCGTCCGGCTGCGGCAAGTCAACCCTGCTGCGCGTGCTCAACCGGATGTACGACATCTATCCGGGGCAGCGCGCCGAGGGCGAGGTGCTGATGGAGGGTGCCAACATCATCGAGCGCGGCGTCGATCTCAACGCGTTGCGCTCGCGCATCGGCATGGTGTTCCAGAAGCCCACGCCGTTCCCGATGTCGATCTTCGACAACATCGCGTTCGGCGTGCGCCTGCACGAGCGGCTCGGCCGCGCCGACATGGCCGAGCGCGTCGAGTGGTCGCTGACGCGCTCGGCGCTGTGGGAGGAGGTCAAGGACCGTCTCAACGCGCCGGCGGCCGCCTTGTCGGGCGGCCAGCAGCAGCGGCTGTGCATCGCGCGC
>CAXTVZ010000009.1:0-31822 GCA_964247685.1 uncultured Acetobacteraceae bacterium
CCGAGGCGCCGCACTCCAACCGCGTCGCCTTTCGCACGTCGGCCGGTTCTCGCGAAGGCCGGGGCTCTGCCCCTGGACCCCGTTAAGGGCGGAGCCCTTAAAACCCTCTACTTCAGGTTTGGATGGCAAACGCGAGGGACGGAGTGCGTCGGCAAGTCTGTGGCCTCACTCTTCGATCGGGACAACCCAACAAACAGGGTTCCAAGGGACGACTGTCCCTTGGCGGGTCCAGGGCAGAGCCCTGGCCTTCCTTCCCGCGACATGCAGGTTCGAAGCGTCAGAGGGCGCTGCGCACCTCGCGCACGGTCACGACGGCCGCGGCGGCGGCGGCGCGGATCGCGGCCCAGTCGCCGCCGCGGATCATCGCGCGGCTGGCGATCCAGGTGCCGCCCACGGCCGCGACCGCGGGCTCGCGCAGCCACTCGGCCAGCGTCGACTGCTTGATCCCGCCCGTCGGGATGAAGCGTGGCCCGTGCAGCGCGAACGGAGCGGAGATCGAGCGGAGCACGTCGAGGCCGCCGGCCGGGACCGCCGGGAAGAACTTGAAGTTACGGACACTCTGCTCGAGCCCGACCTGCAATTCGGACGCCGTCATCACCCCAGGGATGTAGGGAAGGCCGATGGCGGCGGCGGACGTGACCAGACGCTCGCTGTAGCCGGGCGCCAGCGCGAAGCGGGCGCCGGCCTGGTGGGCGCGCTCCAGATCCATGGCCGTGACCACGGTGCCGGCGCCGACCAGCAGTTCCTTGTAGCGATCCGCCAGGCGCGCGATCACGTCGGCGGCCGCGGCGGTGCGGAACGTGATCTCGACGACGCCGAGACCGCCCTCGAGCAGCGCCTCGGCGAGCGCGTCGGCGTTGGCAAGGTCGTCGATCTCGACCACGGGCACGACGCCGAACGCGGCGGCGGCGGTCAGCGCATGATTGGCGTCATTCATCGGGTCGCTCCTTTGCGATCGAGATAGCTCATCTTCGGCATCTGCTTCCAGCCGCCGGCGCCCGGATCGACGGTCGGACGCGCAGGCCACGGCAGCCGATGATCCCAGGGACGAGGCGGCACAGGCCGGTGGCGGCGCGGCGGTAATCCCGTGTGCCGCGCTCCGGCAGGCGGCCATGACAATGCTTCTTCGGCCTGAGCCGCCGCTGGCGCCCTTTCGGTCTCTGGGCGGCAAATGGCCGGCAGCTGTCACTGATGCAGTGGTCGCGAAGGCGTGCCCTCACAGTCCGGAGAACATCGATTTGAGGCCGGTTTTACCGCCGCGTCAGCGCCGGGCGGGTCCTCGCATGTACGGCGCCCAAGCGACCTCCCTGGGTTGTGGGCGAGGACGCGAAAGCCCACGGGCGCGAGTGCCGATCCGGATTTGCACCGCCAGGCTGAGCGAGGACCCGCGATCCGCACGCGGTTGCTGTCTAAAATTGTGCATTGCACAAAACCTCTTGCATCCCCGAATTTCTTGATTATAGTGCAGCGCAACATAACAACCCGGAGACACTCCGATGTCCGCTACGAACTCCATCTCCATCACCGGCCAGGGCTCGGTCAAAGACCTTGCAAAGCAGGTCGTCGCCCGGCTCCGCGCCGTCCGTGCGCTTTACGCCGAACGCGCGCGCGTCCGCTTCGAGCTGAGCCAGTACTCCGAGCGTGAGCTCAACGATATGGGTCTCTCACGCGCCGACATCGAGGATGTGGTCGCCTCGGTTCACCCGTCGTCCTTCCGCGCCGCCTGAAGAGCGCCACTAGGCCCGAGGATCGCTCTCGGCCGACACCTCGGACCGGTCACGGTCGTATCCGCGCGCCGCTCGAGAGCAGCGAGGCGGATCGGCCCGCCGGCCAGGTTCGGCAGAGGCAATCAGGTGGGAGGGCGTGATCGGAAGCCGACGACTCCGGCCGTCGTTCGGGCGATAATCGTTCGACGTCGCCGTTCCTGGAACAATGCGCTGCTCGGTGTCCGCAGCACCCAGTTGCAAGCATCCGCCGCCGCCGCGGCGCTCGCGGTGAGGCGGGCCTCTCTGAATCCATCTGCCGGAGACGAGCCCGGCCGCGCCCGCCTATATACGCACCCGGTCCTATGCGGGCGTCGCTTCGTGTCCGCAGCGACATATCGGACCTTCGCGGGTCTGCTAAGCCACGGGCCGAGACTCGCACCCCGGCATTGTCTCGATGTCAGTGCGGCAGTGCCGCTCGCCCCGAGCCGCAATGTCGAACGCCGCTCAGCAACCCTGCTGAACGGCGGTGAAGGCGAACAGCGGCAGTCTAGTTCCGATCGTTCGCCCCCATCTCAAAGACAGCCGGTCTCCGCGCAGAGATCGACTACCCCGCCCAAGCGCCGACAATCCTCGCGTCTGCGTCATCGAAGTTATCAAGATCGCACGGGCGCCAAACCCCGGCAAAATGGCCAAGGCCGTCCCTGGCGTGTCGATCAGTGATCCGTCCAGCCCGTATAGCTGCCGACATTGTCGCGCGTGATCAGCTTCGGCGTCATCTGCACGAGCGACTGCGCGGGCTTCTTGCCAGCCAGCAGGTCGACGCCGATACGCACGCCGAGCTGGCCCATCGTGTACGGATCCTGGCTGGCCGAGGCGACGATCGAGCTCGCCGGGTCCTTCAGTGCGGCGACGATGTCCGGCGCGCCGTCCACCGAGGTGATGACGATCCCTTTGCGATGCAGCTGCCGGATCGCGAGATCCGAGCCCACCGCCTGCGGGTCGTTGATGGTGAACACGGCGGCGAGGTCCGGATAGCGGATCAGATAGCCCTGCATCAGCGCCAGGCCGCCATCGCGCGAGCCCTTGCCGTCCTGATCGGCGCTCAGAATCTTGATGCCGGCATCCCCTGCGAGGGCCTTCTTGCAGCCGGTCACGCGGTCCATTACCGCCGACACCTGAGGACCGTTCTCGATGATGACGTTCCCCTTGTGCCCGATCTTGTCGGCAAGATAGGCGCAGGACAGGCGGCCGGCTTCGACATTGTCGGTCTGTACCGTTGCATCCGCGCCCGCCGCTTTCACGTCGACCGCCACCACCGGCACGCCGGCCGCCTCGGCGCGTTTGATCGCGGGCAGGATCGCGTTCGGATCGACGCCGTTGATCAGGATCAGGTTGGCGCCGGACGCCACGAAATTGTCGACCTGGGTGAACTGCTTGTTGAGGTCGTAATCCGCCGAGGCCGAGTTCACGCGGACGTTCGGCGATGCTGCGCGGGCGGCGGCCGCGGCCCCCTTCGCGAGCGCCACGAAATACGGGTTGCCGAGCGAGCCGAGCGTGATGCCGAGACTTTGCAGTTCCTTGGCATGAGCGCCGCCGCAGCAGAGCAGAGTGCCGCAGATCGCGATCGATGTCGCAAGTCGTGTCTTGGTCCTCATGGTTTTCTCCCCATTTCGTTGTTCGTTGTGGCGCGCGCCTCAGGTCCGTGCCGCAGGCTGCCGGAACCGGTCGAGTGTGACGGCGCCGATGATCACCAGCCCCTTCACGATGAACTGCCAGATATCCGAGACGCCCACCAGGATCAGACCGTTGGTCAGCACGGCGATGATCAGCGCGCCGATCAGCGTCCCCCAGATCGAGCCGATCCCGCCCACGAAGGAGGTGCCGCCGAGGATCACGGCGGCGATCGCGTCGAGCTCGTAGCTCTGGCCGAGCTGCAGCCCGTTCGCGGCGTAAAGCCTCGCTGCCGCCATCACGCCGCCGAGCCCGGCCAGAACGCCGGACGCCGCGTAGACGAACAGCAGCACGCCGCGCACACGGATGCCGGCAAGCCGTGCCGCCGCCGGATTGCCGCCCACCGCGTAGATCCGCACCCCGAGCACCGTGTGTCGCAGCACGAACCAGGAGACCAGCACCACCGCGAGCGCGATCACCGCCAGCCATGGGATGACGACGTTGCCGCCGAGCGGGATGCCGTCATTGCCGATCCACGCGAAGGACAGATGCGCGTTGAAGACGGTGTTGTCCGCCCCCATCAGCCGCGCGAGGCCGCGCACCGCCGTGAGCGTGCCCAGCGTCACGATGAACGGCGGCAGCGTCAGCGCGGTGATCAGGGCGCCATTGATCAATCCCACGCCGAGCCCCGTGAGCAGGCAGACCGGGATCGAGAACGCCCCCCAGAACGGCAGCAGCGACACGATCAGCGCCGCCATCGCCGAGGCGGCCAGCGTGGAGCCCACCGACAGATCGATGCCGCCGGTCAGGATCACGAAGGTCATGCCCGAGGCCAGCACCGTGTTGATCGAGGCCTGCTGTGCCACGATCGACAGGTTGCTCGCGCTCAGGAACCGGTGGCCGCCGAGGAAATGAAAGCCGAGCGCCAGCAGCACGAGCACCGGCAGCATCCCGGAGGCCTGCAGGATGCTGCGCAGCTGTGCGCGGCGGGACGCTGCCTCGGCGCGTCCGAGCGGTGCGGCAGGAGCCGCGAGATCGGACGTCGCGGGTTCGGTGGACAGGGTCAAGCGGACATTCCTGATTGCGTCCGTGCCATCATCAGGCCTCGACCGGCACGCGCGACGCATGCTCCACGTCGAGACCGGCGGCCCGGATCATGATGTTTTCCTGCGTGATCGGGTCGTTGTCGGGACCGCCGAGCTCGCCCGTGATCATGCCCTCGCGCATGACGATCACCCGGTTGCAGATGCCGATGATCTCCGGCATCTCGCTCGAGATCACGAGCACGCCCATGCCGCGCTTCGCGAGATCGTCGATCAGCCGGTAGATTTCCGTCTTCGCACCGATATCGATGCCGCGCGTCGGCTCGTCGAGGATCAGCACGCGCGGTCCCGTTTCCAGCAGCCGGCCGAGCAGGACCTTCTGCTGGTTGCCGCCCGAGAGCCCGCCCACGCCCACCAGCGGGCTCGCGGCGCGGATGCGCAGCTGCGCGAACTCGTCGGCGGCGCGGCTGCGGGCGCGGGCGTGGTCGAGCACCACGCCGCCGCTGGCGTCGCGCCCGATCACGCCGAGATTGATGTTGTCCTGGCAGCTCATGTCGAGCAGCAGGCCGAGCCCTTTGCGGTCCTCGGTCAGGTAGGCGATGCCGGCATCGAGTGCCGCGCGCGGCGAGCCGAAGTGGCGCTCGACGCCGTCCAGCAGCAGCGAGCCACCCGTCGCGCGATCCGCACCGAAGATCAGGCGCGCGAGCTCGGTTCGGCCGGCGCCGACCAGGCCGGCCAGTCCCAGCACCTCGCCCTGGTGCAGCACGAACGAGCAGGGCCGGACGCGTCGGCCGCCATCGGTCAGGCCGCGAACCTCGAGGACGGGAACGCCTCGCACGGCGTCAGCGTCGTGCTCCATCGTGTAGAACGACGAGAGATCGCGGCCCACCATCAGCTTGACGATGCGTTCGGCCGAGAGCTCGTCATGCGAGAGCGTCCCGGCATAGGCGCCGTCGCGCAGCACGGTGACGCGGTCGGCGAGCTCGTAGACCTCGGCCATGCGGTGGCTGATATAGATCAGCGCGATGCCGTCGGCGCGAAGCCCGCGGATAATCGCGAACAGCTTGTCGGTCTCGCGCGCCGAGAGTGCCGTGGTCGGCTCGTCGAGCACGAGAATGCGCGAGCGGCGATGCAGCGCGCGCGCGATCTCGACCAGCTGCTGCTCGGCGATCGACAGCGTACCCACCAATGTTTCGGGACCGAAGCTCGTGCCGAGTCGCGTCAGCACCGGGCGGCACCGATCGGCCATCGTGCGCCGGTCGACGCGACCGAGACGGCCACGGATCTCATCGCCGAGATAGATGTTCTCGGCCACCGTGAGGTTCGGCGCCAGCGCCAGCTCCTGGTAGATGATCGCGATCCCGAGCGCGCGCGCGGATTGCGGGCTGGTGATCGCCACCGCCTGCCCGTCGATCAGGATCTCGCCACCCGGATCGGCCAGGTGCGCGCCGGACAGAATCTTCATCAGCGTCGATTTGCCGGCGCCGTTCTCGCCCATCAGCGCGAGCACGTCGCCGGCATACGCCGTGAGCTTGACATCGCGCAGGGCCTTCACACCGGGGAAGGTCTTGCTGATGCCCCGCATCTCGAGCGCAGGTCTGGCTTCCGCCATGTTTCCTGCCTTTTGTTTCCTGGGCGGGAGATTAATCATGGAAGCGCGCGGAGTGCCAGGGGAGGGACGATGTCCGACGAACATGATCTCGCGTCGCGCGTCAGCGGATGGCTCAGAAGCGCCTGGGCGATCTGGCTCGAGCGCGGGATGGACGAGCGCGGACTGTTCTTCGAGCAGATGTCGCACGAGGGCGTCCCCGACCGCGCGTCGCCGCGGCGCGTGCGTGTGCAGGGGCGCCAGATCTTCACGGTGGCGCGCGCTGCTGCATGGGGCGTGCCGGGCGCGGACGCGTTGCTGGCGCGGGCCCTCCCTGCGATCGCCGCCCATGGCTGGGCGGTGGATGGCGCTCCCGGCTGGATCCACGTGCTCGACGCGGACGGCGCGCCCAGGGATTTCCGACGCGACACCTACGACCAGAGCTTCATGCTGTTCGGCCTGGCCGAGGCGATGCGTCTGGGCGTTCCTGGCGCACGAACGCTGGGAGAGCAGAGCTGGCGCTTCGTCGGGGAACTGCGCGACCCCGTGCACGGCGGCTACCTCGAAGGGCGGCCGTCCGTACTGCCGCGGCGTTCGAACCCGCACATGCACCTGCTGGAAGCGGCGCTGGCCTGGAGCGACGTCACCGGCGAGCCGCACCATCTCGAGCGCGCGAACGCGATCGCCGATCTCTTCGCCGCCCGCTTCTTCGACGGCGAGCGATCGACGCTCGGCGAGTTCTTCGATGCCGAGTTTCGCCGCCTCGACGACGAACACGGACACAGCGTCGAACCGGGACACATGTTCGAATGGTCCTGGCTGCTCCACAGGCTCGCGCAAATTGGCGGCCGCGATCTTCGCCCGGAGGCCGCCGCCATGCATCGCTGGGCCATGACGCATGGCCGCGACGCCACCGGCTTCGCGATCGACGAGGCCGATCGTGACGGTCGCATCCGGCGCCCGACACGCCGCGCCTGGCCGCAGACGGAGCTGATCAAGAGTGCGCTCGCGAATGGCGACCAGGCGGCCGCCACTCACGTGGCAACATCGTTCCTCGACACCTATCTCGCGACCGATGTCGAGGGTCTCTGGTTCGACCAGTTCGACGCGTCAGGCGTGCCGACGGCACCCGTCGTGCCGGCCAGCACGCTCTACCACATCATCATCGCTTTCGAGGAGTTGCTCGCGCACCTCACACGTAGCGGTTGACGAGGTTCTCCAGCATCTCCTGACGTCCCGAACGTGGCTTCGGATCGACAGCGTTCGCGAGTGCGGCCTGTTCGATCACCGCGAGATCCTGTCCGCCGCCGAGCATCGCGCGCGCCTCCTGCGTGTCCCAGCCGGCATAACGGGCCGCGACGTCGCGCGCGAGCTCGCCCTCTTCCACGATCCGGTGCGCCGCCAGAAAGGCGCGGGCGCAGACATCGATGCCGCCCACATGGGCCGCGACCAGATCGGCGGGATCGATCGACTGGCGGCGGATCCTCGCGTCGAAGTTGAGGCCGCCCATGCCGAGGCCGCCCGCCTTGATCACCTCGACGAAGGCGAGCGTCATCTGGGGGACGTTGTTTGGGAACTGGTCGGTGTCCCAGCCCAGCAGATCGTCGCCGCGATTAACGTCGAGCGAGCCCAGGATGCCGTACATGGCGGCCGTCGCGATCTCATGCTCGAAGCTGTGTCCCGCGAGGATCGCGTGGTTCTGCTCGAGGTTCAGCTTGACCTCGCTCTCGAGCCCGTAGCGGCGCAGGAACGCGTACACGGTCGCCGCGTCGAAGTCGTACTGGTGCTTGGTCGGCTCCTTCGGCTTGGGCTCGATCAGGATGGTCCCGGGGAAGCCGATCTTGTGCTTGTATTCCACGGCCAGATTCAGAAACCGGCCCATCTGGTCGAGCTCGCGCCCCATGTCGGTGTTGAGCAGCGTCTCGTAGCCTTCGCGCCCGCCCCAGAGCACGTAGTTCTCGCCACCCAGCCGGTGCGTGACGTCGATGCAGTTCTTCACGGTCGCCGCCGCGTAGGCGAACACGTCGGGGTCGGGGTTGGTTGCGGCACCCGCCATGTAGCGGGGATGCGAGAACAGGTTCGCGGTGCCCCAGAGCAGTCGCACGCCCGTCTTCTCCATGCGCGCGGCGAGCATGTCGGCGGTCGCGTGGAGATGGCGCAGCGACCCCGCGAGATCCTCGCCCTCGGCCACGAGGTCGCGGTCGTGGAAGGTGTAGAACGGAACGCCGAGTGCCGAGAACATCTCGAAGGCGAAGTCGGCCTTGGTCTCGGCGTCGCGCAGCGCGTCGCCGGTGTTCCAGGGATGCGCGATCGTGGGCGCACCGAACGGGTCTAGTCCCGAATAGACGAAGCTGTGCCAGTAGGCGACGGCGAAGCGCAGATGCTCCGCCAACGTCTTGCCGCCGACGACGCGCTCGGCGTCGTAGAAGCGGTAGGCGAGGGGGTCGCGGCTTGTTTCGCCTTCGTAGCGGACGGGTTGGGTCATCGGACAGCAATCTCCTTGAGCGTGGGCGCCAGCGCACGAAAGCGGGCGTAGGAATCGTCATAGGCGGCGACGAGGGCGCGATCGGGATCGATCGTTTCCGCGACCGGCGGCGGCGCGCACACGGCGCGCGGATCGGCGCCGGTCGCGGCACAGATCGCGAGCCGCGCCGCACCGTAGGCAGCACCCGTCGCCGCCCCCGCCGGCAGCCGGAGCGGTCGGTCGAGGATTGAGGCGATGATGCGCAGCCAGACGCGCGAGGCGGCACCGCCGCCCACTGCCCAGGCGGCATCGACGGTGGTGCCGGCATCGCCCAGCACGCGCAGGCAGTCGCGCACGGCGAAGCCCACACCCTCGAGCACCGCCTGCGTCATCACCAGCCGGTCCGCCTCATGGCCGAGGCCCGCGAAGGCGCCGCGGATGCCGCCATCGTTGTGCGGCGTCCGCTCGCCCGACAGGTACGGGGCGAAGATCGCACGCGACGGACGCTCGACGCTGTCGCCGAGTGCCGCGGTCAGCGTGCGCGCCTCGGTTCCGAACAGCCTTGCCAGCCACTCGATGCTGTCGGCGGCCGACAGGATCACGCCCATCTGGTGCCAGGTGTCGGGGATGGCGTGGCAGAAGGCGTGCACGCCGCCCGCGACGTTCGGCCGGAAGCTGTCGGTTGGCGTGAACAGCACGCCCGACGTGCCGAGCGAGAGCAACGCCTCGCCCGGCCGCACCGCGCCGATGCCGCAGGCGGCCGCCGCGTTGTCGCCCGCGCCGCCCGCGATCACGACCCCCTCGCGCATGCCGAACCGCGCGCAGAACTCGGGCAGGAGATGCGCCGACACCTCGCTTCCTTCGACCAGACGCGGCATCTGCGCCTGGCTGAGTCCCGTGCCGGCGAGCACCGAGTCGGACCAGCGACGCGCACCGACATCGAGCCAGCACGTACCGGCGGCGTCCGACATCTCGCTCACGGCCTCGCCGGACAAGCGCAGCCGCAGAAAATCCTTGGGCAGCAGCACGCGCGCGACCCGGTCGAAACACGCGGGCTCGTGCCTGGCGACCCAGAGCAGCTTCGGTGCGGTAAAACCCGGTGCCACGATGTTGCCGCTGATCCGGATCGTATCGGGCACGGCGGCCAGCAACTCGTCGCACTCGGCGGCGCTGCGCACGTCGTTCCACAGGATCGCCGGGCGCAGCACCGCGTCCTGCGCATCCAGCAGGGTGGCACCATGCATCTGCCCGGACAGGCCGATGCCGGCAACATCCGCCATCGCGTTCGGATGGCGTGACGCGAGCTCGTCGAGCGTTGCGAGACAAGCGTCCCACCAGGATTGCGGGTCCTGTTCCGACCAGCCCGGAGCGGGGCGTTGCACAGTCAGGGAACGCTGCGCCTCGGCGATCACGGGCGCGGTGGCAGGATCGCCATCCACCGAGACGAGAACCGTCTTCACCGAAGACGTGCCGAGATCGATACCGAGTACGTGCACGGCAGGCGCCTTTGTCAGGGAAGATTGTCGCGGAGGAAGATGTGGGTCGGCACCGGCGGCGGCAGATAGGGCTGGTCGTCGGCGGCCGCCCGCAGGCTGCGCAGGCTCCGATCGACCTCCTCCACCGCGTCCTGGTGGAGGATCGCATCATAGGTGCCCGCGAGAAGGGCGGCACGCGTGCGCGCGGTCAGGTCGTGCGCGATGGCCACGACGTCGCTCGCGCGCCCACTCTCGTCGAGCGCCCGGATGACACCGCGATTACCGCCGCCGATATTGTAGATGCCGGCGAGAGCCGGTTCGGCACGCAGCAGGTCGCGAACCAGATCGATCGTCACCTCGCTGTTGTCCTGCCCGATCAGGGGCGGCAGGACCCGGAAGTCGGGAAAGTCCCTGGCCATCACCTGGCAGAAGCCGAGTTGACGTTCGACGTGATCGCGCATGGCGGTGGAGCCGAGCACGGTCGCCACCACCGCATCCCGACGTCCGACGAAACGTCCGAGCAGCGAGCCGGCGGTGCGGCCGGCGGCATTGTTGTCGATGCCGACATAGTGCAGCCGGCGCGTACGCAACGCGTCGGCCACCAGCGTCACCACCTGCGTGCCCGCCTGAACCAGCCGGTCGATCGCCTCGCGAACACGCGGCCCCTCGACCGCGACCACGGCGATGCCGAGGCAGTCCTCCTCGATCAGCTCGTCGAGACACTCGACGAGCTCGGCTTCGGAAAAAGCAGCGTAGATGCGGCGGGTGACGACGACGCGCTCGGACGCGAGCAGGTTGGCCTGCCGATCGACCTCGGCATGGAGGTTGTCGAAGAAGGTGCTGGTCGCGGGCGGCGGCAGCACGAACACGAAGCGGTAGCGCCGGCTGGTGGCGAGATTGGCCGCGAAAATGTCGCGCCGGTAGCTCAGTCGCTCGGCCGCGTCGCGCACGCGCTTGGCCATCGCGGCGCTGACGCCGGAACGGCCATTGAGCACTCGGTCGACGGTCGCAAGGCTCGCATTCGCGGCCTGTGCCACGTCGTGAACGGTCGCCCGCCTCAACGTGATCCTCCCCGGGTCGGGTTCGTTGTTACGCCCTTCCTAGCGGACAAGCTGAGTGACGTAAATCAGGATCGGGGGCGGACGACCTGGGTCGCGGGATTTGTGCTCTGCACAAATTTGGTGCCAAGAAACCACCCTCGCGTAGCACGGCGAAGTCGCGGCCTGAGGGCCTCTTGAGGGTGCTTTGAGGTTCAGCTACAGACCGTTTCACAACAGAAGCGGCCTGCCTGGAACGGGCAGTTTTTGAGATACGCCGCTCAATGGAGGGAATATGAAGCGCCGCGTCTTCCTCGCAGCCGGTGGTGGCATCGCCGCGACCGCGACATTTGGTCTGTCCGAGACCGCGTTCGCCAGCAAGGCCAGCCCGAAGCTCGGCTTCTCGATCGACGATCTTCGTCTCGAGCGTTGGTCGCGCGATCGCGACTACTTCATCGCCGCAGCGAAAACGCTGGGCGCCACGGTCAACGTGCAGTCGGCCGACGCCAACGAGCAGCGCCAGATCTCACAGGTCGAGAACCTGATCTCGCGCAACATGGACGCGATCGTCATCGTGCCGTTCAACAGCCAGGTGTTCGGCAACAGCGTCTCCGAGGCGAACCAGGCGAACATCAAGGTCATCTCGTATGACCGCCTGATCCTCAACGCCAACATCGACGCCTACATCTCGTTCGACAACGTGCGCGTGGGCGAGATGCAGGCACGCGGCGTTGTCGGCGCAGCACCCAAGGGCAACTACTTCATGCTCGGCGGCGCGCCCACCGACAACAACGCCAAGCTGCTGCGCCAGGGCCAGATGAAGGTGCTGCAGCCGCTGATCGACAAGGGCGACATCAAGATCGTCGGCGGCGAGTTCATTCCCGAATGGAGCGCGACCACGGCGCTCTCGGTGATGGAGAACGCGCTCACCAAGAACAACAACAAGATCGATGGTGTCGTGGCCTCCAACGACGCGCTCGCCGGCGGTGCGATCCAGGCGCTGGCCGCCCAGGGCCTGGCTGGCAAGGTCGCCGTGTCGGGGCAGGATTCCGATCTCGCCGCCATCCAGCGCATCGTCAAGGGCACGCAGACCAGCACGGTCTACAAGCCGCTGAAGCTGATCGCGTCGAACGCCGCCAAGATGTCGGTGGCGCTGGTGAGGGGCGAGAACTTCGCCTTCAATGCCAAGCTGAACAACGGCACCAAGGACGTCGACACGCTGCTGCTGACGCCGATCATGATCACCAAGGCCAATGTCGACGTGCTCGTAAAAGACGGGTTCTTCACGGCGGCCCAGATCGGGATGTAATCGAGTATGACTGCGCCGCTCCTCCAGATGCGGGGGATCGTCAAGGAGTTCTCCGGTGTTCGCGCGCTCGACGGGATCGACCTCGTGGTCGGTCCCGGCGAGGTCGTCGGTCTGTGCGGCGAGAACGGCGCCGGCAAGTCGACGATGATGAAGGTGCTGTCGGCGGTTTATCCATACGGCACCTGGGATGGCACGATCGAGTGGGATGGCGCGGAGCTCCGCGCCACCACCATCCGCGAGACCGAGGATGCCGGGATCGTCATTATCCACCAGGAGCTGATGCTGATCCCGCAGCTCTCCGTCGCCGAGAACATCTTTCTCGGCCGCGAACCGACGCGGCGTGGCGGCGTGATCGACTACGACCGCATGAATGCCGAGGCGCAGGCGCTGATGAAGCGGCTGCGCATCTCGCATATCAACGTGGCGCGCCCGGTCTCGCAATACGGCGGCGGCGAGCAGCAGCTGATCGAGATCGCCAAGGCGCTCAACAAGCGCGCGCGACTGCTGATCCTCGACGAGCCATCCTCGTCGCTGACGCGTTCGGAAACCGAGACGCTGCTCAAGCTCATCCTCGAGCTCAAGCGCGACGGCGTCGCCTGCGTCTACATCTCGCACAAGCTCGAAGAGGTGGCCGCGATCGCCGACACGGTGTTCGTGATCCGCGACGGCCGCTACGTCGGCTCGGCGGCGATGGCCGACATCACCACCGACGACATCATCCGCATGATGGTCGGACGCGAGATCAAGAACCTGTTCCCGCGCGAGGAGCATGCGATCGGCGCCGTCGTGCTCGAGGCGCGCCACGTCACTTGCCTCAGCCCGTACGACCGCAACCGCAAGCGCGTGGACGACGTGTCGTTCAGCGTCCGCCGCGGCGAGATCCTCGGCATCGCGGGCCTGGTCGGCGCCGGCCGCACCGAGCTGGTGAGCGCGCTCTACGGCGCCTATCGCGGCGAGAGCTCGGCCGAGATCACGCTGGACGGCAAGCAAGTCAGCATACGCTCGCCGCAGGACGCCGTCCGTCTCGGCATCTGCATGGTGCCCGAGGACCGCAAGCATCACGGCATCGTTCCGGGTATGGCTGTCGGCTACAACATGACGCTGTCGGTGCTCGCCAGCTTCGCGAAAACCGGCGTCATCGACATGCATGACGAAATGATGGCGATCGACGCCGACATCCGCCGCATGCGCATCAAGACCGCCACGCCGATGCTGTCGATTTCGAGCCTCTCGGGTGGCAATCAGCAGAAGGCGGTGATCTCGCGCATGCTGATGCCCAAACCCCGCGTCGTGATCCTTGATGAACCGACCCGCGGCGTCGATGTCGGCGCCAAATACGAGATCTACAAGATCATGTTCGAACTGGCGCGCGCGGGAGTGGCGATCATCATGGTGTCTTCCGAACTCCCCGAAGTGCTCGGCATCAGCGATCGCGTGCTGGTGATCGGCGACGGGCAGCTGCGCGGCGACTTCGCGGCCGAGGGGCTGACGCAGGAGCGCGTGCTCGCCGCCGCCATCGGAGCCGCGGCATGAGCGAGGTGGTGGCCGGCACGACCAAGATGCCCGCGCGCCGCGGCTTCTCGGGGCGCGTGGTCCGCGACGCCTTCGCCTCGAACAAGATCCTGGCGCTGGCCGTGGCACTCGTGTTCATCGCGATGTTCTTCGCCTGGCAGACCGACGGCGACTATCTCGAAGCCCGCAACATCTCGAACCTCCTGCGGCAGATGGCGATCACCGGCCTGCTCGCCTCGGGCATGTCGTTCATCATCATCTCGGGCGAGATCGACCTGTCGGTGGGCTCGCTGCTCGGGTTGATGGGTGCTGCGGCCGCGCTGCTCGATGTCGAGTGGCATCTGCCGCTGTTCCTGACGATCGCGCTGGTTCTCGTGGCCGGCGCCCTGGTCGGCAGCTTCACCGGGTTCTGGGTCGCCTATCTGCGGATCCCCTCCTTCATCATCGGCCTCGCGGGCCTGCTCGCCTTTCGCGGCGTGGTCATCGGCATCACCGGTGGCGTGACGATCGCTCCCGTCTCCACGTCTCTCATCGCGGTGGGGCAGGCCTACCTGCCTCTCGCGGTGGGCGACGTGGCTGCGTTCGCCTTGTTCGCGCTTCTCTTCTGGAGCACCTGGCGCAACCGTGTGCGCCGCGCCGCACTCGACCTGCCCGTCCCGTCGCTCACGCGCGACGGCATCAAGCTCGCGGTGACGGCGGCCGCCATCCTCGCCTTCATCCTGGTGCTCGACGACTATCACGGCGTCCCGCTGCCCGTGCTGATCCTGCTGATCGTGGCAGGCGTGTTCAACTTCATCGGCAGCCGTACCGTGTTCGGCCGACGGATCTACGCGGTCGGCGGCAACCTCGAGGCGACCCGCCTGTCCGGCGTGGATGTCCGGAAGGTCAAGATCCTCGTCTTCGCCATCATGGGCGCGATGGCAGCCCTCGCCGGCATCATCACCACGGCGCGTCTCGCCGCCGGATCGCCGTCGGCCGGCTCGCTCGGCGAGCTCGACGCGATCTCGTCCTGCATCATCGGCGGCACCTCGATGCGGGGGGGCGCCGGCAACGTCTTCGGTGCCCTGTTCGGCGCGCTGATCATGTCGAGCCTCGACAACGGCATGTCGATGATGGGGCTCGACACGTACTGGCAGATGATCGTCAAGGGCGTGATCCTGCTGCTCGCGGTCTGGCTCGACATCGCCACCAGCACCCGCGCCTGACGGCTCTCCCGCGGCGCGCCACGCCGCGGGAGACCGCCTGCGCGCCAGCCGATCGCTTGCCCGTGTGGCTGTTCCCCTCTAATTGTCCGAGTAATCAGGGGAGCCGGCACGAATGGCGACAGTGGGGATCGCGCGCTTCGGCACGCTCGATGACGGCACGGTGGTGGAGGTGGTGACGCTGGACCGCGGCGCCGGTGTGACCGCGCGGGTGCTCACCTACGGCGCCACCCTCCAGGCTCTCGAGACCCTCGACCGCTTCGGTCACGCGGCCGACATCGTGCTCGGCTACGGGACGCTGGAGGACTATCTCGCCCGCCCGCAATTCTTCGGCGCGACAGTCGGCCGCTACGCCAACCGCATCGGCTACGGCCGCTTCCGCCTCGACGGAGAGGACTATCAGATCCCGGCCACCGACGGCACGAACGCGCTGCATGGCGGTCGTGCCGGCTTTGACAAGCGATTGTGGACCATCGCGTCACAATCGGCGTCGGCCGTCACGCTGCGCCGCGTCAGCCCGGACGGGGAGGAGGGCTTTCCCGGAACGCTGGACACCGAAGTGACCTACAGCCTGACCGAGGACAACGCGCTCGCAATCGACTTCACCGCGCGCACCGACCGCCCGACTGTCGTCAACCTCACCAATCACAGCTACTTCAATCTCGCGGGCGAGGGCAGCGGCACCGCGCTCGACCACGTCGTGTCCATCCACGCCGACCACATCACGCCGGTCGACGAGACGCTGATCCCGACCGGCGAGTTCCTATCCGTCGAAGGCACCGCGCTCGACTTTCGCGCCCCCACGCCCATCGCCGAACGCGTCCGCGACGCGCACGAGACGCAGATCCGCCGCGCCCGCGGCTACGACCACAACTACGTGCTGCAAGGCGGCGTCATGGCGGACCCCCGCGAGGCCGTCCGCGTCGCGGAGCCCACCACCGGCCGCATCCTGACGATCGAGACCACCGAGCCGGGCGTGCAGTTCTACTCGGGCAACTTCCTCAACGCGACCACCTCCGGCAAGTCGGGCCGCATCTACCGGCAGGGTGACGGGATCGCCTTCGAGACGCAGCATTTCCCGGACAGCCCGAACCACCCGAACTTCCCCTCCACCCGTCTCGACCCCGACATGACCTGGCGCTCGACCACCATCTGGCGCTTCACAGTGAGTCCAAATCCATGACCGACGACACCGACAAGCCGCTCCGCTCGCGCGCCTGGTTCAACAACTCCCACAATATCGACATGACCGCGCTCTACCTCGAGCGCTACATGAATTTCGGCCTCGGCCAGTCGGAGCTGCAATCCGGGCGGCCGATCATCGGCATCGCCCAAACCGGCTCCGACCTCTCGCCGTGCAACCGCCACCACCTCGTGCTCGCCGAACGCCTGCGCGAGGGCATCCGCGAAGCCGGCGGCATCGCGATCGAGTTCCCGGTCCACCCGATCCAGGAAACCGGCAAGCGCCCCACCGCCGGCCTCGACCGGAACCTCGCCTATCTCGGCCTGGTCGAAGTGCTGTACGGCTATCCGATCGACGGCGTCGTGCTCACCATCGGCTGCGACAAGACCACGCCCGCCTGCCTGATGGCGGCCGCCACCGTCAACATCCCGGCGATCGCGCTCTCGGTCGGCCCGATGCTCAACGGCTGGTTCCGCGGCGAGCGCACCGGCTCGGGCACGATCGTCTGGAAGGCGCGCGAGCTGCTGGCCGCCGGCGAGATCGACCATGACGGCTTCGTCCGCCTGGTCGCCTCGTCCGCGCCGTCCACCGGCTACTGCAACACGATGGGCACGGCGACCACCATGAACTCGCTCGCCGAAGCCCTGGGCATGCAGCTGCCCGGCGCGGCCGCGATCCCGGCGCCGTATCGCGACCGGCAGGAGATGGCCTTTCTGACCGGCAAGCGCATCGTCGGCATGGTGCGCGAGGACCTCAAGCCGTCCGACATCATGACGCGCGCGGCATTCGACAACGCGATTCGCGTCAACTCCGCGCTCGGCGGCTCGACCAACGCGCCGATCCACATCGCCGCACTCGCCCGCCATCTCGGCATCGACCTGCCGCTCCAGGCCTGGCAGACCCTCGGCCACGACATCCCGCTGCTGGTCAACCTGCAGCCGGCCGGCGACTACCTCGGCGAGGATTTCTATCGCGCCGGCGGCGTGCCGGCAGTCATCGCCGAGCTGATGCGGCACGGCCTGATCGACGAGGACGCGCTCACCGTGAACGGACGCACGATCGGCGACAATTGCCGCAACGCCCGCAACGAGGACGAGGACGTGATCCGTCCGTTCGAACGTCCGCTCAAGGAGCGCGCCGGCTTCCTCGTGCTGACCGGCAACCTCTTCAACAGCGCGATCATGAAGACCAGCGTGATCTCGCCCGAGTTCCGCGATCGCTACCTGAACAATCCGGACGACCCGGACGCCTTCGTCGGCCGCGCCGTGGTGTTCGACGGGCCCGAGGACTACCACGCGCGGATCGACGATCCCGCGCTCGCCATCGACGAGCACAACATCCTGGTGATGCGCGGCGCGGGTCCGATCGGCTACCCGGGCGCCGCCGAGGTCGTCAACATGCGGCCGCCCGTCTACCTCATCCAGCGCGGCGTGCACGCGCTCGCCTGCATCGGCGATGGCCGTCAGTCCGGCACGTCGGGTTCGCCCTCGATCCTGAACGCTTCGCCCGAAGCCGCGGCCGGCGGACCGCTCGGCCTGCTCAAGACCAATGACCGGATCCGAGTCGATCTCGGTCGCGGCCGCGTCGACATGCTGGTGGACGAGGACGAACTCGAGCAGCGTCGTGTTGCAGCGCAACAGGCCGGTGGTTACCGCTACCCGGCGCATCAGACCCCCTGGCAGGAACTGCAGCGCGCGACCGTCGGTCAGTTGGAGACCGGGGCCGTGCTCGAACCGGCGCTGAACTACCAGCGCATCGCGCAGAGCAAGGGAATCCCGCGCGACAACCACTGACGGGCTTGATGGAAAACCATCATCTCGCGGGGTGTGCCGCAGAGATGCAACACTCCCCGACCAACTGTCGCATCCGGGTGTCGGAACGAGACTATTTCGTTCCTCCACCGGAGCACCCGCGGTAGGTTCCCGTGTCGAACAAGCCCGGGTCACAGGGCAATGAGAAGAAGACAGGGAATCGTCATGGCTCATCGTTTCAAACACCGCCTGGGCGGAGCTGTATGCGCCGCGGCACTGCTGTGCTTCGCGGGTGCTGCGGAAGCACAGAACGTCAACAGCGGCGTTTCCATCGGGCCGAGCACGCGCGTGTCGACGCCGCTGCCGCCCGCGGGCGTTCCGATCAACACGCAATCCTCCGCCCCGCCGCTTCCGGCCAACGAGGCGCTGGTGCCCGACATGTTCGGTGCGGGGCCGTATCTTCGTGACCACGGCATCGCGGTCCTGCTCGACGACACCGACGAGTTCGACGGTATCATCAGCGGTCCGCGCGGCGGTTCGGCGAACGCAGGCCAGTACGGCTTCGAGACGGATGTCGACTGGGAACGTCTCGCCGGCATCACGGGCTTCGAGACCCACACGGTGGTCGTCGGCCGCTACGGCATCCCGGCCAGTCGGATGTTCGGCGACAACCTGAACCCCAGCCAGGAAATCTACGGCGCCGGCGGCAACGTGGTGGCCCACTTGGTCTTCGCCTACGGTGAAGAGACGCTGGCCGGTGGCCGCGTCAACATCGCCGCCGGCCGCATGCCGCTGCTGGACGACTTCGCCGCCTCGCCGCTGTACTGCAACTTCCAGAACAACGCCTTCTGCGGAAACCCGAAGGCGGCATCCGACAACTTCGCATGGTCGTCCTATCCGGACGCGAACTGGGCGATCCGTGGCCGCGTTCGTCCGACCCAGTCGATCTACGTGCAGACCGGCATCTACTTCACGCAGAGCAACATCTACAACGTGGCCGAGAACTTCCGCTCCGGCTTCACAATCGACTCGTCCTATATCAGCGGCGAATCGTTCCCGGTCGAAATCGGCTACGAGCCGGTGTTCGGCCCCGACAAGCTGCCCGGCCACTACAAGGCCGGCTTCTTCTACAGCAACAACAAGTATTCGGACGACTACTTCGACGTGAACGGCAGCGCGTTCGCGCAGACCGGCCTGGCGCGGCGGGTCGACCATGGCGCCACCGCCGCCTACGCCCTCGTCGACCAGATGGTGTTGCGCAACGGTCCCGGCGCCAATGACGGCCTCATCATCTTCGGCGGCTATTTCCACAACGACTCGAATGTTTCGACTCGCGCCAACCAGGGCGAAATCGCCGCCCTCGACCGCGCGTTCTGGAAAGCGCGTCCCAACGACACTGTTGGCATCGCGTTCAACTACCTGCGCGTTTCTGACTACCTGACCAAGACCGAGGAACTGCAGGAGGCGCTCGGTCAGCCGATCGTGGGGACGCCGGGCACGTTCTACGACGACGCACCTTCGGGCGTGCAGAAGTCCACCTACAACCTCGAAGTCAACTACCAGATCCACGTCTATCGGGGCGTGACGCTGGCGCCGGACTTCCAGTACTTCTTCCGTCCGAACGCGCAGGGCAACCTGCCGGACGCAGCGTTGATCGGCTTCAAGAGCCACGTCGAGCTGTTCTGATACGGGCGGACAACAGTCCCGCTCGCGCGAGGGCCCTCGGATCAACGAGGGCCCCGGTATCCTGACAAAGGCGGGTGGGCGCGTCCCATCCGCCTTTTTCTTTGGGAGCGCCCCCTCGCGGCGGGATCTTCGCCGCGTTGGGGGCTGTCTCTCGACATGATGTCGGTTGCGCTCCTCGGATCGAGGCGCGGTGGTCCGTGCACCTCGGGCGGCGACGCGGTTCCGATCCTGGAACCGCCTTCTTCGGCCTGACCAAGCCGGTCTGGCTGATGTTCGTCCTTCGTCGTGTTCGGCTTCGTGCTCAACCGCACCATGTTCGCTCGCGACGTGCTGGCGATCGGCGGCAATGTCGAGGCGACCAGGCCGGCCGGCATCCCGGTGCTGCGCAGCCGCATCATGGTGTCCCCGCTAAAGGGGTGCTCGCGGGCCCCGGCCCACGTGCTGCTCGCCTCGCGCATGGGTCTGGGCGATCCGAAGACCTCGATCAGCCTCGATCTCGCCGTCATCTCCGCCCGCGTGCTCGGCGGCGTCTCGCTCGCCGGCGGCATGGCGACGATCTCCGGCGTGGTCGTCGGCGTGCTCATCATGGGCTGCGTGCAGAACGCATGGGCCCGCTGCACAGGCCCAACGTCGATCAGTGTCTCGTGCGCGGCGGCATCCTGCTGCTGGCGGTCATGTTCGACCGGTGGAAGACCGGCCGAAAGGCGTCAATGATCCGCTGATCCTGCGGCGCGGCCCGCGATCATGAACGCATCGGCCGCGAGTTGCAGCGGCCGCAGCTCGACCTCGCTCTCGCCCGTGCCGATCAGGGTCGCGAACCGCTCGTAGATCCCCTTGTACTCCTCGTCCTTGCCGTCGACCACGACCTCCCCATCGATCTCGAGAAACGCACCGCCACGCCGCAGCACCGCCTGGCCACCATCCGCGAAGCTCCAGGCGATCGTCCACTCTTCGCCGTCGCGATGAAACCAATCGAACTCGGCCGCCATTCCATCGCGCCGTGACGGCGTGGCCAGCGTCAGCGTTGCGCGCCGTGGCGTCTGCGCGCCATCCGCCACCACGAATTCCGCCGCCGTGACGAAAACAGGCTCGGGGCTCGCCGCCGCCACGATCGAGAAGGCGTTGATCGCCGGATCGAACACGCCCATCCCGCCCGGCCGCCAGCACCAGGTCGCACCGGGATGCCACTTCTCGACATCCTCCTTCCACGCGATCCGCATCCCCGACAGGCCGCGCGCCGCCAGCGCCGCCCGAAGCGGCACCACCGCCGCCGAGAACATCGAGTGCCAGCCAGCGAACATGGTCACGCCATGCGCACGGGCATACGGCTCGAGCGTCACCGCCTCGGCAACGGTCCCGGCCGGAGGCTTCTCCAGCAGAACGTGCTTGCCGCGCGCCACCGCAATCCGGGCAAGATCACCGCGGATCTGCGGCGGCGTGCACAGCGCCACCGCATCGAGCTCGACCTCGTCGATCATCGCGGCCATGTCGCCAAACACCGGCATTCCCGCCGGCATGTCTCGCGGCCTCGGTGCGCAGATTGCCACAAGTTCGAAGTCAGGATTGGCCGCGATCACCGGCACGTGCTGCGCGCGCGCGATCTCGCCGAAGCCCACGATGCCGACCCGGATCGGGCTGGACGTCACGGGAAGGGAAGGGGTGGGCGCCATGTCTGCTCCTCTCGGGATCGCATCAATCGGCCGCGCTGCGCGCGTGCAGCCGTGCCGGCCTCGTGGTGTTCGGCGTGAGTGACGCCCGCATGTCGGTCAACGCCTTCTGCACCAGATCGGCCATCGACGCGCGTGCGCGGGCCACATCCTGCGCGCGGATGGCCTCGAGCACGTCACGATGTTCCTCGATGGGATCGCGCGGCAGCCGCTGCGTGCGGCTCTTGAACGCCGTGGTCCAGCGGATGGCGGCCGTGACACTCGAGGCGAGCGCCACGATCAGCTCGTTGCCCGTCGCCGCCAGGATCGTCTGGTGGAATGCCCGGTCCGCGACGCGGCCTTCTTCCGTCCTGAGCGTCCGCCGCGCCATCGTGTCGAGCGCCTCGTCCATCGCCACGAGGTCGCGCGCCTGGCGTCGACGTGCCGCGAGTTCGGCCGCCTGCGGCTCGACCATCATGCGCAGCTCGAAAAGATCGTGCACGAACGTCTCGCTCGGCTTGGTCTCGAGAAACCAGCCGAGCACTTCGGGGTCGAGAATATGCCAGCGCGCGCGCGGGCTGACGCGGGTTCCGGTCTTGGTGCGGCTCTCGACCATTCCCTTCGCCGCCAGGATGCGCATCGCTTCCCGGTAGGCCGTGCGCGACACGGCAAGCTGTTCCGCAGCCTCGATCTCGCCCGACAGGAGATCGCCCGGGAGAAGCTCCTCGGCGGCGATGCGAACGCCGATGGACCGCGCGATCGTGTCATGCAGCCGCGGCGTCGCGTGCGTCGGCCCGACACCTGCAGACGCGGCATGTGGAGCGTTCGGGGGTGATCGGCCCATCCGTGCTGGGTTCCTTCCCGCGCGTTCGCGTCGGCGCCCGAAAGCCCGCGGGCTGCGTCCCGATCGCGCGATTTGTCCGAGTTGAATACGATGTTCGCCTGAGGCTCACAATCTTTGCGCGCAGGTCGCGCAGGCAGTCGGTGCCGCGCATCTCCGCACAGGCGCTGCCTCAGCGCGGCCCGTCAGGCGTCAGCCCCAAGGCGCGTCTCGCGCGCGTCGTTCTGCGTCGTGCCAGTCCCGCGCGCGCCCGGTCGCAGCGCAGCGCGAGGAGCGCTCCCGCCAGCATCAACCCCGTCATCACCCAGGGCCGCGCCTCGCCCAGCCATCCGACCAGACCGGCACTGATGCTGCCGACGAAGAACACGACCGTTCCATACAGCGCCGACGCCGCACCCGCCGAACGTCCGTGACGCAGCACCGAGCCGAGTGCGGCACCCGGCAGCACGAAGCCGAGGCACGCCATGAACAGCAGCATGCCACCCGACAGTGCCCACGCGCCGCCGAGATCGGTCGTCCCCAGCACGAACATCCCCAGACACACCGCCAAGAGCGCCAGCGTGCCGCCGGTGAGCACCCGCGCCGCACTCAGGCGCGACATCAGCCGCGCATTCGCCTGCGTGCCGCACACGTAGCCGATCGTGTTGAGGATGAACACGTAGCCGAACTGCTCGGGCGTGAGGCCGTAGCGCATCTGGAACACGCCAGGCGCGCCACCGAGGAAGGCGAACAGGCTGAACGTGGCAAAGCTGCCCTGCAGCACGTAGGTGCGAAAATCGCGCGCGCGCCACACGATCATGTAGCGCACCGCCGTCTCGCTCACCCGCAGACGACGTCCGCGATGCCGCAACGTGTCCGGCAGCAGCAGGTAGATCAGCACCGAACACGACGCGCCATAGAGGGCCGCGATCCAGAAGATGATGCGCCAGTTCCAATGATCCGCGACGAAGCCGCCGAACACCGGTGCCAGCGCGGGCACCACGCCCATCACGATCACCATCCGCGACAGCATCCTTGCTGCCTGCGCACCGGTCTTGGCCACGTCGGCGATGATGGCGCGCGGGATCACGAGGCTGGCGGCCCCCCCGAACGCCGCCCAGAGCCGCCACCAAGACAGATCGTTCATGGTCTCCGACAGCGCGCACCCGACCGATGCGACCGTGTAGAGCACGGTCCCGAACAGCAATGGCAGCCGCCGCCCGTACTGGTCCGCCAGGTGACCATGGGTCAGCTGGCCCAGCGACAGGCCCAGGAACCAGGCCGCCAGCGTCAGCTGGGTCTGGCCCGGCGCCGCATGCAGCGATGCGCGCATGACGGGAAACGCCGGCAGATACATGTCGGTCGAGATCGGGCCGACCGCGGTCAGCAAAGCGAGCAGGGCCGTGAGCAGCGCGGGGGAACGCGCCAGCTGACGTCCGGTGCTGCTCGAAACAATTGTCTTCTGGCTCATCGCGCATCGTTGGACGGGACGGTGGGCAGATCAAGCGTCGTCTCCGCACCGGCATCGCCGGCCGGACGCGGCAGGATGGATGAGCGCTCCGCCTCGCTCAGGCCGGAGCCGCCTCGCCGCGCCGGGCGACCTCCCGGGCCAGCGCCTGCAGGCGCTCGAACATCGCAAAGCGCGCGTCATGTGCCGCCGCCGTCCCGCCCGCTGCCGGCACGAACACGTCGCGGATCGACGCCATCGCCTGCACCGCCATTTCCAGATCGGGGAGGCCCCTGCGGCCACACTGCCCAGCACGGCAGCACCTGCCGGTGCCGACATCGATGCCCACGAAGTATGGACCCGCCGCGACCGACGCTGTCCCGCTCATGCGCGTCTCATGTCAGCACCCGAGGTCCCGGTCGGCCGGCATCGATGGTCGACCGGCGCCACGTCACGCCGCCAGCGTGTGTCGCTCCAGCAGCGGCAAAGCCTGGCCTTCGGCGTCGAACAGGTGGCAGGCGGTGGCATCCACCGAGAACCGCAGCTGCTCGTGCAGCTCGGCGCCGACGATCCCCTCGGCCTGCACGATCACGTCGTCGCGCCCCTCCGCACGCATATGCAGCAGCGTGAGGCTGCCGAGGCGCTCCACCAGCATGACCTCGCCGGTGACCGGCCCGGCCGGATCGATCCGGAGTGCTTCCGGCCGGATGCCGAGCGTCAACGCGGCGCCCTGACGGGCAGCGGCCGCCTCGGCCGGCACGACGAGGCGTGCACCCGAAGGCATGGTCACCTCGACGCCGCGCCCGTCGGCGCCCACCACGGTGACCGGCAGCATGTTCATCCGCGGCGAACCGATGAACCCCGCCACGAACACGTTCGCCGGCCGATGGTACAGCTCGAGCGGCGTTCCGACCTGCTCGACGCGTCCGGCCTGCAGCACGACGATCTTGTCGGCCATGGTCATCGCCTCGACCTGGTCGTGCGTGACGTAGATCATGGTCGCCTGGAGCTCCTCGTGCAGACGCGCGAGCTCGATCCGCATCTGTCCGCGCAGCGCCGCATCGAGGTTGGACAACGGCTCGTCGAACAGGAACACTTTCGGCGCCCGCACGATCGCGCGCCCGATCGCCACGCGCTGGCGCTGCCCGCCCGACAGGTCCTTCGGACGACGCTGGAGATAGGGACCGAGCTGCAGGATGCGCGCGGCTTCGGCCACCTTCGCGTCGCGCTCGGTCCTCGGCACTTTCGCGAGCTTGAGCGCGAAGGCCATGTTGTCGGCCACCGTCATGTGCGGGTAGAGCGCGTAGGTCTGGAACACCATGGCGATGCCGCGCTCGGCGGGTGCGACGTCGTTCACGCGCGCACCGTCGATCGTGAGGTCGCCCGAGGTGATCGCCTCGAGCCCCGCCACCATGCGAAGCAGCGTCGATTTGCCGCATCCCGAAGGACCCACGAACACCACGAACTCGCGGTCCTCGATGTCGAGGTCGACACCCTTGATGACCTCGTGCCCGGCATAGGCCTTGCGGAGGTTGCGGAAGGTGAGCGTGGCCATGACGTGGAGCTCCCTATTTCACGGCGCCGAAGGTGAGGCCCTGGACGAGCTGCTTCTGGCTGAACCAGCCGAACACCAGGATCGGTGCCACGGCCATGGTCGAGGCTGCCGACAGCTTCGCGAAGAACAATCCCTCGGGCGACGAGAAGGATGCGATGAACGCGGTCAACGGCGCCGCGTGCGACGAGGTGAGGTTGAGGCTCCAGAACGCCTCGTTCCAGCACAGGATCAGCGACAGCAGCGAGGTCGAGGCGATCCCCGGCAGGGTCAGCGGCATCAGCAGATGCCGGACCTCGCCCCAGGTGGTTGCCCCGTCCATCCGGCCCGCTTCGAGGATCTCGTTGGGCACATCCTTGTAGAAGGTGAACAGCATCCAGACGATGATCGGCAGGTTCATCAGCGCGTAGACGACGATCAGCCCGGTCAGCGTATCGAGCAGCCCGGTCGAGCGGAACAGCAGGTAGATCGGAACCAGCACGCCCACCGGCGGCAGCATCTTGGTGCTGAGCATCCACAGCAGCGTGCCGCGCGTGCGATGCGTCGGATGAAACGACATCGAATACGCCGCCGGAATCGCGAAGAGCAGCGCCAGCACGGTGCTGCCCACCGACACCGCGATGCTGTTGAACGCGAAGCTCAGATAATTCGCGCGCGCGAACACCTCGCTATAAGAGGACAGCGTGGGATGAAAGAACAGATGCGGCGAGACCGCGTCGTTCTCGGTCTTGAAGCTCGTCAGCACCATCCAGAAGATCGGAAAGAACAGCAGCAGCGCCGTGCCCCAGCCGATCACGGCGAGCAGGATCGTCCGCCCGGTCGAATTCTCCATCTCAGACCTCCAGCCGCTTGCCGACGGCGCGCACCAGGAAGAACGCGACGATGTTGGCGATCACGATCGCCACCATGCCGCCCGCGGACGCGCCGCCCACGTCGAACTGCAGCAGCGCCCGCGCATAGATCAGGAAGGCGAGATTGGTCGTCGCATTTCCCGGCCCCCCGGCCGTGGTCACCAGGATCTCGGCGAACACGGTGAGGAGAAAGATCGTCTCCACCATCACGACCACGCTGATCGCGCGGCTGAGATGCGGCAGCGTGATATAGAAGAACTGCGCGATCGGTCCCGCCCCGTCGATGCGCGCGGCCTCGAGCTGGTCCTGGTCGAGCGACTGCACCGCGGTCAGCAGGATCAGCAATGCGAAGGGCAGCCACTCCCACGAGACGATCGCGATCACCGAAGCCAGCGGAAACTGCGCGAACCAGTCCACCGGCTCCGCCCCGAACGCACGCGCCACCACGCCGAGCACGCCGTAGATCGGATGCATCAGCAGGTTCTTCCAGATCAGCGCGCTCACCGTTGGCATCACGAAGAACGGCGAGATCGCCAGCACGCGCGCGATGTTGCGGCCCGGGAAATCCTGGTTGAACAGCACCGCCAGCAGCGTGCCGAACCCCACGGTGACCACCAGCACCGACCCCAGCAGGATCATCGTGTTGGCGAGCGACGCCCAGAAATCCGGGTCGGTCACCAGGTAGGCGTAGTTCTGGATCCCGGCCCAGCCATGCACCGTCGGGTCGAGCAGGTTGTACTGACGCAGCGAGAAATACAGCGTCATCACCAGCGGCACGATCGACCACAGCAACAGCACGCCGACCGACGGCCAGAGCAGCATCGTCGCCGCCGTTCGCGCCGCCTTCTCCTGTGCGGCGGGCGGCAGTGCCGCCTGATGACCCGTCATGACCGTCGTTGACATCGCGTTCGCCTAGCGCCTTGGAGAGCCGACACGCGGATGAGGGTCGCGCAAGCCCGCTGCCTCCGCAACGGACCCGCACAATTTCGTCTCTGCGAGCCTCATCCGCTCCGTCCCGGCGGCACGGTGCGGTCCGGGTGCGCGAACCCGGACCCCACCCGTCAACCGCCGAGCACCGGACTGCTCGTCAGCCGCCGTAGCCCGCCTGGTGCATCGTCCGTGCGGTCGAGGACTGCGCGCTGTGCAGTGCCTGGTCCACGGTCATCGCACCCGTCAGCGTCGCCGCGATCACCTGTCCCACCTCGGTCCCGATCGCCTGGAACTGCGGGATGTCGACGAACTGCGCTCCCACATAGGGACGCGGCTGCGCCGTGTTGCCGTTCGGATTGGAGCTCTCGATCGCCTTGAGCACGAAGCTCGCGAAGGGTGCGACCTTCTGGTAGTCCGGATTGTTGTAGGTCGAGGAGCGCGTGCCCGGCGGGGCGTTCACCCAGCCATCGGTCTTGGCCACCAGCGCCACGTAGTCCTTCGACGTCGCCCAGGTCACGAACTGCTTGGCCGCATCAACATTCTTGGACGAGCTCGGAATGGCGAGGTTCCACGACCACAGCCAGGTCGGGCCGCCCTTGAATGTGCCCGACGGGATCGCGGCGAAGCCCACATTCGCCGCGACCGAACTCTGCTTCGGATCATACAGCGTGCCCGCGGCCGAGGTCGCGTCGATCCAGAAGCCGCAATGTCCGGACGAGAACAGCGCGAGGTTCTCGTTGAACCCGTTCGACGTCTCGCCGGGCGGTCCGTCGGCCTTGAGAATGCTGTCGTAGAAGCCGATCGCATCGTGCCACGGCTTCGTATCGATCGTCGGCTTCCAGTGCGCGTCGAACCACTGGCCACCCATCGCAGTCACCAGCGTCGAGACATACGCCATGTTCTCGCCCCAGCCCGGCTTGCCGCGCAGGCAGACGCCGTACACGCCGGCGCTCTTGTCCGTCATCTTGTCGGCCGCCGCCCGGAACTCGTCATAGGTCGGCGTGTCGGACAGCGTGATGCCGGCCTTCTTCATCAGGTCGGTGCGATAATAGGTCATCGCGCTCTCGGCGTAGAAGGGCAGGGCGTAGATCTTGCCCTGATACGAGATGCCCGACCGCACCGCGCCGATCAGGTCGTTCTGGTCGTAGGCCGCCGGCAGGTCGTCGAACGAGGCGATCCAGTTCTGCTTGGCCCAGATCGGCACCTCGTAGTTGCCGATCGTGAGGATGTCGAACTGACCGCCATGCGTCGCGATGTCGGTGGTCACACGCTGGCGGAGCACGTTCTCCTCGAGCACCACCCAGCGCAGGTGGATGCCAGGGTGCTGCTCCTCGAACACGTGGGAGAGCTTCTGCATCTCGATCATCTGGACGTTGTTGACCGTGGCGATGGTCAAAGTCGTATCGGCCTGTGCGGCCGAAACCGCTGCCACCGGCGACAGCGCCGTCATGGCCGCCAACGCCGCCAGGCGTGTGATCTTCGTCATGGTGTTCTTGTCCTCCCAAGGGCGACCGCTCTTTCGGCGGTCAGCTCATCCAGTTGCCGCCATCGATACCATACGTTTGCGCGACGATGTAGCCCGCATCTGGCCCCGCGAGAAAGACCGCGAGTCCCGCGATCTCGTCGGGCCGCGCCATCCGCCCGAACGGCACCGCCGCCCCCACCACCCGCTTCTTCTCGCCGGGCGCCCGGTTCTCGTAGCGCGCGAACATGGCGTCCACGTGGTCCCAGTGCTCGTTGTCCACCACGCCGGGCGCGATCGCGTTGACGTTGATGCCGTGGCGGATCAGGTCGAGCCCGGTGCTCTGGGTCAGCGAGATCACCGCCGCCTTCGACGCGCAATAGATCCCCACCAGCGGCTCGCCCCGCCGTCCCGCCTGGGACGCGAAGTTGATGATCCGCCCGCCGCGCCCTTGCGCGATCATCTGTTTCGCCACCGCCTGCAGGGTGAACAGCAGCCCCTCGACATTGACCGCGAACACCCGGGCATAGCTCTCGCGGGTGATCTCCACGGTCGGTGCCAGATCGAACAGGCCGGCATTGTTCACCAGCACGTCGATGCTCCCGAACCGCTCCACCACCGCGGCCACGGCCGCGTCGATCGAGCTTTGCCGGGTCACGTCGAGGGCGACGGCCATCGCCTCGCCGCCGAGCGCACCCGCCACCTCCTGCGCGCCCGCGAGGTTCAGGTCCGCCACCACCACAAGCGCGCCTTCGGCCGCGTAGCGCTCCGCGATCGCGCGTCCGATCCCGCGCGCGGCCCCGGTGATGATCGCGACCTTGCCGTCCATGCTCATTGGGCGTCTCCCTCGGCCCGGCGAGGATCGCAGGCCCTGGCGTAAAGGCGGAGCACGTCCCGGACGGCCTCCACCACGATGGTTCGTGCCTGCGGCGCGATCGCGCCCGAGGCCACGCGGTCATATAGAAGCGGCAGATACTGGCTCACCAGCGTCGTCGGGATGCGTCGATCGCCCAGCCGCGCCAGCAGGCCGGCCGCCGCGTCGCGGAGCACGGGCACGCCCCAGTAGTAGCGGATCCGGTCGCTATAGGAATAATGCCGCAGCAATCGCTGCTCGGCCTCATCCCCCGGATAATGCGACTGCCAATGCCCGGGCTCGGCGAGCATGGCCGCCTCTGCCGCCTGCCGCAGCGAGGGGGCGCCGCACCCCAACTCGCCCGCGATCAGGTCGAGCCCGTACAGCGCCTGGCGCAGCGCGAAGGTCAGCCATGGCCCCACCTTCAGGATCGGAAACCCGTCGCGCACCAGCTGCGCCAGCGCCGCTTCGGGCTGGTAGTCCGTCGAATGCGCCTCGAACACCAGCCCCGGCAGCCCGTCGAGTGTCGCCACCAGCGCCCGCGCCCGTTCGGGCCGATAGATCGCCACCTCCTCATGGCCGAACTCGACGCCGGGCTGCACCACCATCGCCAGCACCCGCGCCCAGGCCGCACCTCCGGCCACGTCATGGAACGCCGCGCGATGCACCTCGTAGGTCGCGCGCACCGCCTCCGGCCGGGTCGGCGTCAGCTGGGCCAGCTCTTCGGTCGCCCCGCCCGGCGTCGGCACCTCGGTCCCGATCACGTAGACCGGCGTGGCCACCGCCGCCGCCTCGGCCGCCCGCGCGAGCGCCGCCGCCCGCCCCGCCACCACCGCGTCCGCGAGCGCCGCCGGCTCGCTTGCGCAGCCCATCGAGCAGTCGAGATGGAGCTTCTCGTAACCCGCGGCCGCATAGGCCTCGATCATCGCGACGGCCCGCGCCATCGCCTCGTCCGCCGGCAGCTTTCGCCAGGGATTGGGACCGAGGTGATCGCCCCCCAGCACGATCCGCGTGCGCGGAAACTCCACCCGCGCCGCAATCCCGTGGACGACGTCGCGGAACCCGGCCGGCGTCATTCCGGTGTAGCCGCCCTCCTGGTTCACCTGATTGCAGGTTGCCTCGATCAGCACATCCCTGCCGTCCTCCCGCCCCTGCAGCAGGGCCGCCTCGATCACCAGCGGATGCGCCGAGCAGACCGAGGTGATCCCCGCCGCACGGCCGGCATCATGGGCCGCGCGCAGGCGGGTGAGGGCATCGGTGCTCATGTGGCTGCGCGATCCGCCCGAACCGGGTGGTTGCCGGGCGCGCGCGCCATCACCGTCTCGAGCGCCGCGATGCCGGCCGCCCCTTCCATCGGCCCGCGATGCTCCACCGCATGCGCCCCCGCCGCGGCCGCGAGCCGCAGGCTCTCGGCCGCATTTCGTCCCAGCAGGCGGCCGGCCACGAAAGCGGCGCCGAAGCAGTCGCCGGCCCCGGTCGGATCGACCTCGCGCGCAGGAAACGCCGCGATCCGCCACGTCGTCTCCCGGTCATGATAGGCCGCCCCCGCCGCACCATGCTTCACCACGATGGCGCGCGGCCCGACGCTCAGGATCTCGGCGACCGCACCCCGCTCGTCGCGCGCCTCGGTCAGCAGAGTAAGTTCTTCTCCGCTCGGCAGAAAAAGATCCGACTGCCGCAGCATCCAGGCGAGCGCCTCCCGCATTCCGGGCGTGTCGATGATCTCGCGGCGCAGGTTGGGATCGAACGACACCGATCCCCCTTGCGCGCGCACGGTCGTCACCGCGTCGCGCACGGCGTCGACCACCGCAGGCGAGATCAGCGACGATCCCATCACGTGCAGATGCGCCGCCCGTCCGAGCACGGCGCGCGCCGCAGGGTCGAGCGACACGCGCCCGCTCGCGCTGTGACGGATGTTGAACACGAAATCCCGCGCACCATTCGGCCGGTAACGCACAAACGCGGTGCCCGTCGGCAGCTCGGGATCGACCGCGATCGCGGAGATGTCGGCGCCGTCGGCCTCGAGCCGCGCGATGTTCATGCGCCCGAAATCGTCACGCCCGACGCAGGCAACGATTGCGGCAGGCGCTCCCAGGCGCGCGACCTGGCTTGTAAAGATCGCCGGCGCTCCGCTCGCGAACGGGCCTGTCAGGGCCAGTCTCTCCCCAAACCCCAGCCCCGGCTCATCGGCCATGATCTCCACCAGGATTTCGCCGATCGCAACGATCGGACGCAGCTCCTCCACGGGTGTTTCATGCGTCATAATGGCACGCACCATCGGCGACACGCGCGTCGCGGTCAATTCGAAACTTTACGCGCGTTAACTTTTGTGCGGTGCGCCATTTGGCACAGGCGCTATGCTGTGCACACAGAATCCGTGCGGATGCGAAGAAGGCCAGGGCTCTGCCCTGGACCCGCTAAGGGCGAGCCCTTAGAACCCATTTGTTTGGCGCGGGACCGCGGCTCTGCGGGTTGAAGTCGAGGGGATCCAAGGGGCGAGCCCCTTGGCGGGTCCAGGGCAGAGCCCTGGCCTTCCTCGCTGCCCAGCCTGAGTGTCTCACCAACCTCCAAGGTCGCCGATGATCCGACGCGCCATACGCACGATGGACGAGTTCGCGCTCGCGAGCGGTCTCT
>CAXTVZ010000010.1:0-16919 GCA_964247685.1 uncultured Acetobacteraceae bacterium
CGCGGTCCTTGAACTCGTCGAACTGCTTCTTGCGCTCGTATTCGCGCACGCGCTGCACGATCACCTGCTTGGCGGTCTGCGCCGCGATGCGCCCGAAATCGATCGGCGGCAGCGGGTCGATCAGGTGCTGGCCGAGCTCGATGTCGGCCTTGAACTTCTTGGCGATGTGCAGCGGGATCTGCGTCTCTTCGTTCTCGACCGCCTCGACCGCCTCGGTCCAGCGCGACAGGCGCACGTCGCCGGTGCGCCGGTCGATCACCGCGCGGATGTCCTTCTCATGCCCGTACTTGGCGCGGCCGGCCTTCTGGATGGCCTGCTCCATCGCCTCGAGGACTTCCTCGCGATCGATGGATTTCTCCCGCGCCACCGCATCGGCGACGAGCAGGAGTTCGGGACGGGAGACTGCGGTGTCCATCGTGGTCCTCGCGTTCAGTCAGTGCACGTTGCCCGCCGACGGCGGGCGGGTCTCTTGCGCCGCTGCGGGCGGGGCAGAGGCGGCGATCAAGGCGTCGGTAAGAACGAGCTTGGCGCGTCGGATGTCGGCCAGCGGCAGGGCGGCGTCCGACCCGTCATCGAGGCGGAGACGCGCCTGGTGCTCGTCGGCCCCGAGCACGGTGCCGGAAAACCGACGCCGGCCGCCGACCGGGATCGCCATGTCCACCCGCGCGAGGTGGCCGGCGAAGCGGTTCCAATCCTTGACCCGGGTGAGCGGCCGGTCGATGCCGGCGGAGCTCACCTCGAGCGACCAGGCGCCCGGCATCGGGTCGTCGACGTCGAGCACGGCGCCGATCGCGCGGCTGATCCGCTCGCAATCCTCGACCGCGATCAGCGAACCGTCGGCCCGGTCCGCCATGACCTGCACAGTCGGGCGATCGCGGCCGAGGATGGTGACCCGGACGATTTCGTAGCCCATGTCGACCAGCGTCGGCGCGCAGAGCGTCTCGATCTTGTCGGCGAGCGACGCGCCCGCCTCGTCACCGACCTGCTCGTCCGCTTCACTCATGAATGTGGCCTTAGGCTCCTACCCGCCGGGAACACGGGCCAAAAACAGAAAAGGCGGCCCGGAGGCCACCTTCGCTAAGTTGCAGAAGATGATTTTGACCGGTGGAATACACCCGCTTCCGGGGAACTTCAATGCCCCGGTTGGGAGGAACCTCCTCCGAGGCGAGGCCTTTGAAATCCACCTGTCAACCGAGAGGCGGTCGTGTCTTGAAGCTCGAGATCACGGAGTGGTTCGCGGCGCCGATCGAACTTCCGGAAGGGGCGCAAGAATTCGCGATCGGCGACGTCCACGGCCACCTGGTGCAGTTCGCGGTGCTGCTCGACGCGATGCGCGCGGTCGCGGGAACCGGTGCGCGGCTCACTCTGCTGGGCGACCTCGTCGACCGGGGGCCGGCGAGCCTCGCTTCCCTTCGGCTCGGCGCGGAGAGCGCCGGCAGCCTCGGCTTCGCCGCCCGCACGACCCTGCTCGGCAACCACGAGATCCTGATGCTGATGGCGCTCGGCACCGCGCCCGACGCACCCGACCTGCAGGAGCTCTGGCTTGCCAATGGTGGCGAGACCACGCTCGCCGAAGCGGGGATCAGCCCGGCCGGATTGTCGCTCCGCGGTACACCCGCGGGGACGGAGTTCCGCCTCGCCGCCGGCGAACGCAGCTTCGCGATGCTGGAACTCGCACCGCTGGCACGCCGCATCGGCAATCTCGTCTTCGTGCACGCGGGCGTCGATCCGAACACGAAGCTGGACCGGTTCCTCGACGGACCCCGCCTCTCGGTCACCGACCCGTACCACCCGGCCTGGATCCGCGACGCGTTTCTGTTCCATGCCGGCCCGTTCGAGGGAGGCCGCATCGTGGTGCACGGCCACACCCCCGAGCCCCGCGTGCTGCGGATGAAAGGGCGCCGGGAAGGCTCCGGCCATCACCGGCTCGACGGTTCGCGGCTGGGGCTCGACGGCGGGAGCTACATCACGGGGATCGTGGCGGGGGCCGAGTTCCGTCGTGGTGCATATCGGGTGTTTACGGCGTCATTGCCGATAGAAAGGGGCTCTGCCCCTTAGACCCCGCCAGGAGGGAAGGCCCTCCTGGACCTGCCTATTGTAGAGGGGTCTGGGGTTAAGACCCCAGCGGGGTCCAGGGGCAGCGCCCCTGGCCTTCAAGCTGCCGCAAATACCGTATCGATCTTCGCCCGCAGCGTCTCCGCGCTGAACGGCTTGACCACGTAGTTCGACACTCCCGCCTGTTTCGCCGCAACGATGTTCTCCACCTTGCTCTCGGCGGTCACCATGATGAACGGCAGCTTGCTCAGCCGGCCATCGGCGCGCACCTGCTGCAGCAGCTCGAGACCGGTCATCGGCTGCATGTTCCAGTCGCTGATCACTAGGCCGTAATCGCTCTGCTTGAGCATCGCGAGCGCCTCGGTGCCGTCATTCGCCTCGTCGACGTTCGTCAGCCCGATCTGGCGCAGGACGTTGCGGATGATGCGAAGCATCGTCTTGTAGTCGTCGACAATCAGGATCTTGATCGACTTGTCGGTCAGCATCGGAGGAATTCTTTCTCGCTCGAGCGGGGAAGGGTTGCAGTCAGAAGGTGAGGAGCCGGTCGATCTCGGCCTGGTCCATCGCGGTGTGCGGCGCCTGGGGGCCGTTCAGCAGCGGATCCCTGGCCGGATCTTCGATACGGGCTGCGGCCACGGGGCGGCTCCCGGGCGCGTAGGTGCCGACGATCCGCTCGATGCGCTGCTCGACCATCTTGAGTGCCGCGACCACCTTGCTGATCCGCTGGCCGGTGATGTCCTGGAACGAGCAGGCCTCGAAGATGCGCATCGTCAGGTCCTGCAGCGCGGCCGCATCCTCCTCGCCCATGGCGGAGGCACGCGCGTCGATCTGCTCGCAGGCATCGAGGATCGTTTCGGTGGCCGATGCGGTGTGCTGGACGATCGCATCGAGCTCGTCGGTTGCTTCCGGGATCGGGCTCTCGCCAAAATCCTGCTCATGGCGCAGGCGCGCGATCTCGTCGCGCGCGGCCGAGACCGCGGTGCCGAGTTCGGCGACCTCGGAGAACAGCGATTGCTGCATCGCCAGGATGTCGTCGTTCATGAGCTTGACGGCCGAGCGGACGATGTCCGCCACCGCGTCCGACTGCACGCCGGGATGGTCCTTGCTGAAGCGCGCGATCGCGTCGTGCAGGGTGTCGACTGAAAATTCCACGAGCGCCTTCCTGATGATCTCGTTGCGCCATCATGCCATTGGAGGTTTGACGAAACGTTTATTCCGGAACCAAACAAATCAGGCGCGCGCCTCGAGACGCACGGCGATCTTGCCGGCCTTGCGACCGATCCGGCCGGTGAGCACGGGCTGGTCGCCGCAGCGCAGGATCACCGGCTCGTTGGCACCGACATCGAGCTGGAGCTGGTCGCCGACGCGCAGGTTCATGATCTCGGACAGCCGCATGGAGCGCTCGTCCAGCACCGCCTCGAGCTCGACCTCGGTGGCCCACAGCTCCTCGCGAAGGTGGTTCTCCCAGATCGAGTCACGGCCGAATTTTTCGCCCATGAACTGCTGGATCAGGATCTCGCGGATCGGCTCGAGCGTGGCGTAAGGCAGGATCAGCTCGATCATGCCGGTCCGGTCGCCCGCCTCGACGCGCAGGCGCACGTTCACCGCGGCCGAGTTCACGCTCGAGATCGAAGCCGCGCGCGGGTTGGTCTCCAGCCGCTCGAACTCGAAATTCACCGAGCAGAGGGGAAGAAAGCTGATCGAGAGGTCGGCCAGCAGCCGGTTCAGCAGCTTCTCGACAATGGTGCGCTCGATCGGCGTGAACGGGCGGCCCTCGATCGGGGTGGGGGGCGCGCGGCGGCCACCCAGCGAGATGTCGACGATCGAATAGACCAGGTGCGGCTCGAACACGGCCAAGCCCTGGTTGTCCCATTCATGCGCGCGGAACACGCCGAACACCGCCGGCAGCGGCACGCTGTCGAGATAGGAGCCGAACCGGACCGTGGAGACACCCTCGATGAAGAGCTCCACGTTGACGCCGAGCAGGTTGCGCAACGAGGACGAGCCGAACCGGGTCAGCCGGTCGAGCACGACGTCGAGCATCGGCAGGCGCTCGTAGAGCACCAGGCCCGCGCTCAGGATCCGTTCCATCGCCGTCTGCTCGAGCGGGGCCGCCCCGCCCCCGAACAGGTCGTCGATCTCTTCCTGCGTCATCGCGCGGACGGGAGCCTCGTTGAACCGGGCAGCTTCCGCATCCGGGCTTGTCACGGGTTCCGTATTGGCCACCGTCGCACCCCTCTGAGCGGGGGCGATCCTGGACCGCGGAGATTACCGGAACATTTACGCCGGCAGCGTCGCGGCCCGGATCCGGTCGAGAAGCGCGCGGCGGGCCTCCCGCGCATCCAGCGCGAGGCGCAGCAGCGACGCGATCTGCTCGGGCCGCCGCACCAGGGAGCGGAGCAGCGGGCGAAGCGCGATGCGGCCGTCGGGCGTGGTGGCGACCAGGGCCGCCGGCGGCAGCGAGCGCGAGGCGGGGTCGCACACGGCGCGCAGCACCGCGAAGGGCCGCGCTTCGGCCAGCGCCGCGCGCGCGACGGCGCCGCTCTCCATGTCGAGTGCGGCGCAGCGGCTGGCGAGATGCAGCCGGCGCTTGTCGGCGGCGTCGGCCACCACGCGCTCGCTGTGCAGCAGGTCGTGCGGCGTCGCACCCCCCAGGGCCGCGTTCAGCGCGCGGTCGGTGATAAAGGTCGTCTCCGCGATGCGCACGCGACGCGGCACCACCACCGTGCCGGGGGCGAGCTCGGGGGCGAGGCCCGCGGCCAGGCCGAAGCTGATCAGCCCCGAGGCGCCGCGCGCCAGCAGCCGCTCGGCCGCCCGCCGCGCGCCGTCCGCCGTGCCGCCGCCGATCGCGATCTCGACATGCGTGCCGAGGCGCCGCGCGATCCGCGCCTCGGCGCCCAGCCCCACCACGATCCCGATCATCCGGGCCCGATCATCGCCGGCCGGGCGTCAGAACCCGACCGCGACCTTGCGGGTGTTGGACCGGCAGAGGTTGCGGTAGCGGGAGAGCGCCAGCAGCGGGAAGAACAGCCGGTAGCCGTGGTAGCGGAGGTAGAACACCTTCGGGAAGCCGACGGCGTTGTAGGGCGCTTCCTGCCACTCGCCGTCGACGCCCTGGCTGCGGGCGAGATAGGAAATCCCGCGCGCGACCGCGGGGTGGTCCACCACGCCCGCGGCCATCAGCCCGAGCAGCGCCCAGGCGGTCTGCGACGGCAGGCTCTCGTCGTGCTCACCCGGCGTCGCCCCCTCGTAGCTCGCGCAGGACTCACCCCAGCCGCCATCCGGTCGCTGGCGCGCCAGCAGCCACTCGACGCCGCGCGCGACCATCGTATCGGTGGGCGGAATACCGGCCGCGTTCAGCGCACTCAGCACCGACCACGTCCCGTAAATGTAGTTGGTGCCCCAGCGTCCGAACCAGGACCCGTCCTGTTCCTGCTCGCGCTTCAGATACTCGATGCCGCGCGCGATCACAGGCGCGTCCTCGGGATGTCCGAGTTGGGCGAGGAACGAGATGCATCGGGCGCTGACATCCGCGGTTGGCGGATCGAGCAGGGCGCCGTGATCGGCGAACGGGATGTGGTTGAGAAAAGCCTTGTCGTTGTCGATGTCGAACGCGCCCCAGCCGCCGTTGCGGCTCTGCATGCCGATCACCCAGGCGCGCGCGCGCTCCACCGAGCTCTCGTTCTCCGGGCCGCCCTGGCGGTGCAGCAGCATGCCGACCACCGCGGTATCGTCCACGTCGGGGTAATGCGGGTTCGCGTACTGGAACGCCCAGCCGCCGGGGGCGAGGTCGGGCGCGTTGATCGCCCAGTCGCCCTTGACGTCGTTGATCTGGTTGTCCCGCAGCCAGGCGCATGCCGCATCGAGGTCGGATCGCGCCTCGGACGCCTCGCCCGCCTGGACCTGCTCCACCAGCGCGTAGCCGGCGAGCCCGGTGTCCCACACCGGCGAGACGCAGGGCTGGCAGTAGGCCTCCTCGCCGTCATCGACGAGCAGCCGACGCACCGCGCCCCAGGCCAGGGCGGCGCGCGGATCCTCGGCCGGGACGCCGAGCGCGTGGTACATCATCACCGCGTTGGCCATCGCCGGGTAGATCGCGCCGAGCCCGGAATCCCCGTTCAGCCGCTCCTCGATGAAGGCAATGGCGGTGTCGATGGCCCGGTTGCGGACTGCGCGCGGCACCATCCGCTCCGACGGGCGAAGCGCCATGTCGATGCCCTTGAACAGGTACCCCCAGGCCGAGCGATACGGCCCGCGGATCCAGTCGCGGATGCGGCTCGGGTCGCGACGGAACAGCTCGCGGATGTGGATGCGACGCGGGTTGGCGGCCACCGGACGCAGTGCCGCGAGCACGATCAGCGGCGCGATCACGGTGCGCGACCAGTACGACACGCGCCACATGTTGAAGAAGAACCACCGCGGCAGCAGCGTGATCTCGACCGGCATCACCGGCACCGCGCGCCACGGCACCTCGCCGAACAGGGCCAATTGGAACCGGGTGAACACGTTGGCGCGCTCGGCGCCACCCGCCGCCAGGATCGCCGCCCGTGCCCGGCGCATGTGCACCGCGTCCGTGTCGTCGCCGATCGCCTTGAGCGCGAAATAGGCCTTCACACTCGCCGACAGGTCGAACGCGCCGTTGTGGTAGAGGGGCCAGCCGCCATGCGCGCCCTGGATGCGGCGCAGGTATCGGCCGATCCGCAGCTCCAGCGCAGGATCGATGCGATCGAGGAAGTGCTCGAGGAGCACGTATTCCGCCGGGATCGTCGCGTCGGCCTCGAGCTCGAACACCCAGTGTCCATCCGGCTGCTGCCGGCGGGACAACGAGGCGGCGGCGGCTGCAATCGCACTGTCCACCCGGTCGTGTCGCGACGAACCCGTCGCGTCGATCACGTCCTCGGGCACGCGGTCAGACGCCTGATCGCTGATCAATCTCATCCCTTCGCACTCGGCCCGCTCACGGACACGTCTGATCAGGCTCAAAAACCCGACATCCGCTGAAGAATAGCACCGGCGGCACGCCGTCCGGACTTGATGGCACCTTCGATCGTGGCCGGCAATCCGGTGGCGACCCAGTCACCGGCCAGAACGAGATTCGTGAATTCTGTGTGTGTTCCAGGCCGCAGCTTCTCCTGCCGCTCCGTTGCAGCAAACGTTGCACGCTTCTCGCGCAGCAGACGCGAGCGAGGTGCCGGAGTTCCGGCGGGCAGTTGCAGCGCCGTGACGACCTCAGCCCACACCCGGGCCACGAGCGTCTCGCCGTCGATCGCCTCGAAGCGATTGGCGGCACTGATCGTGACCGACACGATCCCCGGCTTGACGAACACCCATTCGGCTAGCCCGCCCACCAGACCCACGAAGCCCGCCTCGACCGGGGGGACTCCCGCGGTCGCGAGATCCAGCCGGAAATGGACGTTGGCGATCGCCTCGAACGCATCCGGCGTGCGTAAGGTCGGCAGCAGCGCGCTTGCCACCGGCGCCGGCGCTGCGAGCACCACGCGGTCGCCCTCGGCGAGTGCGATCTCGCCGCCCGGCAGCGCCAGGCCCGTGACGCGACCGTCGGCGGTGGTGAGGCCGGCGACGCGACAGCCGGTGCGGATCGCGGCGCCGAAGGTCTGCAGGCGCGCCACCGCCGGGTCCACGAAGGTCTCGGTCAGGCCGATCTGCGGAAAGGCCGGAATGCAGGCCGCACCCCCCGCCAGCAGCGTCTCGCGAAACACCGCGCCCAGCAGCGCGGCACTCCCTTCCGCCGGCATCGTGTTGAGCACCGCAATCGCCAGCGGCTCGAGCAGGCGTTCGGCCAGTGCGCCGGGGCGGAGGCAGTCGGCCACCGTCATGCCGGGAGGGGCCGCCAGCAGGCGGAACAGCGCCGCGTATTCCCTGAGCCTGGTGCCCGGCACGCGCGTGCCCGCCCGCGCGAGCCACCACGGGATCCGCCCGCGCGCCAGCCGCAGCGTCCAGCGCTCGCCGGTGCGCATGTCGGCGAACGGAAACACCGGCGCGCCCGGCCCGGCCATCGTATCCGCCGTGCCGATCCGGCCGAGATAGCGGAACACTTCGTGGTTGCCCGACAGCAGCAGGTGGTTGCCGTTGTCGATGCGCGCATCGAGCGCGCGGTCGTGGAACGAGCGGCAGCGGCCGCCGAGCGCCGGACCTGCCTCGTACAGCGTCACGCGCCGCCCGGCCTCGGCGCATTCGAGCGCTGCCGCCAGCCCCGCGAGGCCGCCGCCGATCACATGGACCTGCATGAGGTTCCTAGCCGCGGAGGAGTGCCGCGGCCGCGATCGCGAGCTTGCGGTGCCGCGACAGCCGCACCCGCTGGCCCGGCACCCATTGCGGATCCTCAACCCCGCGCAGCAGCGCGGCGTAGGTCGCCCCCATCACGCGCGCCGGACGCATCGCGCGCCGGTCGGCCCGGCGCATCGCGCGCGCGGCCTCACTGAAATGGTGGCGCGCATCCACCGCCAGGCGCGCGCAGACCTGGCGCAGCGCCGGATGCGACAGCGCCGCGTCCGGGTTCGGCGGCACGCCCTCGACTGCGAGGTATTCGCGCGGCAGGTAGAGGCGGCCGCGGGCCCGGTCCTCGTCGAGGTCGCGCAGGATGTTGGTGAGCTGCAGCGCGCGGCCGAGATGATGGGCCACCGCGTCGGCGGCCTCCGACCGGTCGCCGAACGCGCGCACCGAGAGCCGGCCCACGGCGGCGGCCACCTGGTCGCAATAGAGGTCGAGCGCCGGCAGCGAAGGGGCCACCACCGTGGTCGCGGCGTCGGTCTCCATGCCGTCGATCACCGCCTCGAAATCCGCGCGCCGCAGGTCGTAGCGGCGGATCGCCGCGCGCAGCACGCGGTCGAGCGCGTCATGCGCGGTGCCCGCGTAGAGCCGCCCGACCCGCGCGCGCCACGCGGCGAGCGCCTCGCGGCGTCCCGCGAGCGGCGCCGCCTCGTCATCGGCGATGTCGTCGACGATGCGGCAGAACGCGTAGATCGCGTGCATCGCGCAGCGCCGGTCGGCCGGCAGGATGCGCATGCCCGCGCCGAACGAGGTGCCGGCGGCGGCCACGATCGCTTCCACCGCTTCGATGTCGGCGGTGTCGCAGCCGAGCGGGCCAATTCGCGTGGGGAGGTGCCGCCACGCCGTGCCGATCGCCGCCCGCACATCGTCGCGCCGGAGCTTCACGCGTTCCGCCAGCGGGTCCTCGGTGCGCAGCCGTGCCGCAAGGCGATGCGCGAGCCGCACGATCACCGCGGCCTCGAGGCGCATGCGGCGGTTGCGCACGAGGTCGGGGAGGGTCGCCGCCTGCGCGTTCAGGCGGTCGACCCGATCGAGAATGCGGTCGAACACGCGGCGCAGGGCTGGCAGCGTGCGATGCTGCAGCACCGCGCCCGCGGTGAGCTCCGCCTCGGCCAGCATGTCGGCGGGCAGATAGGAGCGGTCGAGCAACCGGAAGTCCTCGGCGCAATCCTGCAGGTGGTTGAGGATCTGCAGGCTCGTGCAGAGCGCGTCCGAGGCCGCGAAGGTCGCCTCGTTCTCGCCGTGCAGCAGCAGCAGGAACCGGCCCACCGGGTTGGCCGAATAGCGGCAGTAGTCGAGCAGCGCCTCCCAGTCGGGCGTGCGCAGCACGGAGGCATCCCGGCGGAAGGCGATGAGCAGATCGGTCGCGAGCTCGGGCGCGAGACCCGTCTGGGCGAGGGTCGGACGCAGCCGCGCCGCACTGGTGGAGTGCGCGCCGGCGACGCCGCGCAGCGCCGCCTCCATCGTGTCGAGGCGGCGGATCTTGTCGTCGGCCGAGAGCTCGGGGCTGTCGCTCACATCGTCGGCGGCGCGCACGAAATCGTAATACGCATGCACGTGCCGGCGCAGGTGGCGCGCGATCAGCGCGGAGCCCACGGGGAAGTTCTCGTCGCGGCGGCCCTTGCCCGAGCGCAGGTCGGCGTCGTCCGGGGTTGGTTCCGGGCCCGTCTGCGGCATGGCGTTCAAGCGTTCTCTCCCTTCCCGTAGGCGCGATTTTTCCACACGACCCCGCGTCCGCGGTGATGGTCGAGGGCCGAGCCGATCGTTGCCGCCATATAGAAGAGTGCGATCGGCGGGAGAAGGAGAGCGCGCGCCGGGTTCAGCCCGAAGCGGGTGAGCGTCGGCACGTAGGAGGCCGTCGCCAGCGTGAACGCGGCCCCGCCCATCGCGCGGGTCGCGGGGCGGCGGCCGAACACCAGTGCCGCCGGCGGCACCAGCCACACCAGCCCCATCGCCAGCGTGGTGGCGCCGAGCAGTGCCGGGGAGAAGCGCAGCTGCACGTAGGCGGTGCGCGCGACCATGCGCCACACGTCGCGCAAACCGGGATAGGGGCGGAGGCTGCGCGCCTGCGTCGCGTGTCCCAGCCAGATGCGGCCGCCGCTGCGCTTGACCGCGCGGGCGAGCGCCACGTCGTCGATCAGCGCATCGCGGATGGCCTCGACGCCGCCGATCCGCTCGAGCGTCGCGTTGCGGATCAGCACGACGCCGCCCGCCGCCGCCGCGGTGCGCGCGCCGGGATCGGCCGCGCGCGCGAACGGGTACAGCAGCTGGAAGAAGAACACGAAGGCCGGCACCAGCGCGCGCTCGGCGAGGCTTTCGCAGCGGAGCTCGGCCATCTCGGAGACCATCTCGCGATCGTCCGCGAGTGCCAGCGCCACCAGGCTGCCCACATGCGCCGGGTCGTGCACGATGTCGGCATCGGTCAGCAGCACGAACCCGTCGAACCCGTAAGCGCGCGCGGCGGCCACCCCCTGGCTCACCGCCCACAGCTTGCCGCTCCAGCCGGGCGGCCGGGCCGCACCGTCGATCACCGCGACGCGGCCGTCCGCCACCGCGCGGGCGATGGCGCCGGTCCCGTCCGTGCTCCCGTCATCGACCACGAAGATGCGCAGCGGCCCCGCGTAATCCTGCGCGAGCAGCGAGCGCAACGCGGCCCCGATGCTGGCGGCCTCGTCGCGCGCCGGCACCACGACCGCGACCGCCGGTCCGGCCTCGCTTGCGCGGACGGGCGCGATCGGGCCGCTCTGCCAGAACCGCCCGCGCCCGGCGATCAGGGTGGCCCAGGTTGCGAGGCTGAGGCCGGCGAGCAGCCGCCCGATCATGCGGCCACCGTCTTGGCGGGTGGGATCATCCCCTCGGCGCGGAACCAGGCGATCGCGTCGGCCACCGCGTCCCGCGCCGGGCGCGGGCTGTAGCCGAGCTCGCGCCGCGCCTTGGCCGAGGAGAAGAACATCTTCTTGCGTGACATCGCCAGCATCTCCCGGGTGACGCGGGGCTCGATGCCGAACCCACGTGCCAGGCCTTCGGACACGAGCGCCACCGGCCACAACGCCTCACGCGGCAGCTTCATATAGGGACCGCGCACGCCGGCCAGCGCGGCCGTCATCCGGAACAAGGCGGCGAGCCCGAGGTCCTCACCTCCGAGGATGTATTTCTCCCCGGGCACGCCGCGCTCGTAGGCCAGCGCGTGCCCCTCGGCGACATCGTCGACATGGACGATGTTCAGCCCCGTATCGACATAGGCCGGCATCTTGCCCGCCGCCGCGTCGCGGATCATCACCCCGGTGGGCGTGGGCTTGACGTCGCGCGGCCCCACCGGGGTCGACGGGTTCACCACCACCACCGGAAACCGGAGCTCGCGGGCCAGCGCCAGCACCGCCTGCTCGGCCCGGTACTTTGATTGTTTGTAGACGCCCACGATCTTCTCGGGGTGCACCTCGGTCTCCTCGTCGGCCACCGTGCCGTCGCCGAACACGCCGAGTGCTGCCACCGACGAGCAGTAGACCGCCCGCGTCACCCCCGCCGCATGCGCCGCGCGCAGCAGCGCCACCGAACCCTCGACGTTCGCGCGCATCATCGCCGCCGGATCCGGCACCCACAGCCGGTAATCGGCGGCCACGTGGAACACCGCCTCGCAGCCGGCGACCGCCGCGGCCAGCGTGTCGGGCCGCGCGAGGTCGCCCTCCACCAGCTCGGCCTCGATCCCGCGCAGGTTGCGCCGATCGCTGCCCCGCCTTACCAGGAGCCGCAAGGAATGGCCGCGGGCCGCGAGTGCGAGGGCGACGGCGGAACCGACAAAGCCGGTCGCGCCCGTCACGAGAACGGGTCGGGACATGCGCGGTCTATACAGCGACATTGGCGGGATAGTGTAGAGGGCGGCCGTGCGACGACTCTCCCTCCTCCTCGCGATCGCCGGCCTGTGCCTCGCGACCCTGATCGTGGCCACCCACGGCGTCGGCCGCGTGGCGGACGCGGCGCTGTCGGTCGGCCCATGGGGGTTCGCCGCCACGGTCGCCGTGCAGCTCGCCCTGTTCGCGGTGCTGGCCGCCGCCTGGCACGCAGCCTGCCCCGACCTGCCCTGGCGCGCCCTGCTGCTCGGCCGGATGGTGCGCGAGTCCGGCACCAACGTGCTTCCGTTCTCCCATGTCGGCGGCATCGCCTTCGGGGTGCAGGCGACCAGCCTGCGGGGCGTGGGCCTGGCCCGCAGCTTCGCGGCGAACGTGGTGGACGTCACCTTCGAGTCGATGGCGCAGATCGTGTTCATCGCGCTCGGCGTCGCAGCCCTGCTCGCCCGCGGGCAGAACACGAGCCTCGCCTGGCCGCTCGGCCTCGGCCTGCCGCTGATGGCGGTCGCGATCGGCGCCTTCGTCTGGCTGCAGCGCGGCGGAAGGCTGCCGATGCGCCGCGTGTTCAGCGGCTTCGGCCGGCGCCTCGCGCAACGGTGGCAGGGCGCCGCCTTCGACGGGATCGGCCAGATGGGCGAGGAGCTCGACGCGGTCTACGCCTCGCCCGCGCGCCTGGCGCTCGCCACCCTGCTCCATCTCGTCGCCTGGCTCGGGGGGGCGGCCTGGACCTGGCTCACCTTCCGCCTGCTCGGCGCCCCGGTCGGGCCGATCGAGGCGGTCGCGATCGAGGGGGTGGTGAGCGGCGTTCTGACACTGTCCTTCCTGGTGCCGGGCAGCCTCGGCGTGCAGGAAGCCGCCTACGTGGCGCTGGCCAGCGCATTCGGCATCGGCGCCGACCCAGCACTCGGCCTCTCGCTCGTGCGCCGTGCCAAGGACCTGGCGATCGGCGTGCCGGTGCTGCTGCTGTGGCAGGCGGTCGTGGTGCGCCGTCTCCGCCAGCCCCTCCCGGCCGCCCACGCCGCCAGCCTGTCCGAGCACTGACCCGCATGCCGCTCATCCCGCGCCCCGACCTCCTCACACTCGACGCCTATGTCGGCGGGCTCTCACGCCTCGCCGGCGCCGACCGCGTCATCAAGCTCTCGTCGAACGAGGGGGCGTTCGGGCCCGCACCGGGCGCCCGGCTTGCCTATGCGGAGGCCGCCGCCACCCTGCACCGCTACCCCGATGGCGGCAGCGCGGAGCTGCGGGCGGCACTCGGCGCGCTGCACGGGCTCGACCCGGCGCGCCTCGTCTGCGACACCGGCTCGGACCCGATCTTCTCCCTCCTGGCGCTGGCCTATGGCGGCCCGGGCACCGAGCTCGTCATGAGCGAGCACGGGTTTTCGATCTACGCGATCGCCGCGATCAAGGCCGGCGGCTGCGTGGTGCGCGCCCCCGAGCGGCGCCTCACCACCGACGTGGACGCGATCCTGGCCGCAGTCACGCCCTCGACCCGGCTGGTGATGATCGCCAACCCGAACAATCCCACCGGCACGGTGCTGCCGCATGCGGAGCTCGTGCGCCTGCGCGCCGAGCTCCCCGACCACGTGCTGCTGGTGGTCGACGCGGCCTACGCCGAATACGTCGACGACCCCGACTATGATCCGGGCGCCGCCCTGGTCGATGCGTCGGCGGAGAACACCGTGATGACCCGCACCTTCAGCAAGGCCTACGGGCTCGGCGGGGTGCGGCTCGGCTGGGTATACGGACCGCCGGCCGTGATCGACATCCTCAACCGCATGCGCGAGCCGTTCGGCGTGAGCGCGGCCGCGCAGGCGGCCGGGCTCGCCGCATTGGCCGAGCCCGGCTGGCTCGAGCGCATCCGCACCCACAACACGCGCGAGCGCACCCGGCTGGAGGCGGCGTTGCGCGCGCTCGATCTCGCCGGACCGCCAAGCCAGGCGAATTTCGTGCTCGCGCATTTCGGCACCCCCGAACGCGCGCGGGAGGCCGACGCCCATCTACGCCGGCGCTCGATCATCGTACGCAATGTCGCGAGCTACGGCCTGCCCGCCTATCTCCGCATCACGATCGGCACGACCGAGGAGACGAGCCTCGTGATCGAGGCGCTCGCCGAGTTCGCGTCGCGTGACTGAACCCCTGTTCGACCGCCTGGCGATCATCGGCGCCGGCCTGATCGGCGGCTCGATCGCGCGCGCCGCCCGTCGCCACGGCGTCGCGCGCACGATCGTCGTTCACGACGAGAGCGAAGCCGTGCGGCGGCGCGTGTTGGAGCTCGGCTTCGCCGACATCGTGCCCGCGACGCTCACCGAGGCCGCCCGCGACGCCGATGCCGTGATCCTCGCCATCCCCGTGGGCGCGTTCGCCGCCGCGGCCGCGACCATCGCCCCCCACTGCAAGCCGGGCGCGATCGTGAGCGACGTCGGCTCCACCAAGCGCTCGGTGATCGCGGACGTGGCACCGCGCCTTCCCGCTCACGTGCATTTCGTGCCCACCCACCCGATGGCGGGCACGGAGTTCTCCGGTCCGGATGCCGGTTTCGCCGAGCTGTTCGCCGGCCGCTGGTGCCTGGTCGTGCCGCAAGCCGGCACCGACGAGGCCGCGGTCGCCAGGGTCGAGGCGATGTGGCGCGCGTTCGGCTCGGAGGTCGCCCGCATGACGCCCGACCACCACGACCGGGTGGTCGCGGCGATCAGCCACCTGCCCCACCTGATTGCGTTCACCATCTGCGGCACCGCCGAGGCCCTGGCCGCGGAGACGGGCGAGGACGTGCTGCAGTTCGCGGCCTCGGGGTTCCGCGACTTCACCCGCATCGCGGCGTCGGACCCGGTGATGTGGCGCGACGTGTTTCTCAACAACCGCGACGCGCTGCTGGAGATGCTCGGGCGCTTCGAGCGCGATGCCGCGGCGATGGCGGCGGCGATCCGGGCGGGAGACGGGGCGTTCATCGCGGAGCGCGTAGAGCACGGGCGGGCGATCCGGCGGACGCTGATCGAGATCAAGCAAGCCTAGGGTCTCTGCCCCTGGACCCCGCCAGGAGGGAAGGCCCTCCTGGACCTGCTTGCTGTAAAGGGGTCCGGGGGCCCGTGCGCAGCACGCCTCCGGCGTGACGCCCCTGCCTTCCTAAGCCGCGATTTCCTTCGCGATGGTGATCGGCCGGATGCAGAACAGCGCCGCCTCGAAATCCCGGAAGGCGCCCAGCTTCTGCTCGCGCAGATGGTCAAACACCACCCAGCTGAAGCCCTGCGCCCGGATCACATACGCCGGATCCGCGTTCTCGCGCACCCAGATGAAGATCTCGGCGTCGCGCCCCGTGCCGACATCGGCATCGCACAGGCCCATCCGGGCACCGGCGGCCACCCAGGCCTGCAGATACGCGCGATGGCGCGGCAGCACATGGAGGCGGAGCGGCACCACCTTCCCGTCCGCGCTGGGCTCCACGACCGAGGGGATCGGACGTGCGGTGGACACTCTGCTTGTGGAGATCCTGGACATGAGAAAGCCTTCCCTCGCCCTACGCGCTGTTCACTCCCGAGATTGTTACCGATGGCCTCCGCGAACGCCAACGAAGATTTGATGCCGCATCGATCTCGTGGCAGCACCGCCACAGTAAGCCGTCCTTTGTTACTGTCGAACAAACAAGAAGAGTCCGTGTTTGCTCCTTACTCTTCTGTTCTTACGGCATTCTGGCATCGAGACTCGTTCCGGACGCAAAAGCCCTGCCACCACTCGCAAGAAGACTCTGCCGTGACGTGGCAAAAAAGCGCACGAACTTACGAGCATGAAGCTTGCGTAATCTCTTCATGACGATCTCGTCATGTTTCTCCGTGGATCAGTCGTTCGGCCAACTGCGGTGCAGCCACGGCCGACTCTCCGATCGCTCACGGATCAGCCTTCCAGGAAGTCGTTCACCGCCCGCTCAGTGCGCGATATCGGCCGTGCGGTCGCCGCTGTCGGGCAGCACCAGCAGCGCCCTTGCAGATCAGCCGGAAGCGCGCGGGTCCGATCCGCTCGGCATGTCCCGGGATCACCGGGCAGCGGAACCGCAGCGCCAGGGCGGCCAGGGCCGGCCCCGTCATCGCGCGGCGGCCGAACAGCAGCACGCGATCCCGTCGTTCATCTTCCGGTCGACCAGCAGCCCGGATAGCCGCCGCGCGCCATGTGGGCGAGCGCCCGCCCCTCCGGCATCCGACGCACGCACGGCCCCGGGCGCGCGCAGGCCGGCGAACCCCGGCTTCCACCGCGGCGGCCTCGGCGCGCACGAAGCGACCTGGTCAACCGGCGAACGCCGCCTCGTCGAGCACCGCGTCGATGATGCGGTCGAGCCGGTCGTCCTCCCAGGCGAGGGCGGCGTCCACCACCACCACGCGCGCGCGGACATCAGGCGGCAGGCGCACCGCGTCCTTGGGCGTGGTCGCGAGCACGGCGTCCGCCCGTGCGGCCCGCCGATCGAGCATCGCGAGGTCGGCGGGCGTGAAGGGATGATGGTCCGGGAACGCGATGGCGTCGGCGAGGCGAACGCCCGCCTCCGCGAGCATCCGGAAGAACTTGGCCGGGCGGCCGATGCCGGCGAACGTCACCACGGCGCGGCCGGCCAGTGCCGCGGCCTCGGGGCCAGGCACCAGGCGTGCGCGCAGGATCGGCGCCACGCCGGCCAGGCCCGGCAGCACGCCGCGTTGGTCCTCGCCCACCAGCACGATCGCGCGGCACCGCGCGGCGGCCCGGCGC
>CAXTVZ010000010.1:17019-20751 GCA_964247685.1 uncultured Acetobacteraceae bacterium
GCGTTGGTCCTCGCCCACCAGCACGATCGCGCGGCACCGCGCGGCGGCCCGGCGCGGATCCTCCCGCAGGGGACCTGCCGGCAGCACCGCGCCGTTGCCGAACCCGGCCGGCCCGTCGATCAGGAGGAACGAGCAGTCCTTGGCGATGGAAAAATTCTGCAGTCCATCATCCATCACCAGCGCGTCCGCACCCGCCGCCACCGCCGCGCGGCCTGAAGCACCCCGGTCCGCGGACACCCAGCACGGCGCCACCGCGGCCAGCAGCAGCGCCTCGTCGCCGACATGCGCTGCGTCGTGCTGCGCGCGATCAACGCGGCGCACCGACCCGCTCGCACCCCCCGCCCGGTAGCCCCGGGTGAGCGCGTGCGGCACGTGCCCGCGCGCCTGCAGCCGGCGGAGCAGGTCGAGCGCCAGGATCGTCTTGCCCGTGCCGCCCAGCGTCGCGTTGCCGCAGCAGAACACCGGCACCGGCAGCCGCAGGCCCGGCCGCCGCGCCCGACGCGCCGCGATCGCGCGCACCACGCGGCCGGCGGGAAGGAGCGCATAGGTCGCGGGCCCGCGCTCCTCGGCCGTCCAGAAGCGAGGCTGCCTCATGGAGCGGCAAGCCTGGCGAGCAACCATGCGGCCGCGGCCGCAAGATCGGCAGAGGAAGTGGCCGCCTGCCGCGCCCGCGCGCCGGTCGCGGCCAGCATGTCGGGATCAGCAAGCATCATCCCGACGAACGCCGCGAGGCTCTCTGCGTCGCGAACGGTGCCGAGCGCATCGGTTTTCTCCAGCCGGGAGGCCAGCCCCGCCACGTTCGCCCGCCCCGGTCCCATCGCCACTGCGCAGCCGAAGCGCGCGGGCTCGAGCGGATTCTGGCCGCCGCCGTCGCCGCCGAGAGAGCGCCCGATGAACACGACCGATGCGAGCCGATAGAGAAGTCCGAGCTCGCCCACCGTGTCCGCGACATAGAAGGCGTGATCCTGCCGCGGCCGCTCGCCCCGGGCGCGGCGCGGGGCCGCGTTGAGCAGGGCGGCGACCGCGGCGCCGCGTCCGGGATGGCGAGGGGCGACGATGGCGAGCGCGTCCGGAAAGTGGTCGAGAAGTTGCAGATGTGCGTCGCGGACGATCTCCTCCTCGCCCGCATGCGTGCTCGCCGCGAGCCACACGGGGCGTCCGCCGATCGCCGCCGCGAGCACCGATCGGGCGCCCTCGTCGCACGGCAAGGGGGATGCCGCCTCCTTGAGGTCGCCCTTGGCCACAAAAGGCGGCGCGCCGAGGGCGGCGAGCCGCACGGCATCCTCGTCGCTCCGCACCCAGATCGCCTCGAAATGGCCGAACAGCGCGCGGGCCGCTCCAGGCAGACGCTGCCAGCGCGCGGCGCTCCGCGCCGACATCCGCGCGTTGAGCAGTGCCAGCCGGACGCCGCGCCGCCGTGCCTCCCCGAGCATGTTGGGCCAGAGCTCGCTTTCCACGAACGCGGCCGCGTCGGGACGCCAGTGATCGAGGAAGCCGCCCACCCAGCGCGGCACGTCGAGCGGTGCCATCGCCAGGCGCACGAACGGGGTGAGCCCGTCCTCGCCGAGGCGGCGCTCCAGCAGCTCGGTCGCCGTCCGCGTGCCGGTGGTGAGCAGCACCGTGTCGGGCCGCGCCGGCGCATCCGCCAGCGCCTGCAGCACCGACAGCGCCTTTAGCACCGGCAGCACCGACAGCGCCTCGCCCACGCTCGCCGCATGCACCCACAGCAGCCGCCCCGCCGGCCGCGTCTCGGACGCGACGCCGCGCCGCTCGGCCAGCCGCGCCGCGATCTCCTTCCCGCGCGCCAGCCGGCGCCGGAGCAGCAGCACGGCCCCCGGCTCGGCAAGCGTTCCCGCCACGCGCCAGGCCAGCAGCGCCGCATTCATCCCCGCAGCGCCGCCCGCGCCTGGCGCATCGCCGCGTCGAGTGCCGCCGCGATCGCGGGCAGGCTCTCTTCCGCCTGCGTCCGCCCGACCGCGAGATGCGGCAGCACCACGATCGCGCCGCGCCCGAACGGCAGCGGCAGCGCCATCCGGTCCCAGCTCGGCAGACGCAGAGCGGGCCGGGTGGCGACCGCACAGGGCGTGATCGGCGCCCCCGACACGGCGGCGAGCTGGGCCACCCCGAGCTGCACCACACGCGCGGGCCCCCGCGGCCCGTCCGGCGTGATGCCCACATGCTGGCCCGAGCGCAGCAGCGCCAGCAGACGGCGAAACCCCGCGGCCCCGCCGCGCTCGGAGCGGCGCCCCCGCTTCTCCCGCCCGCTCGAGCCGGACACGGTGGTGAGCCCGAACCGCGCCACCACCCGGCTGATCAGCTGGCCATCGCGATGCCGGCTGATCAGCACATGCGCCTCGCGCGGGCCGCCGGGTGCCACGCCGCGCTCGCGCACGCGCCGCCACAGCATCGGCATGCAGGGCAGGCATTCGTGCCAGAACGCGATGATCGCGGCCTCGCGTCCGAGCCGATCGAGATCGGCAGGGTCGCCCACATGCCGCCAGCGCGTGGTGCGGAAGGCGACCGCGAGATAGAGCCCGATCGCGGCACTCGCGAGGCGCGCCGCCCGGTCCGCGCGCCCGCTCTCCCATCGCCCGTCCCCGGGCGGCCCGTCCTGCTGCGGCAAATCCATGCGCGCGGCGGGTAGCACACGGGGAGGCGACCCTCCAAGCGGCCGACCGGCCGCCCTACGACCCCATCGCGCGCAGGATGCGGCAGGCCCCGTCATCGCCTTGCGCGCAGCGCGCCCGCGTGACCCCCATGAAGTCGCCGCTGCCGGACGCGCCCGCCGCGCCCGCCGCGCCCGAGCCCTCCGCCGGCCGCGGCGCCGAACCGCCGCAGGACGCGAGCAGCAACAATGTCAGTCCGAGGCAGGCGCCCCGGGCGGTCCAGCAACGCAACGCTCCATCTCCCCGAGACGCGCGAACAGCGGTGCATGCCGGCCACCCTTGCGTCAACGCGGCCATCCGCGCCCACTCTGCCGACCACCAGGGAGGACGCGCACTCGATGGAGCCCACGCCCAAGCTGTCGCTCGCCACCATGACGAGCGCCGAAGCCGCCTTGCGTCTCGCCTCCAACCCCGTGCTGCTGCTGCCGCTCGGCTCGCTCGAGGCGCAGGGCCCGCAGACCCCGATGGGCGATTTTCTTCTGTGCGAGCGCATCGCCGTCGGGATCGCCGGGCGCGCGCAGGCCGCGGGCCACGACACGCTCGTGCTGCCGGTGCTGCCCTTCGGAGGTGCCGACTACTTCGGCAGCGTGCCCGGCGGCATCGCCCTGGGCCAGGCCACGCTGCGCGCCGTTCTGCGCGACGTGCTCGACAGCCTCGCCCGCCACGGCCTCACCCGCGTGATCGTGGTCAACGGTCATGGCGGCAACGCCCAGGCGATCCATGACGAAGCCGCCGCGCTGCGTCGCCGCACCGGTGCGGTGGTCCCGAGCCTGCCGATCTGGCGCATCGCGGCCGCCACCCTGTCCGAGCTCGTCGGCCCCGCCGAGGCCCGGCTTCGCACCGGCCACGGCGCCGACCCGCTAGGCTCGGTCGCCGCCCATCTCGTGCCCGGGCTGATGCGTCCGGATCTCCTGCCCTCCCAGCCCGCGCGCCCCGGAACACTGCTCGGCCTCCGGATCGACGGCTTCGGCACCGCGCGCATCGGCGGCGCCGCCATCGACCTGCCCGTGGAGCTCGACGAGATCGCTCCGGACGGCGTCGCCGGCGGCGATCCCGGCGCCTGCTC
>CAXTVZ010000010.1:20851-22521 GCA_964247685.1 uncultured Acetobacteraceae bacterium
GAGATCGTGCGACGCGCGGAGACCGAGCTGCGCGCCGGCCACGACGCCGCGACGGCGGCCGAGCTCGAGCGCCACCTCGCCGATGCGAGGCAGAAACTGCGGGACGGCGCCGCCACCACCACCTCGCCACACCGCCGCGCCATCTACGAGGACGTCCTCGCCGCCCTCGACGCGCACGGCCGATCGCTCGCCGCCGCCGACGCGCAGAACACCGCAGGCAGGGCCGCGCAGGCGGCGCAGGAAGCCGCGTGGCGCCGCGCCCATGACGCGCTGCTCGCGTCCGACGCGACCCTGCGGGCAACCACCGCGCAGCTGTTCGCGGCCGCGGACCGCACCACGCGCGTGCGGGCGGTGAGCTATCGGCGCGCCGGCACGGCGGCCGTAGCGCTCGACGCTGCGACGTGGCGCGTCCTTGCGGCCGGCGATAGCGAGAGCACCGCATCCTTCGCGGCCGCGGCCGCGACCGCGGAAGCGGAAGATGCGGCGAAGATCGCCGAGACATCCGATGGGCCGATCATGGACGCCCTGCGCGCCGCCCTGTCCGCCGACATCGCCGCCACGCGCGCCGTCATGCGCGCCCGCGCAGCCGTCCGACCCGTCATGACGTCGCAGCGCCCGCCGTTGGCGGCCATCGAGCGTCAGCTCGACACCGCGACCGTCTCGCTGGGCCATGACTATGACGCGAGCAGCGGCGTCACGGATCGCATCCTCGCCTCGACGCAGCGCCTGCAGGCGGTGCTCGCGGGGCTCTGCCTGGCGGCAGGCACGTTGATGGCGTTCCTGATCGGCCGCAGCATCACCCGCCCCGTCACGGCCATGACCGCGTCGATGATGGAGCTCGCCCGCGGCAACCTCGCCGCCGAGGTGCCGGGCCGCGACGGCCGCGACGAGATCGGCGACATGGCGCGCGCGGTCGACGTGTTCAAAGCGAACGCCGTCGAGCAGCAGCGCCTCGCCGCCGCCCAGGCGACCGAGCAGGCGGCCAAGGCGCAGCGCACCGAACGCGTGGACGCGCTCGTCCGCAGCTTCGAGCACAAGATCGGCGGCATGGTGCAGGTCTTCGCCTCCGCCTCGACGGAGCTGCACGCGACCGCCAACCAGATGTCGCAGGTCGCCGCCCAGACCAACCGGAAGGTGTCCACCGTCTCGGTCGCGGCGGAAGCGACCAGCAGCAACGTGCAGACGGTCGCGGCCTCGACCGAACAGCTCACCGCGTCGATCGGAGAGATCAGCCGCCAGGTGCAGCAGACCGCGACCATGACGGCCTCCGTGGTCGCCGACGCGCGCAGCACCGACGCCACGGTCCAGGCACTGGCGGAAGCGGCCCACCGGATCGGCAGCGTCGTGGGCCTGATCAACGACATCGCACGACAAACCAACCTGCTGGCGCTGAACGCCACGATCGAGGCCGCCCGCGCCGGCGAGGCTGGCCGCGGCTTCGCGGTGGTCGCCTCCGAGGTGAAGACGCTGGCGCGTCAGACCGCCGATGCCACCGACGAGATCGGCGCCCAGATTGCCCAGATCCAGGGCTCCACCGGCCGCGTGGTGGACGCGATCCGTGGCATCGTGGGCGCCATCGAGGAGGTGAGCGCGATCGCCACCACCATCGCCTCGGCCGTCGAGGAACAGGGTGCGGCGACTGCGCAGATCGCGCGCACCACGCAGGACAC
>CAXTVZ010000010.1:22621-30657 GCA_964247685.1 uncultured Acetobacteraceae bacterium
GTCATGCGGGTCTGGGGGCGCCTGCCCCCAGCGGGGCGTGGGGCAGAGCCCCACATCTTCTTCACACCTGCGCCCGCTGGTACTGCGGCGGCAGGAACGGCTCCACCCCCAGCGCCTTCGCCGCCTGCACCGGCCACGCCGGATTGGCCAGCAGCGCCCTCGCCAACAGCACGATATCCGCACGCCCATTGGCCACGATCTCGGCGGCGTGCTCCGGCGACGCGATCAGCCCCACCGCCCCCGTGGCGATCCCCGCATCGCGCCGCACGCGCTCGGCGAACGGCACCTGATAGCCCGGGAACGGCGGCGGGATCTGCTGGTCCGGCACCAGGCCCCCGCTGGAGCAGTCGATCAGGTCGACATCGCCGCGCGCCTTGAGCATCCGGGCCAGCGCCACCGTGTCCTCGACCGTGATGCCGCCGTCCGCCCAGTCGGTGCATGACAGCCGCACGAACAGCGGCAGATCGTCCGGCCACTCGGCCCGCACCGCGTCGACCACCTCCATCAGCGCCCGGGCGCGGCCGGCGAGATCGCCGCCATAGGCGTCGTTACGCCGGTTGCTGAGCGGCGAGAGGAACTCGTGCAGCAGGTAGCCGTGCGCGCCATGGATCTCGGCGATACGGAACCCCGCGCGCCTGGCACGTCGTGCCGTGTCGGCAAAGGAGGCCACGATCGCGCCGATCTCGTCCGTCGCCAGCGCGTGCGGCACGGTGGCGCTCTCGGCATACGGCACCGCGCTGGGTGCCACCGTCTGCCAGCCGCCCTCCGCGAGCGTGACCGGCGCGCCGCCCTCCCACGGCACCTGCGAGCTACCCTTGCGGCCGGAATGCGCGAGCTGGATGCCCGGAACGGCGCCCGCATCCGTGATGATCGCGGCCAGCCGTGCGAGCAGCGCCTCCTGCGCGTCGTTCCACAGGCCGAGGCAGCCGGACGTGATTCGGCCCACCGCCGAGACATGCGTCGCCTCGGTGAACACGATGCCGGCCCCGCCATAGGCCTTCGCGCCGAGATTCTGGATGTGCCAGTCGTGCCCCAACCCGTCATGGGCGCTGTACTGGCACATCGGCGACACCGCGATGCGGTTACGCGCGGTCACTCCCCGGAAGGCGATCGGCTGGAACAGAAGCGGTGTCGGTCGCGCCACGGGCAAACTCCGGTCAGGAGACCGGCCGCACGAACGCGGTACCGGTCGAATATGAGAGCCACACCACGTGGGTCGCGAACCAGTCCGCGCCAAGCAGCATGTCCACGTCTTCGGCCAGCGGCGCCACGGTCAGCACCGGCGCCGCCGCGCGCTCATCGCCCACCGTGAGCGAGCGGAATCGATGCCAGTGATAAACGCTTTCGTGCCCGTCGACCCCGCTCGTCAGGCCGCCCGGCTCGCCCCCGAGCACCAACGGTGCCACCCCTGCGGCCCGTGTCGAGACGATGCGCGAGCGCGCGCCGGTGTCGAGCAGCGCGCTCAGCTTCCGCCCGTCGAGCCGCACGTCCACCACCACGCGGTTGCCGAGCCACCGGAACGGCAGCGCCGCAAAGGCCCCGGTCCACGGTGGGTTACACCGAGCCGGTCCCGCGCCGGCCGCCGGCGGCGCGAACAGCCTGAGCGTGCCCCCGGCCACGTCGATCTCGACCGCGAACTGCCGCAGCAGGTCGCCGCCGATCAGCCCCGCCACCGGCGGCGTGATGCGCGGCAGCGACGGCAGCTCGCCGAGCGGCACGGGCACATCGCGCAGCAGGAGCGTGCCGCCGATCACCAGCGCCCCCATCCGCATCACGGGCGCATCCCGCCCCTCGCCGCCGGTGCCGCTGACATGCGCGCGCGCGAACGTCGCGTGCGGCAGAGCCAGCCGCCGGGCGACCGTCGGCGACAGCAGTCCCGCGTCCGCGCCGGTGTCGAGCAGGAACGACAGCGGCACGCCGTCCACCCCGGCCACGATGCTGAGGAAGCCGTCCGTGTCGCGCAGCCGCGCCGTGGCCAGCAGCCGGGGCGTGCAGTCCGCCGTGTGCGCAGGCCGCAGGCCGAACCCCGCGGCGGCGCTGGCGGCCAGGAGCAGCCGTCGCTTCAACGTCGCGGGCGCGCCGGACGGGGCACGCGCGTCGCCATCGCCGCGTCGATCTGGTGCTGCCGGTTGGCGCGGACCCGATCGGCGGGCGAGCGGTCGTCGATCATCTCGGCGAAGATCGGGAGCGACACCTCCTCCGGCACCCGCGCGATGAAGCGCGCCGTGAGGTAGCTGGCCACGTCCTGCAGCCGCCGCTCCAGCGCCGTGCGCGGACCGAGCTGCACCGTCACCTGCCGCGGGTCGGGACGTCCCATCCGGCGCGGACGCAGTGCGGCGAGCGTCGCGTTCCACGGTGCCAGGCCGGCCAGCAGCTTGTTGCGCTCATGGGTGAAGAACGGGTCGCGCTCGAGGCCGCCGGGAAGCTCGATGCGGATCTCGTCGGGCGAGCGGATCGCGTCCTCGCGCACCGCCGGCCGCGGCACCGCGGCCACGTCGTCGTCGTGGAAGAAGCGCCGGGCGACGCCGCCATCCTCCAGCCGGTTGTAGAGATCGGGCGCCGCGAACCCCTCGCCCATCAGGAACTCGTGCCAGCCGCCCACCGCCAGCGCGTCGCGCCGCCGCACCATCGCGGTCGCGGCCCGCTCGCCGCATTCGGACAGGAAGGCGTGGCGGCCGGCGAGCGTCGCCGCAGCCTCGCCCGGCGCGCGAAGCGTCGCGCCGGGATCGATGCACAGCACCAGCTCCGCCGACGCCGCCTCGATACCGAGATTGAGCGCCAGCCCCCGCGCCCAGGGCTCGCCGCGCCCGGCGCTCACCAGCACCACCTTGGGGAAGTCGAGCACGCCCGCGCGGGCGAGCGGCACCTCGCTGCCCCAGTCCACCACCACGATCTCCGCGATCGCCGCGTCCGCGGACCACGCCTCGAGCGACGCGCGCAGCAGCACAGGCCGGTCGCGCACCGCCGTCACCACGCCGAGCGCGCTCATTTTGCCGCGGCGTGCGCGCCGAGCGGATGGGCGCGATCCCAGCCCCGCATCAGGGCCTCCGTGTCGACCCCCGTATAGACCTGCGTGGTGCGCAGCGAGGCGTGGCCGAGCAGCTCCTGGATCGCGCGCAGGTCACAACCGCCCTCGAGCAGGTGGGTCGCGAACGAGTGGCGCAGCGCGTGCGGGCTCGCGTGCTCGGGCAACCCCGCGAGCCTGCGGTAGTGCCGCATCGCCCGCTGCGCGACACCGGGTGCCAGCCGCTTGCCGCGCGCGCCGAGGAAGAGCGGGGTCGCCGCCTCGCCGCCCGGATGGCGCGCCCGCCACGCCGCCACCGCGTCGGCCACCGCCGGCAACACCGGCACGATCCGCTCGCGGCCGCCCTTGCCGCGGATGCGCAGCGTGCCGGCCGCGATCGCAGGCAGGTCGCCGAGCCCGATCGCCAGCGCCTCGGAGATGCGCAGCCCCATGCCGTAGAGCAGCGTGAACAGCGCCTCGTCGCGCGCCTGCACGAACGGGCTGGCCGAGAGCTCCGCGACACCCGGACCAACCGCGGCCGCGTCCGCAGGCGTGAGCGGCCGCGGCAGCGTGCGCCCGACCCGCGGTGTCGCCACCAGGCGCGTCGCGGTGTTCTCCACGCCGTGGCGGCGCGCAAGGAAGCGGTAGAAGGAGCGGATCGCCGCCAGCCGTCGCGCCCGCGAGCGGGCGCCGGCCCGCGCCGCCTCTTCGGTCAGGAAGGCGCGCAGATCGGCCGCCCGGATCGCGCCGAGTGCGGCGAGGTCGGGCTCGCCGCCGCCATGGCGCGTGAGGAAGCCCAGGAAGAGCGACAGGTCGTGGCGATAGGCGTCGAGCGTGTGCGGCGAGCATCCCCGCTCATGCGCGAGCCAGTCGAGGAACCCCTCGACCGCGGCGACGCCGGTCGGGCACGCGGTCACCATGCGCGATCGAGTGCGGCCTCGATGGCGCGCCCGAGCAGTGCGAGCGGCGCCTCGCTGCCCGAAGCGAAGAACGCCGGCTCCCGGCTGCCGAGCGCCAGCAGCGCGAAGCCGCCGCGGCGTCGAGCCACCCGCACCAGCCCGTCGCTGCGCACCAGGGGGGCGGCCGCGCCGTGCAGTCGCGCGATCTCGCTCGGGCTCTCGCGGAGCGTCACATCACGGCCGCCGAGCAGCCTCCGGCCAAGCTCCACCGAGAGGGTGCCGTGGCCCTCCACGGTCGCCAGCCAGAGATGCGCCGCATCGAGCCCGAGTGTCGCCGCGAGCTCCGTCTCGATCCATTCCAGCGGCTCGCGCGCGCGCAGCAGGCCGAGCACCGCGTCCTCCACCCGCTCGCGCAGGCTCGAGGCCACGCGTCGCTCGACCACATGGGTGCGCAGCTGCGTGTTCTGCCGGCGCGCCGCGCCGATCATCGCCGCCATGTGGTCGGCCACCGCATCGCCGTGCACCCGTGCCGGCGGAGCGAGCGTCATGTAGAGGGAGGGATGGCGTTGCAGGAAGTCGGGCCGGGCCGCGAGGAAGCGCAGCACGCGCGCCTCGTCGAGGTCGTCACCCTCGCCGCCCGCGACATCGGGTGTGGCGCCCGTCATCCGGCGTCTCGGCAGGAAGGACCGGCACTCATTTCCCAGAAAGGCTCCATCGCAGGCGGGACTGTCTCTCGCGGCAAAACCGTAGAGCACACGGGCGCCGGGCCACAACCGCCCCATCAGCCCGCACCGCGTCCGCGCGTGCCCGTGCTGCTGCCCTACCCGTTCGCAGGCCCGTTCGACTACCGCGTGCCGGACGGGATGGACACGCCTTCGCCCGGCGCGCTCGCGGTGGTGCCGCTCAACCGCCGGGCCGAGCTCGGCGTGGTGTGGGACGAGGCGGGTGCGGCACCGCCGGTGGCCGAGGCGAGGCTGAAGCCGCTCGATGCGGTGCTCGCCGCCCCGCCTCTGCCCGCGACGCTGCGGCGCTTCGTCGACTGGGTCGCCGCCTACACGCTGACCCCGCCGGGGCTGGTGCTGGCGATGGCGCTGCGGGTGAACCCGGTGGCGCCGGTGGTGGCGCCCGCGACGGGATGGCGCGCCGCCGACCCCCGGCCCGACGCCGTGCGCCTGACGCCCGCCCGCACCCGCGTGCTCGCAGCCCTGGCCGACGGTGCCGCGCGCTCGACGCCCGAGCTCGCCCGGGTGGCGGCGGCGAGCACGGCGGTGATCCGCGGCATGGCCGATGCCGGACTGCTCGTGCCCGCGCCGATGCCGATCGCGACGCTGTTCCCCGCACCCGATCCGGACGCCGCACCGCCCGCGCTGTCGCCGGATCAGGCGGAGGCCGCCGCTTCGTTGCGCGCGCGCGTGGCCGAGCGGGGCTTCTCGGCCACGCTGCTCGACGGCGTCACCGGCTCGGGCAAGACCGAGGTCTACGCCGAGGCGGTGGCCGAGGCGCTGCGGCGCGGCCGCCAGGTGCTGGTGCTGCTGCCCGAGATCGCGCTCTCGTCGCAATGGCTCGAGCGGTTCGAGCGGCGCTTCGGCGCGCCCCCCGCCGTGTGGCACTCGGAGATCGGGTCGCGCTTACGCCGCGCCACCTGGCACGCGGTGGCCAGCGGCGAGGCCCGCGTCGTGGTGGGCGCCCGCTCGGCCCTCTTCCTCCCCTTCGCCGAGCTCGGCCTCATCGTGGTCGACGAGGAGCACGAGACCGCCTTCAAGCAGGAAGAGGGCGTGATCTACCACGCCCGCGACATGGCGGTGGTGCGCGCGCGCCTGTCCGACGCCGCGGTGGTGCTGGTCTCGGCCACCCCCAGCCTCGAGACCGTCGCCAACGTCGAGGCCGGCCGCTACGCGCATCTCACGCTGCCCGCCCGCCACGGCGGCGCCGCGCTGCCCACCGTCGAACTCCTCGATCTCCGCAACCACCGCCCCGAGCGAGGCCGCTTCCTGGCCGCCCCCCTGGTCGAGGCGATCACCGATACGATCGGGCGCGGCGAGCAGGCGATGCTGTTCCTCAACCGGCGAGGCTACGCGCCGATGACGCTGTGCCGCGCCTGCGGCCACCGCCTCGCCTGCCCCAACTGCACCGCCTGGCTGGTGGAGCACCGCGCGCGCGGCATTCTCGCGTGTCACCATTGCGACCACCGCGAGCCCTTGCCCCCCACCTGCCCGGTCTGCGGAGCCGCCGACAGCCTGGCCGCCATCGGGCCGGGGATCGAGCGCATCACCGAGGAAGCACGCCTCCTCCTCCCCGAAGCCCGCACCCTGGTGATGGCGAGCGACACCCTACCCGGCCCGGGTGCGGCCGCCGACGCCGCCCGCCGCATCGCCGACCGCGAGATCGACCTCGTGATCGGCACCCAGATCGTGGCCAAGGGCTGGCACTTCCCCCACCTCACGCTGGTGGGCGTGGTGGACGCCGATCTGGGCCTGGCCGGCGGCGACCTGCGCGCCTCCGAGCGCACGGTGCAACTGCTGCACCAGGTCGGCGGCCGCGCCGGCCGCGCCGCCCATCCCGGCCGGGTGCTGCTGCAGACCTACGCCCCCGAGCACCCGGTGATGCAGGCACTGCTCTCGAACGACCTCGCCCGCTTCATGCGCGAGGAGGCCGACGCCCGCCGTCCCGGCTTCTGGCCGCCCTACGGCAGGCTCGCCGCCCTGATCGTCAGCGCCGACGACGGCGGCGAGGCCGACGCGACGGCCGGAGCGCTCGGCCGCACGGCCCCGTCCGGCGAGGGGATCGTGGTGCTCGGGCCCGCCCCCGCCCCCTTCGCGATCCTGCGCGGCCGTCACCGCCGGCGGCTGCTGCTCCGCACCTGGCGCTCGGTCGCGGTGCAGCCGCTCCTCCGCTCCTGGCTCGCGCGCGTGACACCCGGGCGCGGCGTGCGCATCGACATCGACGTCGACCCGGTGAGCTTCCTCTGAAACTCGGATACGCGATCCCCATTGCAGTGCTGCACGCCGCAACGGAGCCAGACGCCGTGAGCCCATCCGCCTTCGAGCGCGCGGACGACGCGATCGCGAAGCAGCGACACCGGCATCGCCACCGGCTCGCGCGCATGCTCGACCTCGAGGATTTCGCCCCGGCCGCGCAGAGCCTCCTGCCCGCCGCGATCTACGGCTACGTCGCCAACGGCTCGGAGGAAGAGCTCACGCTGCGGGCCAACCGCGAGGTCTTCAGGCGCATCCGCTTCACCACCCGCGTGCTGCGCGCCATCAGGCATCGGGACCAGTCGGTCTCGCTGTTCGGCCAGACCTACAGCGCACCTTTCGCGATCGCACCGATGGGCGGTGCGGCCGCCGTCGCCTACGACGCCGACCTCGTGATGGCACGCGCCGCGCATGCCTGCGGCATCCCGTTCGTGCTGTCGGGGAACTCGATCGTGCCGATGGAAGAGGTGGGCGACGCCTATCCCGGCGCCTGGTTCGCCGCCTACCAGGACCCGGACGCAGTGAAAGTCGAGCGCATGGTCGCCCGCGTGCGCGACGCGGGCTTCGGCGTGTTCGTGCTGACCGCCGACGTGCCGGTGGGCTCGAACCGCGAAAAGGACCACCGCGCCGGATTCAGCCAGCCGATCCGCCTGAACCGCAAGGTCGTGCGCGACGGCATCCTGCATCCAAACTGGGTGTTCTCCACCGGCGTGCGCACGCTGCTGAAACGTGGCGACCCGCACATCGACAATCTCGAACCCGAGGGCGGCCCGAGCCTGTTCTCGCGCTCCGTCACCAAGATCGCCAGCCACGAGGGCCTCGGCTGGGACCAGGTGCGCCAGATCCGCAAACTCTGGAAAGGTCCGCTCGTCATCAAGGGAATCCTCTCCGGCGAGGATGCGCGCACCGCCCGCGAATGCGGCGCCGACGGGATCGTGGTGTCGAACCACGGCGGCCGCCAGCTCGACGGCGCGGTGACCTCGCTCGAAGCCCTGCCCGACGTGCTCGAGCACGCCCGCGACATGACGGTGATCGCCGATAGCGGCTTTCGTCGCGGCACCGACGTGCTGAAGGGCCTCGCACTCGGCGCGCACGCGACGCTGGTGGGGCGCCCGTTCCTGTTCGCGGCGGCGATCGCGGGCGAGGCCGGCGTGCTGC
>CAXTVZ010000011.1:0-29768 GCA_964247685.1 uncultured Acetobacteraceae bacterium
TGCTCTACGCGCTCTCGTCGGATTCGAGCGAGCGCGGCGCCGTCGCGATCGCCAACGGGCTCAACATGGGCGGGCTGATCCTGGGCGGCTTCGGGACCGTGGTGGTGGGTGCGATCATCCAGTGGGGCGGCGGGTTCTCGTCGCCCACCGGCTTCGCGGTCAGTCTCTGGTTCCTGGCCGGCACGATGGCGCTGACCGCGCTCATGCTGGCGCTGTTCACCCGCGAGACGGCGGGCCGCTTCATCCATCTCGACCGTGCGCTGGTCAGTCGGGAATCATGCCATCGCAGCGGCATCACGCTTTAGAATGCATCTGAAAGGAGCGGGACGATGAGTTCAGGAACGGGAACGGTGCGGCGCCTCTGGGCGCTCGAGGGCGGCACCATCAGCGAGGACCGCAGCAAGCTCGTGGTGGGCGAGAGCGGGCCGGTCACCGTGCCGTCGCCGTGCTTCCTCATCGAGCACGATCGCGGCCTGGTGCTGATGGACACGGGCCTGGTGCCGGCGGCGGCCGACGACATGCGCGGGGTCTACGGCGCGATGGGTGAGGAGCTCCGCGTCACGCTGACCCGCGAGCAATGCGTCGACCAGCAGCTCGCCAAGATCGGCTTCAAGCCGGGCGACGTGAAGCACGTGATCATGTCGCACCTGCACTGGGACCACACGGGCGGGATGTATCTGTTCCCGCACGCGCAGTTCCACGTCATGGCGGGCGAGCTGCAATACGCGTATTGGCCGTTGCCGGCCGGGCCGACCTACCGGCTGGCCGACATCGACGCGACGCGCGGTTTCGACTGGAACCAGATCGAAGGGTCGGAGCTGGATTTCTTCGGCGACGGCAGCCTGCGAATTTTGCATCTGCCAGGCCACACGCCGGGGAATGCGAGCCTGGTCGTGCGCCTGGCGAGCCGCACCTTCGTGCTGGCGGCGGACACAGCGCATCTCCGCTCTGGCTATTTCGGCGACCGGCCGATGCCGTCGGATTGGAACACGCTGGAGTCGGTCCGCTCGATTCGCAAGCTCCGCCAGATCGCGCGCGGGCTGGACGCGTCGGTCTGGATCCTCCACGACCCGGAGGACTGGGCGGAGTTCAAACACGCGCCCGAGTTTTATGAGTAACGAGAGACGAGTTCAGGAGGGCTACCTTCCTGGCGAGGGTACGAGCGTCATGCCGGTTCTGTCAGGCTTCACGCCAGAAGGCTGGCGTGGAGTTCAAGACCTGGAAACGTCAGATAGAGGTCGTGGTGTCGACGGCGATGCCGGTGGTCTTTCCGGTGGCTGCGGGTGGGTGTGGGAACGTCGCTGGGGTAAGATAAGGGTCTTAGATTGGTCTCCAACGCACTTGGAGAACTACGATGGGAGGATGCAGGAGATGCATCCATCTACGCTCAACTTCTGTTGCCAAAACACCATAGCAGCCTCGATCAGCTCACTCAGTCGCCACGCGCGATCGGAGCCAACAAGAACCTCATGGCCAACCAAAAGCCAATTCGCCCGCATGGTGCCGAACCTGTAAGTTGGTGAGTAGCGACGTCGTAGTCGCCTCATTTGCGGCGGCGGCGGCGTCAAGAACATGCTTGGTTGCATTCCGACCTCCGCTATGGCTCCGATCGGACAGTCTTCATTGCGTAAGCTGGCTTTAAACGCAGACTTTCTACTGCCGCCAGTCAAGGCCTCGCGTGAGGGAATTGCTCGGTCATGCTGCTAACAGCGCAAACTAGGCATCCACGCCGCTTACTAGCCCGATCAGACATGAGCTCTTTGACGGTCGACTCGACAACACCACGAAAGAACCATACCGCGCCGTCGACGGTTTGGATCGATCAGGGACTGCTCATCAAGTTACCCCGTCGCTGCCTTATTGCTGATTTCAATGCCGGCGTCTTATGTAGAAGTCGTGACAAGTCGGAACAGCCGTCATGCCATCCGCATCCGGAAGCGTCGCGTGCGTCCAGAGTAGTTCGGTTCCTATAAAATGACCCGGATCACCGGTTCGCATAAAGTCGCTAGCCGCGCCCCGTTTGGCCTAGGGTCCGGAGTCCTAACCAGCATGTCAGGCTGGCGACGATGTAGACCGAGGCGAGGAAGTTGGCGCCGAACTTATCGTAGCGAGTGGCGACCCGCAGTAGTCCTTGAGCCTGCATAACATGCGCTCGACGGCGTTGCGAGCGCGGTAGAGACTGAGCTGAAGCAGCTTTTCCAGCCGCGTGTGGCTCTGGACGGAATGTTCGGGACCGCTCCCTGCGCCTCGATCTGGCGACGGATGGCATCGGTGTCGTAGGCGCGATCCGTCATTACCGGGGTGCGTGGCGACAGTACCTCGAGGAGCGCCTCGGCTGATCTGCAGTCCGCGGCCTGGCCGCCCGCCCGTCAGCAGGAAGCGAGTGGGTCGGCCGAGGCCATTGCTTAGGGCATGGAGTTTGGTCGTGCGGCCGCCTCGAGAGCGCCCGATCGCCTGCGTTTGCGCCCCCCTTTCCCCTGGCGGAACAGCGGTGGGCTTTCACTTGGGTGCTATCGAGGAGCACCTCGACGGGCGGCCCTTCCGTCGCGGCCAGAGCCTCGAAGATCCGCTGCCAGATGCTCCGCATCGTCCAGCGCACGAACCGATTGTAGAGCGTCTTGCGCGAACCGTAGGACGGCGGGGCATCAACCCACCGGCAGCCTGACCGGAGCACGTGGGTGATCCCGCTGATCACCCGTCGGTCGTCGACACGCGGCACCCGCGAACGTCGGTGGGAAGCAGAGCGCTGAAGCCGCGCCCACTACGCGTCACTCGGCCATAACAGGTTGGATATCTCAGGTCTCCTCGTCTCAACCAGGATGGTGAATTAAGCCGCCTCGCGTCGCTCCAAGCAATTAATGGGTCCGAACCCTAACTCGGCGAAGACGAGGAGTGGCTCCACGATGTCTCCGTCGACATGTTTCCTGAAGACGGCGCCTGACCATCTACGATATCAGCGAGGACAGCCTGACCGGATTCACCAAGGACGGCATTGAGAACCTACGTCAGGCCCTTGTCGAACTTCGAAAGCTTGGTACGGCCCGCCGCCCATCAAACCCGCGGATTAGAGCTACTTGCGGTTCTCACCGGATGCATACAGTCGTGGCCAGGTTGAGAGAGATCGTCGATGGCTCATCCGGAGAGAGACTGTACGCGAGGTCCGCGACAGGTTAGATGTCAGCGACGCAACTCTTACTGGACGCCTAAGAGTGAGGGCGGTTTCACAATCGAGGCTGATGGCAAGGTCGCGTCGATGCTGGCGCTCGGCCAGGCGGCGGCATCCGAAACGCCAAACGGCGAACGACGCTCTTCCGAGCGGTCCGCTGTTCCTGGAGTGTTCTGTTGTTCGGCAATGGTGGTTGCGGGGACGCGGAGTGGTGGTCGACCTCGTCAGGCCCCGTCCTCGCATCCTCCGGATCTCAGTCGGGTTCCTGTTGGACGCAGGTGATACGGACGCTCGTCATGAGCGAACCGTCGGCACAGCGAAGCCGAAGGCGGCTCTGCACGGTCAGGCTGCTGTTCGCGCGCTGGACCTCGACCGGCGATGAGCAGACCTGCCTCGCCTGGCTACGATCAATCGAGATCGTTCCTCCCCGACATGCGCGCCCTGCCCTTCGGCGGTGAGCGTTGTGATCACGAGGTCCGTGGTGCCACCGCCGACGTCGATGGTACCGACAGTGAGCATGTTGTCCGGCCGGTCGGGCGCGGCGCCCGCCGCCCGTGGCCTTCACCGCACGCATGAACGCGCGCGCGTCGCCCGAGAAGTTCAGCGCGATCTGGCTGTAGAGGTAAACCACCTGCGTGGCGCTGGCCTCGTCCCAGCGCAGCTCGATCGCGGGCGGCAGCGTTTTCCCCAGTCGAGGCCGGACTCACCGACCGATTTCCGGACCCAGCCGAGGCAGAGATAGACGAGGTCGCGCGCCGCCTCCGCTCGCTCCTGCAGGAGCCGCCGTTCCTCAATCGACAAGGCAGTGGGCGTGGTCAGGATCAATCGCCGCAGACGCCGGCGCGTCTCGGCGTTCCGCCGGCGCAGGCGTTGCACCGGCGCGTTCATCATCACCACGGCCTGCAGGAATATCTCGGCAAGGGCGAACGTGACCAGGTTGCTGCGCGAGAAGCGGGCGAGGAAGGTGGGAAGCGGATCCGGGTCGAGCGGATCGGGCAGGTGTAGCGGGCGGCCGCTGTCGTTGACGAAGGTCGCGAACAGGCCTTGCGCCGCGACGCCCTCGAACTCCTCGCCGCCGGACGGGCCGCTGTTGAACTTCCAGGGCTGCTGCGACCAATCCTTGTCCCAGAGATAGCGCTTGGGACTGGACATGCCGGTGCGCCCGTCGCTGCCGCGCCGGGTGCCCGCCAGCCAGACCGCCTCGGGCCCGACGCGCACGAGCGTGGGCCAGGAGAAGGCGCCGTAGCGCTTGCTGGTTTGGGAATGCTCCTCCGAGCCGAAGCGGGCGAGCGCGATTTCCAGCCGGCTGTCGAACGGGTCGGAATAGACCTGCTCCGGCCGCGACAGGTCGCGCAGCTCGAGCTTGAAGGCGCTGTTGATGTCGACGCCGCGGCTTTCCGGCTCGGCTTCGACCAGCAGGCCGCAGGTGCGGGAATTGCCGAGGTCGAGGACCATCTCGACATCGACATGTACGGGACTGTCCAGCGTCTCGGTGTCGACGAGCTTCAGTTTGGGCATGAAGTCGAGCTCGTTGAGCAGGTCGAGCAGAGACATGTAGCGGGCGAGCGCCTCGTTCGGTCCCTGGAGGAGGTCGGCCACCTCCTCGGGAGTCAGCAGGACCTCGCGCCGGCCCTTGCGCTGCCGCTGCTCGGCCTGGAGCATCAGCTTGAGAGTTTCGTCGATCCAGTTCCGAATCCAGTCCTGCTGCAGGAAGAAGTGCAGCTGCTCCGGCCGGGTCGGCAACGAGAATGTCTGGCCGGTTTTGGCGTCGTCAGGCGAGGGCGCGAGGTAGGCGGCGCGAGGGTCGTGATCGATGAGGTTGGTGTCGATTGCGATCACCAGCCGGTGGTCGTGCTTGCCGGCGTCCCGGTCCGGTAGGGGCACGATGTAGGCGCGTGCCCAGTTCACCGGTTCCTACAGGAAGCCGCCGCCAGCCTTCTCGCGGAGGAGCGGCAGCGGCAGCCAAGTGCGCGTGGCGAACTGGATCAGCTGCTTCTGGCTAATCTCGTAGTCCTCGCGGCCGGGAAAGCCGGCCACGTTTTTCACGTCTGTCCAGCGAATTAGCCGATCTAGGGTTTTCTACCACAGACTTTCGTGATCTAGACTACGCCTTGTTCGTGCGCAAGATGGCGCAATACCGCAAGTTCCGTAAACCCGCGCTGACGCCAGAAGAGCAGGCCGAGCAAGATCGTATTGCAGGTGACATCATCGATGAGATTTTGCGGGAGGAGGGTGGTCGGCGATTTTCATTGATCTGAAACACAAAAAGCCGGCGGATACAGATATCCCTGGCTGATCACCTTGGACGCAAGAAGATTTGGAAAGCTTGGCTGGTGAAATCAGAGCAGCTTGTGGCTGATGTGGCTACACTGGAAGCGGCTGGCAAACGTGATGAGCGCAACGCTCTCGCGATTGGCGGTGAGTGGTAGGTCGGTGCGTCGCACTGCTGGTCGTCTTCGCCGAGCTGCGAGAGTCGCTTGGCCGCACTTAGGTCTGCCTTCGCCGTGATCTTTCGAGCGTAAGCGACGCTCTTGCGCCTTGCAGAGTGGACTTAGGCGATATCGGTTTCTAGCCGCGACTGGTAAAACCCGGTTCTTCTGTTGGGTCGACCGTCTGGGAGACGCCTATGCGCGGCACAGTGAGGATCGCGATGATGATCGCTAAAGGTGGTCAACGTTGACTTCGGTGCATTCGGCGGTCAGCCCGCGGAGGACATGCGCGGGTGGTGGTCGTCTTGCGATGTTGTGCTATCAAAGATCAGGTCTGCCATCCGTCGGTCAACTGGCCCAGGAAGGCCCCATATCGCGGCGGCTTGCGAGGCGCGCGCCGACGCGCCGACCGCGAGATTAGAGCTCGTTGCTATGCCCGATGATTTCCTCAATAGCCTGCCCTCGGAGAGTTGCGATCTGTGTCATGACCGAGAACGATGGGAATGCGACTGCCTTCGACGCCCGAGTAAATCACCGGCGAGACCTCGCCTGAAGACTCGGTCGGGCTCGTCGGCGCCTCACCCCTGCCGAACTGCACATGCAAACTGAAGCAACCGCGGCCGCAGGCCGGTGCGCGATCGCCGTGATGGGCAAGGCGCCGCAGAGCGGACGAACCAAGACGCGCCTCGCAGCGTCGATCGGTGTCCATGAAGCAGCCGCGCTCGCTGCCGCCTTCTTGCGCGACACCACGGCGAATGTCGTTCTCGCCAGCCGAAACGTGTCCATTCAGAGCGTCGTTGCCTATTCGCCCGCCGGCTCCGAGAAGCTGCTTGAGCCGCTGCTTGCGCCCGGCACCTCTCTTCTTCTGGCCGACGGCCAAGGCGTGCGGGCACCGGGCGTTCAAGGCTTCGGGTGCTGCCTCCTGCAGACGGTCGAACAACTGTTCGCCTCTGGTGCAGACTCCGCCTGCGTGCTGAATGCAGACGGCCCGACACTGCCGACGTCGTACCTGGTCCAGGCTGCCCAGCTTTTGGCGCAACCCGGTGACCGGGCGGTGCTCGGCGCAACGCGCGACGGCGGCTACTACCTTCTCGGCCTCAAACGGCCGCACGCCGCTCTGTTTCGCGATATCAGCTGGAGCACCGACACGGTGGCCGCCGAGACCCGGGCGCGTGCGGAGGAGGTCGGTCTCGCCATTTCGGCCCTGCCCGAATGGTACGACATCGACGACGCGGAAGCGCTCGACCAATTAATCGTTTCCTTGGAAACCGGCCTGGATGGTGGCTTCGTAGCACCCGCCACGCGCGCGACGCTCGAGCGGCTCGGCCTCCTCGCCGCAGCGCCATGCGAGGCGTGACGACGCGGCTGGCGGCGATCGGCACCGGCCTGGTCGCACTCGCGATTGGGGGCGCGCTGCTGCACGTCCCCGGTGCCGTCAGCGTCGGCTCCACCGCGCTGGTGCGCCGCTTCGTGCTCCTGCTCGCGGTGAGCGCCGCCCTGTATGGCGCGGCGACGCGGGTCGTGCTCCGCGACGGTGCCGGCGGCCGTGGCACCTTCGCCCTGGTCCTTGCGGTCGCGTTCTTGATGCGGCTACCCGCGCTATTTGAGCCGCCGTTCCTGTCGAGCGATCTCTACCGCTACATTTGGGACGGCCGCGTCCAGCTCGCCGGCATCAACCCCTACCGCTACATCCCGGCCGATCCTGCACTTCTTCAGATCCGGGATCACAGAATCTTCGACCACATCAACCGCCGGTTCTACGCGCCGACTATCTATCCACCCGCGGCACAGCTGATGTTTCGCCTTATCGCGTCGGTCGGGCAGACCGCGCTCGTGGCCAAGCTCGCGGCGGTCGCCTGTGAATGCGTCGCCGTGGCCTGTCTCGCCCTGACGCTCCGACTCTGCGGCGATCCGCCCTCGCGCGTGCTCATCTACGCATGGAATCCTCTGGCGGTGTGGTCCTTTGCGGGCAACGGCCATGTCGACGCGGAGGCGGTCGGCCTGGTCGCGGCGGCCCTGCTCGCGCGCGCCGCCCGACAGGACGGCTGGGCGGGTGCCGCGATCGGCGCTGCGACGCTGGTCAAGTTTCTCCCGGCCGTGGTCGCGCCCGCGCTGTGGCGGGGTCGGTGGCGATTGCCGCTCGCGGCCGCGATCGTAATCGTAGCGCTCTATCTTCCTTTCATTGCTGTCGGGCCGCGCCGCGTTATCGGGTTTCTTGGCGCGTACAGCGGTGAAGAGGAGCTCGGCGACGGCAAGGGCATTTGGCTGCTGGCCGGGTTCGTCCACCTCGTCCACCTCCCACACGGCGTGGTCGTGGCCTATGCCTGTCTCGCAATGTCCGCGCTCGGCTTCGTCGCACTCGCCATCGCGCGCAGGCCCGTGCCGAACGATCGCCGCACCGACGTGGCACAGCTGGCGGGCGCCGCAGGGCTGCTGGCCGGGCTGACGATGCTGCTGCTCAGCCCACACTACTCATGGTACTTTCCTTTTCTCGCCGTCTTCGCGGTGCTTCGGTTCAGCCGAGCACTGATTTGGATGTCGATCGCGCCTTTGGGGCTCTATCTGTCGCCCTGGCACGAATTCTTCTTCTGGCCCGCTCTCGTCTACCTTCCAGCGATAATCCTGTTCTGTCGCGACGAACTCGTCAGTGACGAGCGGAGCATCGCAGGCTCACGCGAAAGGATTGCCTCATGACAGTCGTCACACCACTCGTCCCCGATCCTCGGCGCTACTTCGAGAGCGTCGACGCGACCCGTGCCGTCGAGGCCGTCACACCGCCGCTCTGCGTCTACCTGGAGGTCACCAACCGGTGCAATCTGCTCTGCGAGACGTGCCCACGCACGTTCGAGACGCTCGAGCCGCCGGCCGACATGTCGTGGGAGCTGTTCACCCGCATTGTCGACCAGCTGCCAGATCTTCGACGCGCGGTGCTGCACGGCGTCGGAGAGCCGATGCTGGTCCGCGATCTACCGCGCATGGTCCGCTACCTCAAGGATCGCGGTGTCTACGTGCTGTTCAACACCAACGGCACGCTGCTGCGGGAACGCAGCTTTCCCGACCTGGTCGCCTCCGGGCTGGACGAGCTCCGCGTCTCCCTCGACGCTGCCGATGCCGCCACCTACGCGCTGTTGCGTGGCAAAGACTTCTTCGCTCGCATCGTGCGCGACGTCCGGCGACTGATCGACTACCAGAAGCGGCACGACGCATCGACGCCGCGCGTGTCGCTGTGGCTGACCGGCCTGAAGGAGACGGTCGGGCAACTGCCAGACTTCGTGCTCCTCGCAGCGTCGATGGAAGTCGAGGAGGTGCATCTCCAGCGCCTCGTCTTTGACGAGCAGGGATACGGCATGGCGCGCGCGGACAGCTCGCTGTTCGAACAGACGCAGGCGGCGGAGCTCGCCGCGATCGCGGAGGCGACCGAGCTCGGCCGCGAGCTCGGCGTGACACTCGACGCGTCCGGCGCGACCGAGCCCGGCCTCAGTCTGCAGCGCGGCGACGGGCGGGAGCCGTGGTCGCTCTGCCGTCGTCCCTGGTCGCTGATGTATTTCACGGCGCACGGCCGCACCCTGCCGTGCTGCATCGCACCGTTCTCGGCTCGCGGCTACGACTCCTACACGCTCGGCGACGCCAGCCAGCAGACGCTACGCGAGATCTGGAATGGCGAGGCCTACAAGGATTTCCGCGGCCGGCTGCTGAGCGGTGCCCCGCCCAAGCCCTGCGAGGGATGCGGGCTCCGGTGGAGCCTCTGACGTCCGATCCGCCCGCAGCCGCCAGCATCGTCGCGGTGATCCCGACGTTCGAGGAAGCCGGCGCGATCGGACCGACCGTGCGCCGGCTGCCGCCGACGCTGATCGATCGCGTGATCGTAGTCGACGGTGGCAGCAGCGACGGGACGGTGGCGGAAGCGGAGGCGGCGGGCGCGCTCGTGATCTGCGAAGGGCGCCGCGGCTACGGGCGCGCCTGCGCGAGCGGCGTTGAGCGCGCGCGCGTGCTCGGCGGCGACATCGTCCTGTTCCTCGACGGCGACGGCAGTGACGCGGCTGAACGCGCAGACGAGATCGTCGGCCCCATCCGTCGCGGTGAGGCCGACCTCGTGCTGGCGCATCGCAGTGCCCCCGGTCGCGCGCCCGGCAGTATGGGCTGGCATCAGGTGTTCGCCGGCCACGTCCTAGGGCGGCTGGTCGGGCTGATGACCGGCACGACCTATCGCGACATGTGCGCCTTCCGCGCCATCCGGCTCGACGTGCTCGAGCGGCTCGGCATGACGGAGCTGACCTACGGGTGGAACCTCGAAATGCAGGTGCGGGCGGCCCAGGCACGGCTTCGCGTGCGCGAGGTGCCGCTGCCTTACGGCCGGCGCAGCCATGGCCAGTCCAAGGTCGCGGGCAACCGGCGCGGCACGCTCCGCGCCAGCGCCAACCTCGTGGGGGTCCTGATCAAACTGCGCGGAGCGCCCGCACGGCAATCCTGACGTCCGCCTTCCCCTGGAGCTCAAGTCCTAATGCCACTGGTCATTCGCGAGGTGCAGGAAGCAAACCTGCTGCCGAGGTGCGGAGCAAAGCCCCGCTGACCTCTCCGGCCACCGGGAACCGGTGACACCTCCGCCGACCGGGCGTCAGGACGCGAGGCGATACGCGTAGGCGATCACGCCCTGGCCGCGCGCGATTGAGGCGCCGCGCAGGCGGAGCAGGTTGTCGAGCCCAAGGCAGCGCCCGGCTTGGGACGTCGCGAACATGCCATGCGCGAAGACGATGGCCATGTAGGTCCAGGGCCACTCGGTCGGATCGTTGTAGAGACCGAGCCAGAGCTGGAGCGTGAAGAGGACGGCGACCCAGCCCGACAGGCGCACCGCCAGGCCGAGTGTCAGGCTAACTGTGAAGACAATCTCGGTGAGGTAGACCGGAAACTGCAGCAGCGCGATGTGCGGCAGGAACACGTCCCGCACGACCGCGCCCTGCAGCCCGACCGCGCTGAACTTGCCCTCCTGCGCGAGCCAGTATTTGAACCCTGCAGACACCGGAAGAGGGAGCTTCCAGATCGTCCCCTGGAACCACATGCCGCCGGCGATGAGGCGCATGATGAAGACACCCACACTCCGGCCGGTGCGCTGCGACGGGTCCTCCGTCCAGTTGCGCGAGGCGACGAAGATACCGGCGCAGAGCAGGAGCAGGTAGAACGCGACCGAGACATATTTCAGCGCGCCAAACCGGTTGTAGTCGCCGGTGTCGCCGATCAGGAACAGCACGGTGTCGGACAGCGGGTTGGTCATGTCGGATCTCGCTCCTCTTCGTTGTTGGTCAGGCCGGGCGCTCGGCTGTCCTGGTCGCCGCGTCCGTCGGGCGTGCGCGCCCTCCAGGAGGCGGCGAAGCGGGCAATGACCGCGAGGGCCTCGGCCGCACCCTCGGCCACGCCCTTGCCGAAGTCGCCGGGCTGACCGAGGCGGTTCGTCACGTAGGCGAGGCACACGACGTCGCGCTCCTGGGCGACGGCGAAGGCGTACAGCCCGGCCGCCTCCATCTCGACGACGAGTAGACCGCGGGCGCGGGCATCGGCGACCGCGCGCTCGGTCTCGCGGAACGGCGCATCGGTCGTCCATGACCCGCCGACGATCACTTCCGGGTCGGCTGCGCGCAGCCCGTCTCCCAGGCGCTCGAGGAGGTCGGCGTCCGCGGCCACCTCGTCGCCAGGCGGGAGGTAATGCGCGCTGGTGCCTTCGTCGCGCAGCGCGCGGTCGATCAGCACGAAATAGGGAGGTTCAGCGATCGGGGCGATCTGCCCGGCGGAGGAAAGATTGACCAGAAAGCGACAGCCGGAAGCGAACAGGAGCTCGGCCACCAGCACCGCATATGGAGCGCCGACGACCTTGCCGATTACGCCGATCCGGCCGAGCTCGGGCACAGTGCACTCGAAGAGTTCCGAGTGATAACACGCCCACCCGGCCGCCCGCGCGGCACCGTGCTGATCGATCATGAAGGCGAGCAGGTCGCCATCCGGATCGAGGACGCAGATCTCAGGAACTGTCTCAGCGTCGATCCCGCGCTGGCGCCGGGCCTCGCGTAGCATGTTGCTTGGGACGAACACGGAGGGCGCTTGCGTGTCGTGCCCGATTGAACGGCCTGCTTGAGCATTCATCTGGAGCGACCCGCACGCAAGCGGCGCGCTAAACTCCTGTCAGCTCGGGCAGGAAAGGGGCGCAGGGGCTTCGACATGTCAGGCTTTCGCCGAAGCGCGGAACATGCTCGGGGTCATGTCGTGTTCCGCCTTGAACGCGGCAGATAGCCGCGTTGGCTCGTAACCGACGCAGCAGGCGATCCCCGTGATCGACGCGTTCGTATCTACCAGAAGCCTGCGCGCCTGCAGCAGCCGGAGATGTCGCAAGTGGGCGAGCGGCGTCCGGCCGCGCGAGCGCTTGAAGCTGCGGAAGAACTGAGCCCGCCCGAGACCAGTCAGCGCAACGAGTGTCGCAAGGTCGATATCTTCCCCCAGGTGCTCGCGCATGTGCTCGGTGACGCGACGCAGTTGCCACGTCGCGAGCGTCCCCGCCCGCCTCCGGCTCACGCCACGCACGGCTTCGCGGCCGAACAATTGGACGATGTTGAGCGATAGCAGGAGCGAGAGCGTGTCGCGGTACAGACGTCCGCCGCTTATGTTCGGCGCGTCGGCGAGGAGAGTGTTAAGAAGATGCGCCACCGTCCGGTTCTCGACCCCGACGAGCGGCGCTAGACCGAGCGTCTCAGGCTCGCGGTCGTATTCCTCGACGAGGGCCACTTTGACGTCTTCATTGCGGGCGACGAAATGAGCGAAATCAATCCTTCGGAAGGTTTCCCATTCGAAGGGCTCGCCCTGCGGGATCAACGTCAGCGAGTTCGCAGCGACGTCGACATCGAGCGTGTGTATTCCCCGGCGGCGAATGACGCGCTCTGGTCCGCCTAGATGTATGGCCAACACGCGAAATCGAACCACAAGCATCTTCGGCGGGGGCGTTCTCGCACCTTTCGGCGTAAAACGACGAAGCTGGTTGTGCCAAACCGCAACATCGCTCAATCCTCTGGGATGTCGCTTAGGCGAGCGGCTGCATGCCGTTGATCGAGCCGCAGGGCGCGATACGGCCGATCCAGCAGAGTCGCTGAGCGCAACGATGTTGGCGTAGGCCATTACTTCGGCTCCATACATAAACTAAACTTCGAACTCGACTTCCACTTCCGACAACGGTGTCGACTGCACCCGGCCGCGCGCGATAAGCAGGCCGCGCAGGGCGATGAAGCTGTCGCGGCCCCGCTCGGTAAACCAGGGGAAGCCGGCGACCAGCGTCTGCCGGCCGGGTTCCGCGGCCAGATAGGCGTCCGCCGCAAGATCCCGCGGCGGCCCGGCGCCGCGGGCGCGCTCGGCGGCCACCAGCGCCGCCGGGTCATCCCCGCCGGGCGCGCCGGCCCGCAGCATCAGTGTCGCCGGAGTGTCGCCCAACGCGAAGTAAAACCCGCCGGGGCTGAGGAGGTCCTCGCCGTCATCGAGCCCGCGCGCGCGCTCGGCGGCGTACGTGAAGCGGTGAAACCAGTCGGGCGCGTCCTCCCAGGTGAAGGTGCCGCGGGCGTTGATGGCGGGGATGCCAGGATAGGGGCGCCAGACCACCGCCTCCCCCTCGCGTCGCGTGGTCATGTCGCAGACAGGGTTGGCGTGATGCAGCGCGTGGTAGTCGCGGCCGGACAGCAGCGGGCGCACCGCAAGCCGAGCGGGGCGGTCCGCCGTCCAGCGCAGCAGCGTCTCCCCCGTGTCGCGGCTGACCAGAAGCTCCTGCGCCACCTCCGTGCCGTCCGGTCCGACGAAGCGCCAGCGCGGCCGGGGCGCGGCGTCGAAGCCGGCGAGGTGATCCCGACCGGGCGGGAAGATCACGTCCGGCAGGTAGGCCTGGGCGCCGAGCGGAAAGCGGGCGGACGCGGTCACCACCCACGCCTCGATGCCGTTCACCAGCACGAAGCGGCCGGCCGGTGTCTGCGCGAGAAGCAGGGCGTGGCAGCGGCGCGTGCGCACGAGACGCGCCGTTCCGGAGGCGAGGCCGCCCGCGCCATCCGCTTCCAGCCACTCGGCATCCTCGTTCATGGACATATCGACCTGCACCTAAGCGACGACGGCGAGAGCTTCGGGAGGTTGGCCCGCAATCCGTCCCTGCTGCCGGGCGAGCCACGCCTCGATCCGCTCGGGCGCCACATCGAGCTCCGCCAGCACGGCGGCCGCCAGCGCCAGTCCCGGCACCGCACCGCCATCGACCACCGGCACCAGGCCCGCGGCCGCGAACGCCGCGCTGGCGTTGGCGTCGACCACCGCCGCAAGCCTCTTGAGGTGGGGGAAGAAGGCTCGCGCCACTGGGGTGAGTCCCGCCGACACGTCCAGGGACGGTGCGGTGAGGACGCTAACGCGGCGCCCCTCCAGCGCCACGGCGCTCCACAACCGCGGATCGCCCACATCGCCGTAGGCCACCTCGTAGCCATCCGCCACGGCCTCGCCCAGGCGCTGCGGGTCGCGCTCCGCGGCGGCGTAGGCGATGCCCACATCCGTCAGCGCGTCGGCCACCACGCGGCCACGCCGCCCCATGCCGACAATGAACACCGGGGCCGGCACGTCGCGCTCCACCAGTTCCCGATCCGCCTCGGCCCGGACGTGGCGCCGGCGCATCCGGCCGGCGAGCGAGCGGCCCAGCTCGGCAAACCCCGGCGTTGCCGCCAGGCTCAGCGCGACCGCAGCCACCAGCAGGGCGGTGGTGCGCTGGCCGATCATCGCCTGGACGCTGCCCAGGCCGAAGATGACGAAGGCGAACTCCGAGCCTTGCGCCAGCAGCAAAGCAAGCTGCGTCGAGCCGGGAACCGACCAGCGGAACACCAAGCTCGCGAGCATGTTGAGCAGCGCCTTGGCTCCCATCAGCACCGCGGCTCCGATCAACACCGCAGGCCAAGCATGCAGCAGCGCCTGGCGGTCGAGCGACAGGCCGACGCTGATGAAGAAAAATCCCAGCAGCAGGCCTCGGAACGGCTTGATCTCCGATTGCACGATCGCGCGATACGGTGTCTCGGCCACCACCATGCCGCCCAGAAACGCGCCCAGCGTCAGCGACAGGCCGATCCGCTGAGTGGCCCAGGCAGTGGCGAGCGCCACCAGCAGCGCCATCGCGGTGAAGACCTCCTCGTTGCGCGTGCGGGCGACCAGCTCGAACAGGGGGCGGACCGCGACCCGCGCCAGCCCGAGCGCCACCGCGAAGCAGATAGAGGCTTTGAGGAGGGCGAAGCAGATCGCCGGCAGCAAAGACTCACCCTTCCCGGACGCGGTCGCCACGATCAGGATCAGGATGGCGGCCAGGTCCTGGAAGATCAGGATCGCGGTGCCGGTCAGGCCGACAGGGCAGCTCTGCTGGTGGCGCTCGGCGATCAGGCGCGCCACCACCGCGGTGGAAGACAGCGCCAGTGTGGCGCCCACCAGCAGCGCCGGAGCCGGCCGCAGGCCAAGCAGCAGTCCGAGCGCGCCAAGGCCCAGCGTGCCGAACGCGACCTGCACCGGGCCGAAGCCGAAGATGTCCCCCGCCTGCTCGCGCACATGCCGCAAGCTGAAATGCAGCCCCACGTCGAACAGCAGGAACACGACACCGAGTTCTGCCAGCGCCTGCACCGCGCCCGCGTCCAGCAAGGTGCCCAGCCCCGAGGCAGACAGGACGACGCCCAGCAGCAGGTAGCCGACGATCGGACTGAGGCGCAGCGCGCGCGACCCGATCACGGCGGCGATGCCGAACAGCAGCAGCAGCAGGATCGGAACCAGGACATTGAGGACGGCCGCGCCATCCGGCACGACGTCAGCCATTCCGTGCCGGCTCCGTCACGACCGTCTGCCGTCGCTGTCCTGGCGTTTGCTCATGCACGATCGCGCTCATTCCTTGCTGGAGCCTCATCAATGCGACGGCTTGGCGAGCCCGACCCTGACCACGGTGTCCGCAGGAACCGGGCTCCTTCCGGACGCCGTGAAGGTGGGGAAGGCGCGAAGCTGCTGCGGCGTGAAAGCCGCGACCTCCACGACCTCACCGAGCAACACCATCGCGTCGAGCGGCACGGCGATGAGCCGGCTGCCGATCCCCAAAAAACCGCCGAAGCTGATGACGACCACGATCTGGCCCCGACTATCACGCACGACACTGCGGACATGTCCCAGGACGTTGTGGCTCTCCACCGGCTGCATAACCACGCGGCCGAGAAGCTGGCCTACTCGAACCGGCTGCGGAAACCGCATGCCGTCCGATCGCGCCAGGCTCATGCCGGCCGGCGGAGGCATGCCGCCGGGCGTGTGACTTTGCGCGTGAGCCGCGGGCGCTAACAGCACAGTGAGCCATGCTGCGGCCAGGGCGCGCCGCATGCCGATCATATGCCTCCGTACCAGGGGAAGCCCAGCTTTTCCCAGTAGCCGCCAGGATAGGTGTTCGTTACCTCGATCGACGTGATCCATTTCGGATTCTTGTAACCCAGCTTTGTCGACATCCGCAGGCGCACGGGATAACCGAAAGGGTCGGCCAAGGTGTCGCCGCCGTATTGCAGCGCTAGCAGGGTCTGCGGGTGCAGCGCCGTCGCCATGTCGATGCTGCTGGGGTAATCGTCCGCCGTCTCGAACGCCACGTATTTGGCCCGGAGGTCCGCGCCAACCCGTTCAAGAAAGCTGCGCAGTGGGACGCCAGTCCAGCCGCCGATGTAGGACCAGCCTTCAACGCAGACATGCTTGATGACCATCGAGCGCTGCGGCATGGCCTGCAGCTGCGACAGCGTCCAGGGCCGCTTGTCGGCGATCAGGCCGGCGAGCTCGAGCTTCCATGTGGCGCCATCGACGGGCTTGACGTGCATCACGTCGTAGTAGGCGTTGAACTTGGGCGGCCGCAGAATCATCGATGCCGAGTAGGTCGGGGCCAGGTGACTTGGATCGAACAGCATCTCCTGCACCCTGTCGTTGAGGCGCGCGAAGGCCAGCAGCGCGGATTCCACGGCTTCCGGCCGCCTCACGTCGCAGCCCGTCAGCATGGTCAACGCGCCAAGCGAAAGGCCGCGGCGCAGCACGCCACGTCGCTCGAGTAACCTGATGAGGGGGCGATGGAGGTCCAGCGCATCCGCACCTGGCGCATCGTCGGGGCGGAAAAGCGATCTCATGGCTCGCGTGCCATGCGACCGAGGCGCGGTCCTCCGGTGAGCATCGCCCACAACGTCCGAGGCACCAGAATCGAAAGCGCCACGTGCACGACAAGGAAGCCGACGATCGTCGCCATGCCCACAAAATGCAGGAGGCGCGCGGACTGGAAGCCGCCGAGCAGGGACACCAGACCCGAGAACTGCACCGGGTTCCAGATCGCGAGGCCGGTGATGACCTGCGACACGCCGGAGAGGATCACCAGGACGTACAGGCACTTCTGAACGGCGTTGTAGACGGTGAGATCCTCGTGCGCGATCCGCAGGCGCAGCGTGTCCGCAATGGTGTGCCGTATGTCGGACAGCCTGATTGGCAGCAGCCGCTCACGCAGACGCCCGGTCGCCACGCCGTAGATGAGATAGGCCAGCCCGTTGACGAGCAGGAACCACATGCCGGCGAAATGCCAGTTCAGGCTCCACGCCGCCCAATCCCCGAGCCGCCACGCCATGCCGATATGCAGGCCGGGGACGATGACGTCGTCGTCGTAGATGCCCCAGCCCGACGTGATCATGACCAACATAACGACCGCGTTGGTCCAGTGCATGATTCGCACCGGCAAGGGATGCAGACGACGCCCGAGCGGCGCCGAGGGCGACGCCGGAAGCTGAGTTGCTGCTGCATGATGCGAGGTCATCGGCACTCCAGAGCACAGCGCTACGCGCGGTTTAGCCGCCTCGCGGCAGATTGTGAGACACCCGACCAACCAGACCAGTTGGCTGCTTACCAGCTGGCGAGCCAGGCCAGTATCGCCTGAGTCCACTCGTGCGCGACCGAGCAGATCGATGTCGCCGCGACGACCGCCACGAACGTGACTCCCGTTTTGCCGGCGCGATCTTTCGTCGATAGATGCGAGCGTTCAGGGTGTCCGCGCAACCAGGCACCGGCCCTTCCATCGGACAAGAGGCAACCTCCCGAACTCGCCCACTCCCGGGCAGGTCGGAAGAGACCGACGTTGCCGCCGAACAGAGCGGCCGCGGCCGCAGCATCGAGGAAATCGCGTGATGACCGTCCGCTTCAACACCGTCGACGTTGATGGCCTAAAGATGTTCTACCGCTCTGCCGGCGATCCGAATGCTGCCGTCGTGCTGCTACTGCACGGCTTTCCCAGCGCCAGCCACATGTTCCGCGACTTAATCCCCGAACTCGCCGGCACATACCATATCGTCGCTCCGGACCTGCCGGGCTTCGGCATGACCGAGCAGCCCGACCGCGACGCCTTCGCCTACACCTTCGAGCACATCGCGGAGGTGGTCAGCCGCTTCACCGAGGTGCTCGGACTGGACCGGTTTGCCATCTACGTGTTCGACTATGGCGCGCCCGTCGGCTTCCGTCTGGCGCTCGCCCATCCCGACCGCATCACCGCGATCGTTTCCCAGAACGGCAACACCTATCTCGAGGGGGTGTCGGACGCCTTCGCCCCCGTTCAGGCCTACTGGAACGAGCCGACGGCGGCAAACCGTAGCGCTCTGCGCGGTTTCCTGGCTCCGCAGACCACCCTCTTACAGTACACTCACGGCGTGAGCGACCCGGCACTGGTCTCACCCGACGGTCGCAACCTCGATGATTTCTACTTGGCGCGCCCGGGCAACGACGAGATCCAGCTGGACCTCCTGGGCGACTACAAGACCAATGTCGCGCTCTACGCCGATATCCAGGCCTATCTGCGCGACAGACAACCGCCCGTGCTGGCCGTCTGGGGCAGGAACGACCCTTTCTTTGTGCCGCCGGGAGCCGAAGCCTTCAAGCGCGACGTTCCAGAGGCAGAAATCCGCTTCGTCGACAGCGGGCATTTCGCGCTCGAGACTCACGCCCGCGAGATCGGTGCCGCTATGTGCGAATTCCTTGCCAGGCACCTGCGCTGATCAGCGGCGGAGACCGACCATGACCGCCACGCCCGTGAACATCGTCCGCGACTTCTACGACAAGCTCGCCGCTGGCGACGCCCCCGGCGCTCTGGGTCTGATGGCCCCGGACATCGAATGGATCACCATGTGGCACTACAAGGTCGAGGGCCGCGGTCCCAGCCCGGTTGCGGAAGGCCTGTTCAAGCCGCTTATAGCGGAGTGGACCCGTTTCTCGCTTGTGCCTACGGAGTTCATCACCGAAGGCGCGACGGTGGTGTCGCTCGGCGACTTCGAGGGCGTGCACGGTGCGACCGGCAAGCTCGCCAAGGCGCGCTACGCCCATGTCTGGACCGTCCAGGGCGGCATGATCAACCGCTTCCGCCAGTATATCGATACGCTGGCGGTCGCGGAGGCTCGTGTTTGATGGACCGCGTCGTCATCGTCACCGGCGCGAGCCGCGGCATCGGACGCGCGACCGCCATCCGTCTGGCCCGGGACTTCAGCGCGGTGGCGCTGGTGGCCCGAACAGAGAAGACCCTGGCAGAGACAGCCGATGAGGTGCGGGCGGTGGGAGCCGAACCGCTGCTCTTTGCACAGGATCTGCGTGGGCCGGATGCTGCCGGAGCCATTGTAGCCGCGACGCGTAAATCCGTCGGCCGGATCGATGCCATTGCGTGTATCGCGGGCGCCGTCCCTCAAGCCGACCTCTTCGCGCTGACGGACGAGCAGTGGGGAGATGGCCTCGCGCTCAAGTTCCACTCAGCTCGCCGGCTCACGATCGCGGCCTGGGATGCGCTTAAATCCTCGCACGGCTCCGTCGCGATCACGTCGGGCACATCGGCCTACACGCCCAAAGCGTCGCTCGCGGCTGTCGGCACGATCAACGCAGCGATCCTCGCACTGGCCAAGTCCTTCGCCGATCGAGGCATCAAAGACGGAGTGCGGGTCAACACGATTCTTCCCGGATCGGTCATGACCGACCGTCGCAAGATGATGCTGCAGGGCTACGCCGACATGCATGGTCTCCCGCTTGAAGAAGCAATCGACCGCTTCGCGGCCGAAGTCGGAATTGCCCGCTATGGACAGCCGGAGGACGTCGCCAATGCGATTGCCTTCCTGTTCGCCCCCGACAGTCACTGGATCACCGGCACGGCACTTCGCGTCGATGGCGGCGAGACCAAGGCGCTATGAGCGACGAAACTGTCGGCGGAGCTGCCGATCCGACAGCGCGGAGAACGTGCATGAACCAATCCGTCGCGGGTGGTCCTGGCCCTTGCCGGTTGAGGCGCTGGGCGACGTTGAGAAGGAACAGGCCGGCAGAGATGGCAAACCGCACGCGCGCGTCCGGCGCTGATGGAATGAGAACGCAATGAACTCAGCCAGCATCGGAGCCGCGATGCTCGGCGCGGCCGCGCTTGCGGGCTCCGCGGCAATGGCGAACCCCATTCCGTCGACTACGGTGACAACCACCTATCACCGCGCCGAGGTCGACAGTTTGAGAATCTTCTACCGAGAAGCGGGCCCGAAAAACGCGCCGACCATCGTGCTGCTGCATGGCTTCCCGTCGTCTTCCCGAGGCTTCGACACGCTGATCCCCTTGCTGGCGACGCGCTATCACCTGATCGCACCGGACTTTCCAGGCTTCGGTCAGAGCGACGCTCCGCCGCCGTCAGCCTACGCCTACACCTTCGATCACCTGGCGCAGACCACGGACCATTTGCTGAGGCCCTGAAGGTCGAGCGCTACAGCCTCTACATATTCGATTACGGCGCGCCGGTCGGTATGCGGCTTATCCTGGCGCACCCCGAGCGCCTGCAGGTGTTGATCACGCAGAATGGGAACGTCTACCGGGAGGGCTTGGGAGCCAAGTGGAGCAACATCGCCCAATACTGGGCCGACCAGAACGCGCATCCGGAGGTGATCGACAACTTCTTGTCGCCGGAAGCGACGCAGCAGCGTCATATTGCCGGAACCTCGCACCCGGAGCGCTACAATCCAGACACCTGGACCGACGAGATCGCGCATCTATCCAGGCCTGGTCAGCGCGAGATCCAGGCATCTCTGCTGTATGACTACCGGACCAATGTCGCCGCTTATCCTGTCTGGCAGGCGTGGCTCCGGCAGCACCGGCCGCTGACCTTGGTGGTTTGGGGAGAAAACGATCCGTCCTTCATTTCGGCGGGTGCGGCGGCCTTCCTCGCTGACGTTCCCGATGCGGAGATCCACCTTCTGGATGCTGGCCATTTCGCTCTCGACGAGAAGAACGATGCGATCGCCGGGCTGATCTTGGCCTTCCTGGCTGAACATCTACCGTCGGACCAAGCGGTTGGCAGCAGGACCAGGCAGGATCAGCTCGGTTCTGGGACGCACTGACCAGAGGCGCCGAGCGCCGCCTGAAACGACACAGGGCCGAGCCGGACTTTCCGCATGATGGACCACCACCGCGCAACGAGACTGGCTCTGCGCGGCGGCCGCTGTCGAGCGACACTGTTGGCTCGATTCGTTAAGCCACGCAACGCAGGAGCCAACCCAAGACTGGGATGCTGGCCATATGGAAGCCGTCGCGCGACGAGAAGTCCGCGTGACGATCGGTGATGCAACCCTGGGGCTGGAGCGGCAAGGCACCGCGAAAACCGTAGATCATCAGGGCTTCCACGCTGGCGATCGGCGGTCTCGTTCCGTCAGAAGGGCACGTGCGAATGAAAGGGAGGGATCGACGCGAGCCTCACGCCGGCAACGACTGCCTGCGAGGACCATCTCGCCGAGCATCGGTCTGGTCCTTCCCGATCCCCCCCGATAGCCGCTAAGACCCAAGTGGAGCTGCCACAATCTGATAGGATGATGGACCTACTGGAAGCAATGCGGGTGATGCTCACGGCGGTGGAGTGCGGGAGCCTGTCAAAGGCTAGCCGCAAGCTCGGCCAGCCGCTCGCAACGGTCAGTCGCAAGGTGTCCGAGCTCGAGGATCACCTCAAGGCTGACCTTCTGATCCGCTCGGCCAAAGGGCTCGACCTGACACCTGTCGGCCGGACCTACATCACGGCCGTCAGGACCATCCTGGAACAACTGAACGAGGCTGAACGCGCCGCAACCGGCGAATACACCGAGCCTAAGGGCGATCTCGCCGTCACCGCCCCGATCATGTTCGGCCGGCTGCACGTGCTCCCTGTAATCACCACCTTCCTCGCGGCGTTTCCCGAAGTTTCCGTCGAGCTCATGTTGACTGACCGCGTCACCCACCTCCTCGACGATCAGGTCGACCTTGCCTTCCGCATCGGTCACCTTCCCGACAGCAGCCTCATCGCTTCCCACCTGGGCACGGTGCGCCGGGTGACATGCGCCAGCCCCGCCTATCTCGCCTGCCGCCCGGCGCCGACCATTCCGCAAGATCTTGCCGGCCACGACGTGATCTCGTTCGAGAGCGTGTCGTCTCCGACCATCTGGCGTTACTGGTCGGACGGGCACGAGGTCACGGTGCCTCTCAGATCGCGTTTGAGCGTCAGCACCATCGACGCGGCGATCGATGGGGGTCTGGCGAGCGCTGGAATTGTCAGGGCCATGTCCTACCAGGTCGCCACCTACGTGCGCGACGGCCTGCTGCTGCTCTTGCTTGAGGCCTACGAGCCCATCCCCCATCCGGTGCATCTGATTTACGACAAACGAAATCGCATGCCGCTCAAGCTTCGTGCCTTCATCGATTTCGCCGTTCCGCGTCTGCGGGATCGTCTTACGGCTGCGGCACTGTAGTTGCAGTGGCATCGGTTACTCAGGCTAACTTTGTAGGAAAAGCGTGCGCAGAGTGACGATCGCCAGCGTTTCTAGAGAAGACAAGGGAGCGTTCAGGTCCGACGCTTCGTCGAGCGGTTGGACTGCGGCGAGAGAGTGCCATCGACAGAATGTTCAGAATCTCGGCATCGTCCGCGGCGGCCCTTGCATCGCGCATGCGCGGCAATCTCGTCTACGTGGTCAATTTTAGCGGGACCACCAGCTGTCCGGGTTTGAGCAGACATCCGGAGCGCTCAGGCAAATCAAGGGATCCCTGCAGGTCTTGAGCAGCGCCGATGGCGGCGGCTCGAGCGGGGTGTTTTCGCCCGACGGATCGAAGCTGGTGGTCACCGAGCGCCTGGCGGGAAGGTGGACATCTTCAGCGTCGATCTTGACAGTACGCCGTCGCACCCGGTGTTCAACACGCCCCAGGGGGGCAAGCCGTTCAGCCAAGCTTTCACGCCGAACGGCGGCCTCCTGGTCACGGACACCGGATCGGTTGGAGGTTTTGCGACGGTACCTCATTACCGCATGAACGCGGACCACACCCTGGCCGTGATCTCCAGAGAAGTCCCAACGGGCGGAACAGCAGCCTGCTGGCTGGTGGCGGACGGCCAGGACGCGCTCGCGTCCAGGTGCGGGGAGCGGCAACCTTGGCGCGCTCGCGATTGCTCCGGACGATACGCTGCAACCGCTCGGCGTCGTTGCGACCCTGCCGCCGGGCACGCAGACGCCGCCTGGTCAGACTGCGGTCGGAATACCTATCGATCTGGCAGGAAGCCAGGATGCCCGCTTCGTTTACGTGCTCGATAGTGGCTACGGGCGGGTCTTCGGCTACCAGGCCAGCACGAATAGCGGTCTTGCCCAGATGTCGAACGTACGCGCGGGAACGCCGCAGAGCGGCATCCAGGGGATGGTGGCATACTAGGTCGCGTTCGGGGACGGCCCGCGTATCGTCAGAGAGGTAATCCGCGAGCCGTCGCGTCGGAACATGCCGGCCGATTGCCCGATTGCCGCGCGGAAGTCACCCGTCCAGAATGGAAGCACTCATGGAGCGGACCGCGACGACGTCCAAACGACCTCACCGCGTCGAGGTTCTGGTTTACCCACACGATTAGACTGTAGCGATAGCTTCGATGGCCCGACTGACATTAGAATCAGCTGACTTGGGCCATGCACTGCGAGCACCGGAGGTCTCGCGGGCTGGGGGATGCTGGGAGCCTTATCCGATGGTCGATGTGATTTCCTGGCACAGGACGCTGCAGGAAGGATCCGGCCTTGGGCAGCAGGATGATCGATGCGACTCCATCGTCGCCCGGTTCCGCGACATCGACGCTCGCGTGGATCAACCTGCCCTCGACATGAACGTCCTGGCAATCCACCTCGGAGGGCCGAAAAGGGTCATCCGGCGTTGCGGCTGCCAGACGCTGGAAGTCGACGTTCCCGAGAACGGCATCACCGTCATGCCCGCCGGGGAGGCATTCCGGTGGGAAACGTTCGGGCTGATCGATTTCGCTCATCTTCAGCTTGACCAGGACATCCTCAGAAAGGTCGTTCTCGAGGAGTTCGACCGCGATCCGGATCGTATCCGTCTCCGGCCGCTCGTCGGCATGACCGACAAGAGGCTGGAGCGTTTCTTCTCCGCCGCCTTCGCCCGCAAACAGGATGCCAATACGGCCAGACTGCAAAGCGACGCGCTGTCAATCGCCCTGTCGCTCGACGTTCTGAAGACGTGCACCGGCTACGTAGACGGTGCGTCGCGCACCCAACTGGCCCATGGCAAGCTCGCAACTTGGCAATCTCGGCGCGTCGTCCAATACATGCGCAACAACCTCGCCGAAGACATCACTATGGAAACCCTGGTCGCGCTCACCGGCCTTGGCCGCGCGCGGTTCTTTCAGGCCTTCAAGAACACAATGGGACGGACGCCGTTTGCGCATCTGCTGCACTTGCGCCTGATCCACGCGCGCCTGCTGCTGACGCGGACCCGTCTGTCAATGACCGAGGTGGCCGTTGAGGTTGGGCTCAATTCCACTCAGTTCGCTGTGGCGTTCCGGCGAGCTTACGGCACGACGCCGACCGCCTTCCGAGCGGCGAACGCCAGGGTAACAGCCTAACGCCGTGAGCAACGTAAACGTGGTGATGGGGAATATCCCGCGTCCGGCGACGAACACCACTGTGGAGGTAGATCGCCTGTTCGCGCAGACCGACGCGTAAGGTGCGGGCGTTGCTCCACGGCTTTCGCGACGGTAGGTTGCCTCGTCCATCATCCAACGCCCGCCGCTGAGCAAACCGAATTTCGTGAGGGGGGGTCGCGGAAGCAGCCGACGTCGGAGAGACCCTTCTGGTGATTTAAGTCTCTGCGGGGCTACCCCATTGTCTTGGCCAGCAACTCCTCCGTCGGCTTGAGAACGGAGGCTGGGAAATCGGCCGTCAGGTAGCAGATTCAGCGCTCTCGTCGACCACAATGACGCTCTATCCTGCTCGCCCAGACATTTCCGCTTAGCGCACACGTGGATCGAAGTGTCGCGCTGTAGGAAATTCCAGGACAAGGAAACCATGACACTACAATCAGCTAGCCAGTGCGAAATGTGGTATTGGCTGCACGATACTCGGGACGGGAGTTGCCCGACTGCACGAAATACGGAATTGTGGATGATGCAACGTTGAGGTCAGGTTCTTGCCCGAGAGCCTCGATCAATCGGAAATCGCCCGATTCGCACCTCGAGCGATGGCTCAACACTCTCCCTCCGCACGAGCGACTACCCAGGTCCTTAGCGGGACAGCAGCCGATCACCGCGGATCCCGGGCATCCTGCGGTCCAGGCCACGACGAGAGACAGCGCCATGCTGATTTCGCTACTCGGCGGGCTGATCTACCTCGCTCTCGGGGCCGCCGGCTGGTTCATCGCCAAGTTCCTGGCCGAGCCGCTGATCGCGATCTGCGCGCTGCGGATGGAAGCTCAGGAGACCCTGATCCGCTACGGCAACCTCCAACCCAATGCTCCTGCAGAACATCGGGACGCGGCAGCCGAAGCATTCGGCGACGTCGGCGCGAAGCTCTCCGCGCATGGCTTGGCGGCACGGCCCTGGGTGAAAAGTGCCTACAGGCTCCGAGGGTGGGACATCTACAGCGCCGGCGGGTGTTGTCTGGGGATCGGCGCGGCCATCAAGGAAGGACGGGTTCTCGCATCCGAACCTCTCTGGGGCATGGCTCCCGAGCTTCGTAGGCGGCTGGATCTGCCCGAATGGCCGAAGCCGACCGACCTAGAGCAACAGCTCGCCGAGGAGGTCACTCGCAACGCACCGGTCAACGAGGGGTCCGACTTTCACGGCGACTGACCGCCCCGGACATCTGGCTTAACGGCGTCGTGACGTCATAAAGTATTGACGGCACTACGTCCGTAATCGGTAGTGTTCTTCTCGCAAATCAGGCTTGGGGCAGCGGGCGAGGGGGCCGAAACCGCCCGTCCTGTCAGGTCTCCATCTGGCGACAAGGCGGCAACCCGTCGGCGGACAGGTCGAACCGCGCTCCGCCGAGCGCGACCCGCCCTGTACTTCAGAAGGTGACCACTACCTTGCCGACCTGCTGGTTGCTCTCCAGGAACTCGTATGCCTGCACGGTCTCGGCGAACGGGAATACGCGCGCCACCGTGGGGCGGAAGGCGCCGTCCAGCAGGTGGTCGAAGATATAGCGCTTCATCGTTTCCCACTCCGGCGTGTCGCGGAGCTCGTTGAAGGTGTAGCCGTACATCGCGATCCGCCGTCCGAACGTCGCCATCGGGAACGGCGTCGGCGCCTGCGACAGCATGCCTTACAGGAAGATCGACCCGCCGGTCGCGGTCGCCTGGCCGAGCGCGTTCATGCCCTCGCCCCCGATCGGGTCGAACACCACGCGGGCGCCGCCGCCGCTGGTGATTTCGCGCACGCGCGCCACGAGGTCCTCCTCGTCGGTCACGACGACATGGTCGGCGCCGAGTGCGAGGAGCTGCGCCCGCTTCGCCGCGGTGCGCGTGGCCGCGATCGAGATGCCGCCCTGCTTGCGCACGATCTGGATCGCGGCGAGGCCCACCGAGGAGCTCGCGGCGGTGATCAGCACGGCGTCGCCCGCGCCGACCCGACCGAACGGCACCAGTGCGCCGTAGGCGGTGCAGTACTGCATCCACACGGCGGCGGCGTCGGTCGCGGCGTAGCCGTCCGGCACCGGTGCCAGCACGTCGGCCGACACCACGGCGGTTTCCGCCAGCACCGGATAGCGGTTCATCGAGAAGCCGGGGATGGTGGCCACGCGCGTGCCCACCAACGACGCGTCGCCGCCCGGGCCCACCGCGGCAACGGTTCCTACCGCCTCGTAGCCGAGGCCGGACGGAAGGGCGGCCTGCTCGAGGTAGTGCCCGTGGAAATACATGCTCTCGGCACGGTTCAGGCCCACCGCCTGGACGTTGAGCAAAACCTCGCCGGCCTCGGGGCGGCGCTCGGGCACATCCTCGATCCGGAGAACCTCAGGACCGCCGAGCTCGTGAAAACGGATCGCTTTCGGCATGGCTTCGGATCTCCTGCGTCGACTATGGCCCGCCGCCATTATGTTGGCGCGGTCGAGAAGCCAAGGGCAAGCCTGCAGACTGTTCAGAGCTTGCCGAACAGACGCGAGCTTCAACACCCGTGGCGCCACCGCATCTTGCCAGCGCAGATGCCTGGGCCGCCTTGCGATTTCTAACCCTCGTCGCTCCTCTTCCGGCTCTCCTGCCGCTCGTAGTCCTGACAGACGCGCGCCGCACCCGCCGCACTGAATTGCCGTTCGGCGGCAAGCCCGTGTTCCATGCAGGAGAGGTGCAATGGTATATAGCCCCCTGTCTTGGGCTTCCTTCTGACGGTCGCCGGACGTCGTCGATACCGACGCTACACCTCCGTTCGATGGACGTCGCACGTTGTTACTGTGGACGCTTGACGTCCCTGGCATGGACGCTGGCCGGCTGAAATGTGGACGCCGCGGCGTCCATGCGTTTGACGGCTCTGCCGCCTAAACCTAGCGTCCACCGATGCAAGCCGACACGGAATGCCGGGGACCGGGACCGATGATCAATCTGCGCGCGACCCTCCTCGCCACCGTCGTCTCCGTTGTCGCTACCTCTGCGGCCTTCGCCACACCGACCTCGTGCATCCCGCACGGCGCTTCCGTCCCGCGCGGCGCCAACACGACGGACCCGAACGCATCGTTCTTCGTCGACACGAGAGGCCTCGACCTTCGGACTGCGCCGCCGACACGCGACCCGCACGATCCCGCCTATCCGCCTGCGACCGAGCTTCCCGACGGGAAGCTACCCTCACCCGACGCCAACGGCAACTTCATCATCGGCCCGTCCCACGCGCCCGCGCCCGAGACCGTCGTCCACGTCGGCGTGCCGCGCGGCACGGTGCGCTCTTTCACGATGACCTCCGAGGACAGCGTGATCTATCGACCCGGCGTGATCCGCGACGACACAGCAGGTTGTCAGAACCAGGCGGTCAACACCGCGGCCACCGCGCCCGGCGATCCGTCGAACCTCCTCGTCACCGCGAGTCACGCCGGCCACTGGACCCGACAGGTCGACGTCTACGTCCCCACCGAACTCGCCCCCGGCGCCCCGGCGCCGTTCATCGTGTTCGGCGACGGCAGCCCGGCCGGCTTCTTCCACGAGCGCGTGCTGTTCACGATCCTCGACAACATGATCGCGTCGCACCGGCTACCGCCAATGGTCGCGATCGGCATCGGTGCGGGCGGCCAGGATGCCCAGGGTTCCGAACGCGGTCGCGAATACGATACCGTCAACGGATTATACGCCGAGTGGGTCGAGCGCGAGGTCCTGCCCTTGGTTGCGCGTACCGCCGGCGTGCGCCTCACCGCCGATCCGGATGGGCGCGTCACCATGGGGTTCAGCTCCAGCGGATCCGCCGCTTTCACGATGGCCTGGTTTCATCCCGAGCTGTACCACCGCGTGCTCGCCTACTCGCCGACGATGGTGAACCAGGCCTGGCCGCACGACCCGGCGCTTCCCGGGGGTGCTTGGCAGTATCACGACGCGTGGCCTGGTCCGGCCGGCACCGAGCTTGTCGTGCACGGCAGGACGGTTACCCCGTCCGATCTCCCCGCCGACGCGCCGCTGATCCCGAACACTCCGCGAAAGCCGATCCGCTTCTGGTTCGAATGCGGCGACCGCGACCTGTTCTATTACGTCCCCGCGATGGCGGACGGGATGCACGATTGGACGCTGGCCGACGAGCGCACCGCCGCCGTCCTCTCCGCCAAGGGCTACGACGACCAGTTCGTGTTCGCCCGCAACGCGAAGCATGTCGACGACGCGGTCGAGGCGCAGACCCTGCCCGAGGCGCTCGCCTGGGTCTGGAAGGGCTACCCGGGCGTCGACGCGCGCCCCTGAAGCGAGCGAACCGCGGTCGCGTCACGCTTCCCGCGCCCGGCGTCGCGAGTTTACCGGCGGACCGGGCCACGCGCCGAGACGGAAATGCAGCAGCTCGCCCAGATAGCGGCGAACAATCCGGACGCCCGCGCCGGGGTCCAGCGTGCCGTCGTCGACCACATCCTCCGCCACGAGGTCTCGAACGTCGCCGGCGGGAGCCCTGTACGCCGGCCGCAGCACAGTGACGCAAGAGACCGCGAGGCGTTGAGCCCGGCGCTACCCTCTCATTCGATACGCACGAGGTCGTTTTCTTCGCGCTTGTAGAGCCTCGGCTCGATGTGGAAGCCGCGTTCCTGTGCATGTCGCTGTGCGTCAGCACCGGCGTCGAAGTAGGCAGCACGAGGTCGCCTCCAGCGCGGGCGCAATAGCCTGCAAGCACGCTGTCCATCGATGCGGGCTTGGTCGAGAAAAGGGCGATGATTCGGTCATGGGAGAGTTCCTCATTTCGGACTGCTCTCATGGTTCGCTATTTCGCAGGAAACCCGATCGAACTTATTTGCAAGTGAATCAGATAATCCAGGCGTCGCCTGCATGAAGGTGTGCATAGCGCTTGCTCGAAAGCGTTTCTCGACTCAGGACGAAGTGTTTCTTGCCCGTGGACACCGTGATACCCCGAGACAGCCAGAAAGTGTTCCCTGGCATGGGCAGATGTCTTTCTGGATGGGTGGGTAACGGGGAGAGACGGTCAGTGGAGGCGGTGAAGACTGCGGAAGCGGATGCGCTGCGCTTGATGAAAAAGCGAGATCGACATGCCAGACGATGACGACCGCCCGAGTACGCCCTCGTCCAGGCTGACTTGGCGAACGTCGTCCCTAGGCGCCCAGGCTCAACCGCGGCATTTGGGCGCGCGTCGAGGAGCACGTCCGGCGCTTGGCTGTTCCATGGCGACGTGTTCGAGGTGACCG
>CAXTVZ010000012.1:0-29644 GCA_964247685.1 uncultured Acetobacteraceae bacterium
CATCTTCGCCGAGGAACTCGGCCACGTGGAGCTGGTGAGCAACGGCATCGCCATGCTCAACAACGGCCCGGGCAATCCGAAGAAGGATGTCGATATCAGCAAGGCGCCCTTCAAGCATATGGAGGATGTCCGCTCCACCGCCTCGTTCCTGAGCTATGGCGGCGGCGCCGTTCCGGTGAACTCGAACTCCATGTCCTGGAACGTGGACATGGTGACCACCACCGGCAACCTGATCATCGACCTGCTGCACAACTTCCATCTCGAATGCGGCGCGCGCATCCACAAGCTGCGCGTCTACGAGACGATGATCGAGCCCACCGGTCGCGAGGTTTGCGCCTATCTGCTGGTGCGCGGCTCGCTGCACGCCCACGCCTATGCGCTGGCGCTCAAGAAGATCACGGGTGTGGCGATCGAGCAGATGCTGCCGACGCCGAACATCAATCTCGATCGCGTGCCGGAATGCCAGAAATACCTCGACGAGGGGCGTCATCGCCGTCTCTACACGTTCAGCCCGGAAGATTACGCATCCGCGGCCGGGGTGTGGTCGAACGACGAAGTGGCACTGCCGGGCGATCCGCCGGGCAACCTCGAGGTTGTCGAGGGCTACCCCGAGGGCGGCAAGATGCCTGAGCTGCTCGGCAACTATGGTGCGTTCGCACCGGATTATGCGCCCGAGGAGATCTTCGAGATCGCTTCGAAGCTCTACGAGAAGAGCCGCTGACTTTGCTTGGACCGCGGGCTCAATGGCCCGCGGTCCGGCTGAGCTTCGAGCAGCCCTGAACAAGGCGCGCCGATCTCGCTAACAAAACTCTTTCGTTCATCTCTCGGCCGATATCCTGCCCGAGCAGACAGCGATCTGCTGGGGAGACTCCCGAGCGGTGTCAATCGACGGCACGCAGGTGAGGTCTCGCATGTCCGCGGAGCGACATACACTTTCACTCTCCAGAGCCTGAAGGCCCCGAGGGCGCAAGGTGCGAGAGGTAGGCACGACGCCCTCATCGCTCGCGCGCGTCTTCGAGCCTTTCTCTACAACGAAGCCGGACGGATAGGGTATTACGCTCGGTCTCGCCATCGTGTTCGGGTTCAGTAACCACCGGATCGCACCGGTGTCCGTCCGGCCCGGCACCTCAAGACCTCCGCGGCATCCTGTATGTGGACGGGTATGCCGGGTTCGAGGCTCTGGCGGATAATGCCGCCGCTACCCTTCGCCTGCTGGGCCGCCGCCAGACGTAAGTTCTTCAAGCTGCACGAGGCGAACTCGTCGGTCGCCACCGGGCGGTGCAGCGGATTGGCGAGTTGCATGACATCGAGGCAACGCTCCGGGGCAGCAGCCCGACGAGCGGCTGCGATTCCGGCAGAACCCCTGCTACTCCTATTAAAGTCTAGAGGGCTGGCTGGACCTTCAGCTGCTCGCCGGCCGGTTGCAGTCGGCTGGCCGAGGTCATCGGCTTCCGCTAGCGTTGGTCGGCTCTGGCCAAGTTCCTGGACACCGGAGGGGTTGATCTTGACACCAATCTCGCCAGCGCGCGATCCAACCCACCAGCTTGAGCCGCAAATAATAGCCTGTTCGGCGACAGCGAGGGCGGTGCAAACCGCCGGGCGATCGGAGCGTCCCTGGTCGGGACGGCCAAGCTCAACGGCGTCGAGCCGTTCGCATGGCTGCACGACAGCCTGACGATGATGGTCAGCGGTCAGCCCGCCAGGAGGAGGCGGGCGAGAGCAGCCGCGACCCGGAGCCGCACGGTTTGATCGAGACCACGGCTTGGTGAGGTGGGCGTCCGGCTCCATGTTCCCGCCGTCGAATCCGGGTCGCCAGCGCGCCGGTCGACCAAAGCTCGAGGAGGTGTCCGACCACCGCGGACGGCAGCATGTTTGCGACCGCACGCATTCCGGCAACGTCGGCGGCGAAATCCATGTCGAGGTATTGATCCCGCCTTATCCGAACACCGCCACGTTGACGGCAACCCACCGGAGGACTGGCATGCCGGCCTCGTGTAACCTCGGCGGAATACGAGGGACGCGCTTCCGATGAACCGACACGCACATACGCTCCATGCTCACCAGCACCACACCGGCTGGGACAACGCCTTCGCCCCTGTGCTGCGGGCGGCGACTGGCGACGTCGTGACCTTCGAGACGGTCGACAGCTCGGGCGGCCAGATCGGCTCGAACGCCACCCTCGCGACGCTCGCGGGACTCGATTTCGGCAGGCTCAATCCGGTGACGGGCCCGGTGTTCGTCGACGGCGCCGAACCGGGTGACGCGCTCCGGGTGACGCTCGAGCATTTCGCGCCGTCCGGCTGGGGCTGGACTGCCAACATCCCCGGTTTCGGCTTGCTCGCCGATCAGTTTCCCGATCCCGCCTTGCGGCTCTGGAACTTCGGGACGCAGGAGGGCGCCACGGCTGCCTTCGGTGATCTCGCCCGCATCCCGCTCAAGCCGTTCGCCGGCACGATCGGCGTCGCACCCGCAGCGTTCGGGCTGCACAGCATCGTCCCGCCGCGTCGGGTCGGCGGCAATCTCGACATTCGCGATCTCTGCGCCGGTGCCACGCTCGTGCTGCCGGTCGAGGTCGCGGGCGCGTTGTTCTCGATCGGCGACACCCACGCAGCCCAGGGCGACGGCGAGGTGTGCGGCACCGCGATCGAGAGCCCGATGGCGGTCACTCTCCGCCTCGACCTCGTCAAGGGCGCAGCACCTGCGACTCCGCGCGTCGAGCTGCCCGGACCGCCGACCCGCCACATCGACCGCGACGGCTACGACGTCACCACCGGGATCGGTCCCGATCTGCTCGCCGCCGCGCGCCAGGCCGTTGTCGAGATGATCGACCTGATGTCGAAGCGGCACGGCATGTCGGCGATCGACGCCTACATGCTGGCGAGCGTCGCCGCAGACCTCCGCATTTCCGAGATCGTCGACGTCCCTAACTTCGTCGTCTCGCTTTACATGCCGCGGATGATCTTCGCCTGAGACCAGAGAGCGCTTCGGGCATCTCACCTCGAGCCCGCCCACCCGGACGCCGAGCCGAACGTGATCTCGCGCATCCGGTCCGACACGCTCTGCGGAGCATCCTGGCCGGAGGGGATTAAGAGTTCAGAGGCGGGTCTGCCACGACTGCGAGCGGCAGGAGGATCGGAAGAAAGGCGCTGGCTGAGGATATGGAACTCGCACAACCTCGTCGTGCGAGTCGCGACAGCGATACCCGTCGCTGCGTTGATACCCGGACCCCGACCGCCGCGAGTGGTCGTAGCGAAGGAGCGCTCAGTGCATCGCCTGCTTTCCCTGATACTGACTCTCGCTCTGCCTCTTCCCGCCCTTGCGCAGGCCGTCCAGGCGCCAGCGATCCAGGTGGCCGAGGGCACGATCACGCTGCCCGGTTATCGCTTCAACGATGCGGAGCATCTGTCCGCGCTCCGACTGCATTATCTGACGCCTGGAACCGCCCAGCGGGACCATCAGGGCCACGTCCTCAACGCGGTGCTGTTGATGCATGGTACGACGGGCAGCGCGCGCGCCTTCACCACCGCCGACATGGCGCAATCGCTCTACGGTCCGGGTCAGCCGCTCGATATCTCGCGCCTCTTCCTGGTGATGCCGGACAGCATCGGCGTGGGCGCGCTCCAGCAAGCCGTCGGACAGCCTGTGCAGACGGTTTCCGCACTACGGCTACCTCGACCAGATCCAAGCCAATCATGCGGTGCTGGCCCGGTTGGGCGTGCTGCATGAGCGGCTCGTGCTCGGCACCTCGATGGGTGGCATGCAGACCTGGCAGTGGGCCGAGCGCTATCCCGGCGAGGCGGACGCGCTGGTCGCCGTGGCCAGCACGCCGGCGCCGGTCACAGGCCGCAACATGCTGTGGCGTGAGATGATCATTCGCGCCATTACCTCCGATCCCGATTGGAAGAACGGTCAACCGGAGCCGCAGCATCCGCCGCACGAATGGAGCGTGACCGCTGCGCCGCTGTTTGCGATCATGACCCAGGATGTCGGACGGCTGCAGACCGAAGTCCCTGACCGCACGGCCGCCGGAACGCTGTTCGAGAAGCTGGTCGGCAAGCAGACCGGCAGCAGCAGCCCATGTGACGTGCTGTACCAGTTCGAGAGCTCGTACGACTACGATCCGCGGCCGGACCTTGGTCGGATCGATGTGCCGTTCCTGTCGGTGAACTTTGCCGACGACCTTCTCAATCCCCCGGAACTGCTCGACCTTCCCGCTCGGCCCAATTTCCACGAATATATGGTCAGCAGCGAGGCCAGCCTTTACGGCCATGACACGCTGAACCACCCGGCTGGCTGGAGCGCCGGGCTGCAGGCGTTTCTCGACACCGTTCCGCAATGGCGGCGGGGGCTCACCACCGCTCCCCGCTGACGCTCCGGCGACGGCGCACGGGACCCGCGGGATCTCGTGCGACAGTCGACTACGACTGGCACGGCGCGGCGGTTTTGCGCTCACCTCTTCGAACAAGGTAATGCTTCATGTCAGACATGTCGGGCCCCGCCGATCGATCCGCACAACCTCGACAGCACGCCGTGACAGACGCCAGCTGGGGCGCCGTGCTGTCACTCACGCTCGGGGTGTTCGCGCTCGTCACCGCGGAGTTCCTGCCCGCCAGCTTGCTCACCCCGATGGCGCGCGGCCTTGACGTGTCCAATGGCACCGCAGGGCAGGCTGTCACCGCGACGGCGCTCGTCGGCGCATTCGCTGGACCGATCGTCGTGGTCGGTTTGGGCCGCATCGACCGGCGGCTCGTCGTGCGCGGACTGCTGGCTCTGCTGCTGATCTCGAACCTCCTGGCAGCGATTGCGTCCACGGTCTGGGTGCTGCTTCTGGCACGCGTGGCGCTCGGCTTCGCGCTCGGCGGCTTCTGGTCGCTGGCGCCGGCACTCTGCCTGCGTCTGGTGCCGCCGGTGCTGGTGGCACGCGCGATCTCGATTATCTTCACTGGCGTTTCGGCGGCCACCGTCTGCGCGGCCCCGATCGGGGCGTATCTCGGTGACGCGATCGGCTGGCGCCTGACGTTCCTGACCGCGGGCGGATTGTCGCTCGCAGCCTTCGTCGCAGTGTTCGCCACCCTTCCGCGACTGCCCTCGACCGACGTGCCCAATCTCGGGATCTTCCTGGTTCTGCTGCGCCGCCCCCGCATTCAGCTCGGAATGCTGACGCTGCTCCTGGCGATATCTGGCCATTTCGCCGGCTTCACCTACGTGCGCCCGTTCCTCGAACAGGTCTGCCACCTGCACACGCGGCAGATCTCGCTCGTGCTGCTCGCGTTCGGCGGCGGGGGCTTCGTAGGCAACCTCGCCGGCGGCGCGATCGCCGGCCGGAGCGCGCGACTTGGCGTCGGACTGGGCGCGATGCTGCTCGCGGCCGCGTCAGCGCTCCTGCTGCATGGCGGCACCGACACGGTCGTGACCTTCACCGCGATGGCGGTGTGGGGCTTTGCCTTCGGCATGTTGCCAGTCGCGCTGCAGACGCTCACAACGCAGGCGGCGTCTGACCATGCCGAGACCGCTGGAGCGCTGCTCGTGACCATGTTCCAGGTCGCGATCGCCGCCGGCGCGGTGATCGGAGGCCTCCTGGTCGACAGCTACGGAGCTGATGGGGCGATCTCCTACTGCGGCCTGGCGGCGATCGCGGGCGGCCTCGTGATTTGTGGCGGCGCGGCGGGGCGGGTGGTGTCCTTGCGCGGTCGGCGTGCGTCGCCTTGTGAGCGGTGATCTCGGGAGGGCGAACGCCGGCTCCTCCGACGCGGCCGTAAACCATCTTGAGTCGTCCGCCCGATGTTGGCTTTGGACACCATCCGTCACTTCGAGGGGCAGCGCGTCGGCTCGGAACGCTGCGAGCGGGCCGTCCTAGGGGGCTCTACAGACGCGGCGACGGCTCGCCGTGTCCCTGATCCTGTCCGGCGGTCTTTGCAGCTCGTCGACAACGCTCCGAGCAAAAGCGGACATGCTCCCAGTCGCGCTCCCACTTCTTCCGCCACGTGAAGGAGCGCTGGCAGACCGCGCACATCTTGACCGGCAGATTAGGTTTCTTATGGGTCATGGCTCCGTTCGGCGCGGTTGATCGTCACTATTCAGAAGTAAATCACTGGCGTCCACGTCGGCCTGGCTGGTCAGCATGAGGCTCGGTTCCCGAGGTTTATGGCCGAGACCGGTCCGTCGCGAGCATCGAGCGATGCTCCTCGGAGTTCGGAGCGACCATCGAGTAATTTGCAGGGCGGCTCCACTTCTCGCGGTGCTCGTCGACGGTCGTGTTGTAGGATGCCTGCGGAGATCGTTTGAGCATCTTGGGCTGCTTCCCGTCTTCCAGACAGATGATGTGGTCGGGGAACACCGACTGCTAGACGGGCAACGAACCGGAGACGATGCCGTCCAACGGGGTGCCGCATCGCCTGGATATCGCGCTCTCGCGCGATCAGGAATTTGATTCGCAGAGCCGCGGGGCCAAGCGGGACGACCGGCTGTGGAGCTGGCTTCAGGACGGAGCGCCTTTCTATGTCGGCGGTGACGGCGGCGCATGGCTTGGCTTGGCGCGACCCTTCGCCAGGTGGTGCAGGTGAGCGGAGGGATGGAGCCGGACGAGGCCGCCGCTTACGTAGCCAGCGTGGCGAGAGACAGACGTCACTTGCGTGACGTGTATTGACGTTCTCCGGTCGTCCCGTTGGCGAGCCAGAGGTTACGGCGGAACACAGGCGCTGGAATGCGCTCTGACCATGTTCGAAGAATTGCGCTACGGTTCGAGGGGTGAGCACAAGACGCGCGGCGTCCGGGCGCACGAACGACGGAGACGCATATGTCGAAGACTTGGCTCATCACCGGCTGCTCGACCGGCTTTGGCCGCCTGCTGGCCGAGGCGGCACTCGCCCGCGGCGACCGGGTGGTCGCGACCGCCCGTGATCCCGCGACGCTCGGTGCACTGGTGGACCGCCATCCGGAGACGGCGCGCGCCGCGGCGCTCGACGTGACCCGCGCCGGCGACGCGGCCCGCGCCGTGTCGCTCGCCGAGGAGGCGTTCAGCGGCGTCGACATCCTCGTGAACAATGCCGGCTACGGCATGATGGGCGCTCTCGAGGAGGGCACCGCGGACGAATATCGTCCGATGTTCGAGACCAACGTGTTCGGCCTGATCGAGACCACGCGCGCGGCACTGCCGGCGATGCGAAGGAAAGGCGGCGGTCGGATCGTCAATCTGTCGTCGGGCGCCGGCATCAAGGGTGCCGCCGGAGCCGGCTATTACAACGCCACCAAATTCGCGGTGGAAGGAATGTCGGAGGCGCTTGCACAGGAGGTCGCGCCGTTCGGCATCGCCGTGATCATCGTCGAGCCCGGACCGTTCCGGACCGACTTCCTCGGCCGCTCGATCACGGTCGCTCGGAACGAGATCGTCGCCTACGCCGACACCGCCGGCAAGATGCGGAGCTACACCGCCGACAATGATGGCCGCCAGGCGGGCGATCCCGACAAAGCCGTTCGCGTCATCCTCCAGGCGATCGATGCCGCCGAGCCGCCGCTGCACCTGCCGCTTGGCCCGCGCGCCTATGCTCTGGCGCGCACCAAGCTCGCCGAATTCGCGCGCGACATGGACGCCTGGGAGCACGTCGCCATCGCCACCGATTTCAACCCTGCCTAGAGGGTTTAGCTGCTGCAAGGCGAGCCGAGCACACGCACGACCGATCCCATTGCTAGATTGAAGGCGAGCGGCAGGAAGGCGACGGACTGGAGAGCGTCCTGCCGCTCGCGGAGGAGCACATTCCGCGTCGAGCCGGTCCAACTCCGCCAGGCCTCCGGAACCTAGATCAGTGCGACGCGCAGCGCTCCCAATCCGTCGATCTCGGACACCACTTGGTCGCCCGCTTTCAGCCAGGGCCGCTGGTCTCGCGGTTCCTTGAAGCCCAGGATCACACCCTGCGGCGTCCCCGTGAACAGGATGTCGCCTGGCTTGATGGTCATAATGCCGGTGACGAAGCTGATCAGCTTGCGGCAGTCGTAGATCATGTCACGCGTGGTCCAGTCCTGCCTGACCTCGCCATTCACCGTCGTGCGCAGCGTCAAAGCGTTTGGATCAGGAATCAGGTCCGCAGCTGCCAGCCATGGCCCGATGGGCGCAAACCCGTCCGACGTCTTTTCGGGGAGGAACTGCGAAGTCTGCGTTTGCAGATCGCGCGCGCTGATGTCGTTGCCGATCGTGTATCCCGCCACGACGTCGAGCGCGTCTGCCTCTGACACATCGCGGCATTCCCGACCGAAAACGATCACCAGCTCGGTTTCGTAGTCGAACTCCCGGGCCACCCGCGTGGGCAGCCGCACCGTTCCGCCGTGATGATTGAGGGCGTTGTTGAACTTGGAAAACAACGGTCGCGCTTTCGGGATCGGGGTGTCCGTTTCCTTCGCATGCTCGCGGTAGTTGAAGCCGATGCAGATGATCTTTTCCGGTCGCGTCACCAGCGGCGCGAAACGAGCAGCCGCCAGTTCGATGACGACCGCCGAGGTCGTATTTCGTTCAAGTGCATCCAGGACGGCGCGCACCTCGGCGCCACGCCGGTTCTGCAGCAGGTCATCGACATCCCGCGGCGCCGGCAGACCAAGTGCCGCGGCGGTGGCGGTCAGGTCGATCACCCCTTCTGTGGTCTCCACCCCTAACGTCAGGCCGGCATGCGAGCGCAGGTTGGCGAGCCGCTTCCCGAGCGATGACACCTCGACATCGAGAGCCGAATGTGAACTCATCGCGTTCTACTCCTGACTGGCGCCCGTCCGCGATCCGGTGTGGAGCCTGCGCGTGAAGAGCGCTGGTTAAAGCGGGTTCCATCCGACCTCTTCCCCGTATCCTCCGGGGAACCAAGGACGGCGAGGCCGCCATTGCGCAGCTTTCAAAGGGACGATGGCCTCCGCTGACCCAGAGAAGAGAACGCGGTGGTGGTCTCGAGCTTCACCATCCATCATCTATGCCTTTTAAGGGCATTGGAGGCGGCAATCATCCTGACGTTGTGGCTGTCAGACCAGGATTTTTCCACTCCCGAACGCACTGGTGGAGTAGGCCGCGAGCCGGCTCTGGCGCGCGTCCAGGGCCGGCTCTAACGTGCCCGATAATCTGAAAGGGACAACCCTCCCGGCCAAAGGGGAACGCCATGGACAGCCGTCAATTCGTCTCCGCTTGCGCGGCCGCAGGAGGCGTGGCCTTCGTCTCGCCGGTTGCGCGCGCGCAGGCGAACAAGCCCGCAATTGGGCTGGTGATGAAGTCTCTCGCCAACGAGTTTTTTCAAGGACATGCAGGGAAGGCGCGGTCCGGCACGAGCACGAGCGCGGCGACCTAACGCTGATCCCGGTCGGCATCCAGTCCGAAACCGACATCGACGGGCAGATCGCGCTGGTGGAAAACCTGATCACCCGCCGGGTGAGCGCTATCGTGATCGCGCCTGCCGACAGCCGCGCGCTGCTCTCGCCGGTGACGCGGGCGATCAAGGCCGGCATCAAGGTGATCAACATCGACGTGGCGTTCGTGGGGCCCGACAACCGGGCCGGAGCCAGGCTGTCGGGCGACGTGCTCGCGAAGGCTCTCGGCCAGGGCGGCAAGGTCGTGATCATCGAAGGAAATCCCGGCGCGGAAAACGGCGTGCAGCGCAAGCTTGGCTTTCAGGATTCGATCGTGGCCGGCAAGCTGGTGCTGATCGACAGCCGCACCGCGCATCGGGAACCGAGGAAGCCAACAGTGTGTTCTCCAACATGCTCACCGCGCATCCGGAGATCCAGGGTGTGATGGCAGCCAACGACTCGATGGCACTCGGCGTGGTCAAGGCGATCGATGTTGCGGGGCACGGCGGGAAGATCAAGGTCGTCAGTTTCGATAACATCCCTGCCATGCAGCCGCTTCTCCGACAGCAGAAAGTTATCGCGACCGTGGATCAGTTCGGCGGCCAACTCGCTGCCATGGGCATCGATAATGCGATGAAGGAGATCGGGGGCGCGACCCTGACCGGTTGGATCAAGACACCGGTGAAACTCATCACCGCCTGAACCGCGGTGCTCACGCTCGAGGGGGTCACCAAGCGCTTTCCCGGCGTGCTGGCGCTCGATGGTGTCGATCTCGTCGCCGAGCGAGGCGAGATGGATGCGCTGGCCGGCGAGAACGGCGCTGGAAAATCCAGTCTGATCTGACGTCTCGCCGGCATCCAACGGCCGGATGCAGGGCGAATGATCCTGGACGGCCAGGACTACACGCCGAGCCGCCCGATCGATCCGATCCGATCCGCGCCGGTATCCGCGTGGTGCATCAGGAGTTCAATCTGCTTCCCGCGTTGTCGGTGGCGGAGAATCTGCTTTTCAAGCATCTTCCGCGGCACCGGTTTGGAATTGTGAATCGCAAGGCGCTTGACGAACGCGCAGGCGCCCTGCTGGCGCGAGTGGGCTTGGCTGATCTTTCGCCGCGCATGCCGGTCGAGCGCCTCGGCATTGCCCAGGTGCAGCTGGTCGAAATCGCGCGCGCTGTCGGGCGAGGGGAAGATCTTGGTGCTTGACGAGCCGACGGCGACACTGACGCCGCGCGAGGCCGAGCACCTGTTTGTGCAGGTCCGTGCGCTCAAGGCGCAGGGGATGACACTGATCTACGTGTCGCACCATCTCGGCGAGATCTTCAAGCTATGCGATCGTGTCACGGTGTTGAGGAACGGCGCGAAGGTCGGGACTTGGCGGACTGCGGAGACCGACCAGACCGAACTGGTGCGACAGATGATCGGGCGCACGCTGGTCGCGCAGGCGCCGCGGGCGACCGCACCGCTGCGCGGCGAGGCGCTGCGCCTCGAAGGCCTGCGTCCGCGCGGCGCGCCTTCCGGCATTGATCTTTCGCTGCAATACGGCGAGATCGTGGGGATTGCAGGTCTGGTTGGTGCGGGGCGGACGGAGCTGCTGCGCGCGATCTTCGGCGCGGACAAGCCGTTGTCCGGGCGGCGACGCGAGCACCCTTCGTGCGTGGATCGTCAGCCTGGGCCGACGCAGCAGCGCCGAACGAGCCGCAAATCTCCTGCTCGAGCTCTACATCCGCGTCGTCCATAGTGATGGAGCAGACCGCCGCCAGGTTGAACTGCCGCTGTCTCAAACCATACTCGCAGACGCCCGTGCCATGACGGCCGTTCACATCAACAGAGCGCTCCAGGATCTCCGGCACTTCGGTGCGGTCGAGTTGAGGCGTGGGTTGCTGCGCATCCTGGACCCAGGGGCGCTGAGCCGCATGTCCGGTTACGATGACAGCTACCTGGATCGGCGATTGCGGACTTGTCGCTAACGCGCGTAGACAGACATGGCTCTATGTTACCTCCAGTGAAGGTAGTGGTAGGAAGCGGCCATCGTCCACTCGGTTGCGAGGGGCGTCGACGTCTGATCGTGGACCTTCGGCTCGCAGGAGGCGAGACCATGACACTGTTTTTCGTCCATCTGAGAAACGCCGAGTTTCACTCCTGTGACGAAGGCGCCGAATACGATCGGGCCGAGGATGCTTTGTCGGCTGGCGTCCGAAGCGCGGTCGCTCTCCTGGCTGATGAAATCGGGCGAGGTGAGCGTAGTGCTGCGATCGAGGTCAGCATCCAGCGGGAGAACGGAACCGAGCTGCTGCGTTCGGTCGTCGTCATCTCCGTTTCGTCACTCCTGTCAACGATCGCCTAAATGGGCGCTTCCGTGCGCGTTCGCGGGCGCCTCTCCCTTCCGTGGACGGAGAGGTTCAACGCGCTCCGATCGGGCATCCTGGGAGACTAAGGCCGATCGACACATGCATGGCGTCGACAGGATCGGGATCGTCGGCACGAGCGCGGCGATCGCCGTCGCGGGCTGCCATCAAGTGGAATACGGCAAATTGGAGAATTGCCGATCCGGCTTGAGGACCCGATCTGACGACGAGCCAGCCCGCCTCACCTCTGCAGAAGGCACCCCCTCAACTCGTCGAACAGAGAGTCTCGGCGGAGGTCGGACGTCCCAGCAGATATCCCTGAACCTGATCGCAGCCCATCCCTCGCAGCATCTCCAGCTGTTCCAGCGTCTCGACGCCCTCCGCAGTGACCTCCATCCGCAGGCTGTGGGCGAGTGCGATAATACCGCTGACCACCGATCGCGCGCCATCCTCGACCGTCATCTGTCGGACGAAGGACCGGTCGATCTTGAGCCGGTCGAACGGAAATCGACACAGGTAGCCGAGGTTCGAATAGCCGGTCCCGAAATCGTCGAGTACGATCCTGACGCCGAGGGCCTTGATCTCGCGCAAGGCGCGATCGACGTCCTCGGAGCTGTCCATCAGCAGCCGCTCGGTCACTTCGAGCTCGAGCCGGTCCGGCGGCAGCCTCGCCTGATCCAGCGCGTCCTCGATCGTCCGGGGCAGCGACCCCGACCGGAACTGAGCCGGGGACAGGTTGACCGCCACCCTGCGCGCGCCGAAGGCCGACCCTGCCGCATCGAGGCAGGCACGTCCCAGCACCCACTCTCCGAGCGCATCGATCTGTCCGCTCGCCTCCGCAATCGGAATGAACACATCGGGCGGCACGGCGCCGCGATTAGGGTGTGTCCAGCGCGCCAGTGCCTCGTAGCAGCGCACGGTGCCGGTGTCGGCGTCGCACACGGGCTGGTAGGCAACGGAGAGTTCGTCACGCTCGATCGCGCGCGCGAGACCCGTCTGCAGCGCCAGGCGTTCCTGACGCGCGACCTCCATCGCTTCTTCAAAGGGCCGCATGCAGCGGCCGCCGGCGGTCTTGGCTGCGAACAGCGCCAGATCGGCGCGCCGGAGCAGCTCTTCCGCGTCGGCGCCGTCCGCCGGGCAGGACGCGACGCCGATGCTGGCTCCCAGCTGGAGCGTCTGCCCTTTGACGACCATCGGTTCCCGAAGCTGGAGATGGATCCTCTTGGCAAGGAGCGCACCGTCGCGTGCGCAGGCGTTCGCCTGCACGAGCACGAACTCGTCGCCGCCCATGCGCGTGACGGTGCCCCCCTCGTCCAGGCAGCCGATCAGTTGCCGCGAGACTTGCCCCAGCACCTCGTCACCGCCCCGGTGGCCGAGTTGTTCGTTCACGCCCTTGAAGTCGTCGATGTCGAGATAGAGGACGTTGAACGGGATGGACGCGTCGCGCGTCATGCGCCCGAGCACGTCCTGCAGCATGGCGCGGTTCCCGGTCGCCGTGAGGACGTCGTGGAAGGCGAGATACCGGATCTGCTCCTCGGCCACGCGCAGATCGTCGACATCCGTCGAGGTGCCGATCCATAGCCGGTCGCCGCCTTGCGGGGCGTCGGCGGGGACCGGGAGCGCACGGGTCTGGAACCACCGGTAGGCACCGTCATGGCGCCTGATCCGATGATCGACGGTCATGACTCCGCTGTCGTCCGCGAGGCGCCATGCGTCGTCGGTCGCGGGAAGGTCGTCGGGATGGATGACCGCACGCCAGCCGGGGCCCAGGCTGTCCACCTCGCTCTGTCCGGTATACGCCCGCCATTGCGGGCTTGCGGCGGACCAGCTGCCGCCGTCGCCGGACTGCCAGACCAGATGCGGAATGCCTTCGAGCAGGGCCCGGTGACGCCGCTCGGCGTTGTGCAGGGCGTCGAGCGCATCCTGCCGGTGCGTCTCGTCGCGACCCCCCACGAGCGGGCTGTCAACCGAACCCGGGCGCGCGGCATCGGGCAGGCTGGCGAGATGCGGGGTAAGGCGTGTGAGGCCGCTCGCGTCTTCCGTGGGGCCGCTTGGCTCCTCCAACAGGCAGGGTGAACGTCCTAACGGCCCCGTCTTCTCATATCTCGTGCCGGACAGATCGCCTCTTTCATCAGGCAACTCCGACGCCTCGGTCCGTGAGGCGCTGGTCTCTTGATCCTCGTGATCGGCCATAAACGACCTTCTCTCTAAGTTTCGTCCGCTTTCTGCCTAGGGATCCCAGTGAGACGAGACCAAGGGCCGGACAACCGCACTGCGGAGGCTGGTCCGTCGCTCGCGCGGCAGCCTCGAAAGGCTTTGAGGCGACACCAGCGGGTCCGAGAACGCGGGAAAGGTCTGTGCGCCCGGCCTAGCGCACTTCAGGCTATGACAACGGCCCTTTCCAGATGATGGCCGTCGTGCCGCATGCACGAAGATCAGCGAAGGTGCGATTGCAGCAATTGGAATCAAGTGTTCGCCTGAGGTCGGCAAAATGGCATGGGATAATTTGTAGCCCCGATCCACCAGCGCAAGGATTGATGGCCAGAGTTTCGGCCAGCCCACACGCAATGTTGTTCCCATGGCAACACGATGGAAGCCGCCGGAGCTGGGTTTAACGCCGGGACCGTCTCGTGTGGCTCACCGCAGAGGCAGGAAGGCGAACGCAGAACACCAATCCGAGAACGAGAAGTGTACGCTGGCGTACATTCTATCCTCGCTACAAAGGACAATTGGCTAGACCGCTTTCACCTTTTGTTCTCCTTCGGCTCACGCTATCACCACCGACTGCTTGAGACGATCTGGCCGGAAGCAGCTGAGATTCTAGAGCTCCCGCCTTCTGACGGGAGAAAGCATTGACCGACGAGAAGTCTGACGACGGTAGCCGGTCTCGCAAACCGGCTCCTCCGGTGCCTGTCACCCGGCAATCTCGCCGCGCTCAGGACACATATGCAGCGAGTCACGCTGGTGTTGGAGCGAACGCTTCATGAACCGGGCGAGTTCATGGGCCATGTCTACTTCGTCGAAGACGGGATCGTCTCGATCACAGCAGACACACGAGACAGCGGCTCCATCGAGATCGGGCTGATCGGCATCGAGGGGGTGGTCGGCGTCTCCGCCGCACTCAACCCGGATGCCACCGCTATTCATCGCGCCATCGTCCAGCTTGCGGGTTCTGCGACCCGGATGCGGACAACCGCCTTCCGTGAACCCTGGAGACATCGCGTCCATTCAGGGACCGCAGCCCCCGTTTCGCTTAATATCTGATGGTGCAAGCCTCTCAGACGCCGCCTGCAACGCGCGCCACGAGCTCGCGGCACGGCTGGCCCGCTGGTTGCTGATGGGCTGGGACCGCGTGCCGGGAAACGAATTGCCGATGCGGCAGGAGTTCTTGGCACTCATGCTGGAAGTCCGACGTTCGGGCGTGTCCGTGGTTGCGAATGCTCTCCAGTCGGCCGGGGCAATCCGACAGGCTCGAGGACGGATAACGCTGCGTGATCGGGCGACCCTGGAGCGGAGGCGTGCAGCTGTTACCGCCTGATCAAGGACGCGCGTCTGTCGATCCTCGGAAGGGACGATTGAATGAGTTGGGTCGTACACATGATGTCGCTATGATAGCATCATCGATAACTGAAATGATGACGGTCTCGCGTTGAGACCGATGCATCGGACGGGAGTTTGTCAATGCCGTACGATCTCTGGCGAGCGGCAATTCCCTGATCTCAGAGTCACCCGCTGATCGCGGCTGCGGGCCGAGTTAAGCACCAGACATTCTCATTGGGAACGGCACGGCTGCTGTAGATTCTCTCACCCTGCGATCCGATGAGCTATGCTACCATGCACAATCGACTGCATCGCGCCGCGACCGACATCGAGCGGAAACCGGCAGCGTAGGGGGACGCCAAACCTGAAGTCAGCAAGCCGCCGGAGATCATGGTCCTGATCGACGGCGCCCACATCCCGGCAGCTCAAGGATACAAGGCGCGCCATATCGACGTGGCGCTGGCGAGATCAAAGTCGCGCGAGGCCGTCCCGTCGTTTTGCCTTGACGCTCAGGAGAGGCGATCTCGCACTAGGCGTCTCGCGAAGGCGCTTCGAGATGAGAGATAGTGATCGGTAAGATAGCGAACATGTTGAGAACGGTTCGCTGGTCGCGGCCAGTGCCCGCCAAGATGTTGTGGAGCTCGTCCAGCATGAGCATCTTAACGTTCATCTGCTGCAGGTTCGGAGTGCCTGATCCTCCGGCTCTGGAACAATGCTGCCGTCCCGTTCCGACGAGTCGGATCCTGGCTCCGTGTTCATCAAAGACCTCGCGGATGACCGGGACAGCACGCAGAGTTCCTGGAACATCGGACTCTACGATCATTGAGTTCCGCAGAACAGCACCACCTCCTGGTGCACCCGACGCTGCACGTGGTCAGAGATGACGGAAGGCGCCACTGAGCGCCGACTGTCCGTCGGGTCCGCCGTGACGGTGAGTCACCGACGTCCGGACAACAGGGGCTTTTCATCAAAGGGTCATCACAAAAATGATCCGTTTGGGGGCATGACCGCCCCGCAAGGCGCGGGTCATTCGAGCCGCGTGAACCCGGTGGATCGAAGATGTCCTTAAAGAGTCTCTGGCGAGCGAGCTGCGCCACGGCCGCGCTCACATCGATGATTGCTCAGCCCGCACTGGCGACTTCAACGCTCGGCCAGGCCGTCGCGTCGGATCCGGCGCTCGCAGCCAACGCGCCGGCCGACTTCGCCGACCTCAGCACGGCGCAGCTCGTGCAGGCCGTCGAGAGCAACCCGGCGCTCCTCGCCGCGGTCGAAGCCTTCGTGGACTCGCCCGCAGCACCGCCCGCCGCTCGCAAGCTCTTCGCCGCCTACGCGTCCGATCCCTCGGTCGGTCCGCAGGTCGCGCACATGATCAAGCAGGCGGTGCTGCGCAGCAAGATCAAGCACGTGTTCGTCATCTTCCAGGAAAACCGTTCCTTCGACCACTACTTCGGAACGTTCCCAGGTGCTGCGGGCCCGTTCAGCCAGCCCGCGGGCCAGGTGCTTGGCTTCAAGCAGCCGATCGTGAACACCGACGGCACCACGGGCTCGGTGTCGCCCTTCGTGATCCCGCAGATGGTGACCGCCGTGAACGGTGCGACCGTGCCGCTCTATCCGGCCGACACGGGCAGCATCGACCACTCCGAGACCGGTATCGACAACTCGCTGGACGTGAACGCCGCAACGCTGCTCGCCGCCAACGACCGCTACGCGCTCGACGAGGAAGGTCTCACCACCAATGGGGCTGGACAGATCGTCTCGATGTCGACCGGCCTCGCCCCCACCACGCCGCCGACGCTCGTGCAGAAGCAGATGGGTGAGCTCGCGGTCAGCCATCTCGACTGCAACACGATCCCGTTCCTCTGGCAGTATGCCAACAACTTCACGCTGTTCGACGATTTTCACCAGACCGTCATCGGACCGTCGACGCCGAACGCGATCGCGATGATCGCCGGCCAGTCGGGCCTCACCCAGTGGGCGCTGCACCCGAGCCAGAGCACGGCCTCGACCGCCAATACGTCCTTCGGCATCCCGCTGTCGAACTCCGGCGTGCCTCTGGTCGCCGATCCGGCGCCGTTTGCCGGCTCCGATTTCGACCCCGCGCAGGTGAAGCCGCCGCAGAACGTCAACGACGAGAGCCCGGCCACACCGGCGATCACCCAGACCTACGCTTCGCTGCCGCTCTCCTTCATGGGCAACAAGATCAAGGCGGTACTCGCGGCCGACCAGAACCCGACCCTGGACCTGGCCGACATCCAGGACGACATCCGCACGATCGCCGGCGAGAACCTGCCGCCGACAAACTGGGCCTGGTACCAACTCGGCTACGACCTCGAGCCGCTCGACCGGAACAACGACACGGGGAACAACCCGCATTACGACTACATCACGCACCACAACGGCCCGCAGTATTTCGGCTATCTCGGCGACAACACCACGATCCAGAAGAAGCACCTGTTCGGCCAAGGCAAGTTCTACACCGACCTCGCCAACGGCACTCTGCCGAACAAGGGCGTGTTCTACATCCGCGGCGGCTACGGCAACATCGACGGTCTCAAGCCGGTCGATCCGAACCCCGCGCTGGCCGGCGTCTTTCCGGGCAACGACGACCATCCCGGCTATTCAGACGCGCAGATCTCGGAAGCGTCCGTCGCCGACACCGTCAACGCGATCGCGCACTCGCCCTATTGGAAGGACAGCGCGATCGTCATCACCTATGACGAAACCGACGGCCTCTACGACGACCACCAGGTCAACATCCGCACCAAGGACCCGGAGGGCAACTACGTCGAGGCCGGCCCGCGCATCCCGGCGATCGTGATCTCGCCCTACAGCCGGGCGCATGTCGTGGTTCACCAGTATTCCGAGCACAGCTCCGTCATCAAGTTCATCGACGAGCTGTTCGGTCTTCTGCCGCTCGCCGACCTGCCGGACGAAGTCGCCGGCCGGATCCTGGGCCAGAGTGAGCTCGGCCAGTCCACGCTCACGCCTGCCGACGACGTGATCCCGAACATCGGCGACCTCTTCCCCGCCTTCAGCGACGCGCGCCTGCTCGGGCTCGCGGCACCTCTGTCGGCTTCGGTCGCGTCGATCCCGGCCGCGGTCGTCCACACGCTGCCGCACTACAACGGCAGCGGCTGCCAGGCGCTCGGCATCACCCCGGTCGACTATCCGAACGGCCTGGACGCGGCGCCGATCGACCCGCCGCCGGCCGACTTCAACCCGCGCCCGAGCTCCAACCCTGGCATCCCGACCAGCGGCACCTGGACGCCCTGATCGAACCGGGTATTTTTCGCTCAACCAGACGCAGGGGACCGGCTTCGGCCGGTCCTTCGTAGGCGGCGACCGGACGGAGATTTCGCTTCGTGAGTGCCTTTGCCCATCGCGCGTCGCTCGTTCTAGGCGCCGCTCTCCTGATATCCACCGCCGCCGCGCACGCCGATGCTCTCAACGACATTCGGACCCGCGGCGCGCTCCGCTGCGCCGTCAGCACCGACACGGACGATTTTTCGCTGTTCGACGCTCATGGCGACGTGTCCCGCTTGGGCGCCGATCTCTGCCGCGCGGTCGCCGCCGCGATCTTTCCGTCAGGCGCAAAGACCGAGATCGTGGGCACCGGCGACGAGATCGTCGCAATCCGCGCCGTGCACGACGGCCGCGCCGACATCGCCTTCGGCACGACACCTGATCCGGCGCTCGCGTCGCAATTGTCGCTGACGTACGCGCAGCCCTTTTTGATTGACGGCCAGGGATTTCTCGTCAACAGCGGCGAGCATATCTCCGGCGTCGCGGCACTGGCCGGCAAGCGAATTTGCTTCGTCGAGGGCTCGCCCGAGGGCGTCACGCTCAAGACTGCGATGGCCGAGCGCGGTGTCCCCTTCACCGCATTCCCGTTCTCGGAACGCGGCGAGATGATGGGTGCGCTCGCGACCGGTCACTGCAACGCGGTCACCGGCGACGTGACCGAGCTCGCCTCCGAGCGTCTCTCGCTGCCCGCGCTCGCGCGCAACGGCGTGCTGCTCCCAGGCCGGATCACCGTTGATCCGTGGTCGCCGGTGCTGCGCGCGGGCGAGCCGCGTCTGCACGCGATCGTCGACGCCGTGGAGGACGGTCTCGTCTCGGCGACGACGCTCGGCATCGACCGCCGCGAGGCCCTGTCGCACGAGGCACATCCGCCGGAGTCACAGGCCGGGCGTCTGCTCGGCGACAGCGGCTGGCAGGCGAAGGGTCTCGGCCTCGACGAGCGCTTCCTCCGACGCGCGATCGCTGCGAGCGGCAACCAGGCGGAGCTGTACCGTCGGGATCTCGGCGACGGATCCCCGCTGAGGCTGCCAGTCGGCCCAAATGCTCCGCTGGAGCAGGGCGGCGCGCTCCTCTCGATCCCGGTCTCAACCAGCCGCTGAGACGCGGGGTTTCGCCCCACGCGCCGCCCGGCCTGGAGGCATCGGCCAAGCCCGATGGCTCCTGCGCCGGCGGCCCTGATACTCGACGCCGGCGCGTGTCCGGTGTGACTGGACAAGAAAGTTGGCGACCTCTAGCCATTCATCCCCGGGTCGCCGACGTCGCGCATGTAGATGCCTTCCTGGCCAGAGCCAAACCCGCCCGCCGTGACGTCCGGCAAAGACTTTAGCAAGTCATCGATGTTCTCGGTATTCAGGCGACGCAGCGTCTCGCCGGTCAGCACCTGCGCCGACACTGCGACATCCTGTAGGTTCTGCTACGCCGACATCCAAACATGATGTGCTCTTTGCAAACCAAGGTTCGCCAGCTGGAGAGCTTGAGGTTTTGAGGCGAGCGCAGCCCGTAGTCGGTGAAACAAGCCATGTTTGTGACGATTGCCAGTAAACATCTAGCGCAGGTCGTAGAGCGCCCTGATCATCTCGTCGGTGACGCCGCCGGCATCGCCCGCGAACATGATCCGCGAATCGCGGAGCAGAATCGCATCATCGAAGCGCGCGCCGAGATCAACGGGATCGTGGGTGGTCGCGAGCATGGTGTAGCCATCGTTTGCGAGGCTGCGCGAGATGGCACGCAGTCGCAGGCGTTGCCCGTGATCAAGACCGGCCGCGGGCTCGTCGAGCACCAGGATGCGGGCGCCCTGGGCAAGCGCGCGCGCCAGGATCACGGTCTGGCGCTCGCCGCCCGAGAGCTCGGTGTAGGGACGATGCGCGAGATGAGCGATCCCGAGGCGCTCGAGGCAGCTATGGGCGATGCGGCGGTCAGCGTCCGCCACGCCGCGCTGGAGCAGGGTCGCAGGCAGGCGGCCGAGCGCCACGACCTCGATGGCGGGATAAGGAAAGACGGGCACGTGTTGCTGCGGCACGTAGGCGATCTCGCGCGCGATCGCGGCGCGCCCGAGCGTGCGAAGCGGCACGCCGTGCAGGCGAACGTCGCCTAGATGGGGTCTGAGCAGGCCGAGCAGGATGCGGAGCAGCGTGGTTTTGCCCGAGCCGTTCGGGCCGAGCAGGGCTGTCATCCGTCCGGAGGCGAGGGCAAGCGAGACATCGTTGAGAATGAGGCGGCCGCCGCGGCGGAACGCGAGGCCGGATGCGGCGAGCGGCGGCGCCGTCACCTCCAGCTCCGGCCCACGCGCGGCAGGACGAACAGAAAGAGAACCACGCCGAGGAAGTCGGTGACGATGCCGATCGGGATTTCCGACAATGTCGCGGTGCGCGCGATGTCGTCGGAGACGAGCAAGAAAATGGCACCGATCGCGGCGCTGAGCGGCAGCAGGCGGTTGTTGGCCGGGCCGCCGAGAAGACGTGCGAGATGGGGCACGAGCAGGCCGATCCAGCCGATCACGCCGGTGAGCGACACGGTCAGCGCCGACAACACGGTCGCAACCGCGATCACGCCGTAGCGCAGCGCGGTCACAGGCACGCCGAGCGTGCGGGCCTCGTCGTCGCCCATGGCGAGTGCGTCGAGCAGACGGCCTGCGGCGGCGAGCAGTACGATGCCGACTGCGAGCGGGAGTGCCACGCCGCCAAGCGCGCGCGGCGTGACGTTGGCGAGCGAGCCCAGCAGCCAGAACACGATGTCGGGAAGCTGATTGTCGGGATCGGCCACGTATTTAAGGATCGACAGCATTGCAGTGAACAGCGCGTTGCTGATAATGCCGCCAAACACCAGCATCAGCAGCGATCCGCCACCGAAGATGCCGGCGACCGCGACACCCACACCCACCGCCAGCATGCCGCCGGCGAAGGAGAGGGTGGCGACGAGCGCGGGGCTGCCCCCGAGCAGGAAGCCCGCGGCCGCCCCGAACCCCGCGCCGGACAGCACGCCCATGATGCCGGGCGAGACCAGCGGGTTTCGGAAAACCGCCTGATAGGAGGCGCCCGATACCGAAAGTGCGGCGCCCACCAGCACCGCGCCCGCGATGCGGGGCAGGCGTGCGCCGAGCACGACTTCACGTGCGAGGGCGAAGCGGTCGGGCCGCATCGTGGCGAGGCCGCATTCGGCGAGCAGAAAATGGGCGAGCGCGGCCGGGTGGAGCGGGAATCGGCCGATGCAGAGCGAGGCCGCGACGGCGGCGAGCAATGCCGCGAGCGTGGCGGACAGCGTGCCGCGTGGGGTCACCGGGCGGCGAAGCCGCGTCCGTCAGGTCGCTCGCCCCGCAGGATCAGCTGGGCCTCCTGCGAGGTGAGCGGGTAGGAGAAGAACTGGCGGAAGAATGCCATGGTCTCGCGCACCATGTCGGTGTCGGCGAACAGGTCGGGATGCAGGGTCTTCGCGGCCCACAGCACCTCCAGCGGGTATTCCGCGCCGTAGCGGTCCCAGGTGTAGACCCCGTGCGGGTTGGTCAGCACGCGTCCCGCGCGCACCGCCGTGATGCTGCGCCAGATGCCGCCGTTCGCGCCCGGGTCGAGCGGACCCGCCTGGCTGTCGATGATGATCACGTCGGGGTTCCAGACGGCGACCTGCTCGATCGAGGCGGATTTCATCACGCCGTCGATCCCGGTCGCCGCGTTGCGGCCGCCGGCCACGTGGATCCAGTCGTCGATGATCGTGTCGGCGCCGTCGACCTTCAGCGGGTGCAGCGACTGAATGTGCAGGACGCGTGGGCGACTTGGGTCGGGCAGCGAGGCGGTTTTTGCGAGAACGCGGGCCACGACGTCGGCCAGGTAGACGTCGTAAGCGTGCGCTTTGGCACGCGACTGCGCGTCGTTCAGGAGGTCGGCGGTGAGGTCGAGGCCGCGGATCAGGCCTTGCCGGTCCTGGAAGAACAGCGGGACGGTAGGGAGGTTCACGCTGCGCGCGACCGTACCCGCGGGCGCGTTCGCAGGCACGATCGCGAGGTCGACATGGGCCGCGAGCAGCGTCTCGGCACCCGGCACGGGCGCCTCGAGCTGCACCGCGCGGCGCAGCGCGGGTGCGACCCGGAACATCCAGGGCTGGCGGGCCTCGGTGTTGGTGGTCACGACGATGCGGTCGGCCGCTCCCAGCATCACCATCAGCGCGTTATGGGCGAACCAGAGATCGGCGATCCGGACGGGATGCGCGGGCACGGCGATCGGCGGCCCCGACTGGCCGCGGAACATCCGCATGTCCGCCGCCGCCGCATGTGACGCGAGGACCGCGAATGCGGCGGCGAGGAGATGTCGCACGCAGCCGATCCTAGAGGTCGAACTCGAGGCTTGCGAGCACGGTTCGCGGCGCGCCGAGATAGGCGGTGTTCGCACCGGGGCTGCCCACGATGTTGCCGTCGGCGATCGAGGAGTAGTAGCGCGTGTCGGTGACGTTGATCGCGCCCAGCCTGGCGATCACCGCGTGGCGCAGCAGGCGGGTGGCGTAGCGCACGCCCACGTCGAGCGTCGCGTATTGCGGCGCGAAGGAGTTGTTGGTGTCGGTCGCCGCGCGCGCGCTCTCGTAATGGGCGCTGCCGGTGAGGGCCACGCCATGCAGGAAGGCCGGGTGCCAGTCGAGCGTCACGTCGCTCTTCCAGCGGGGGACGCCCACGATCATGCCGCCGGCGGTGGCGGGGTTGCCGGAGTCCAGCAGCCGCGCGTCGATATAGGTGGCGCCGCCGATTACGCTGAGCGCCGGCAGCAGGTTGCCCTGGGCGAAGAACTCGAAACCCTGGTCGCGCTGGTTGCCGATCACCTGGAAGATATTGTCGGTGAGCGTGGCCGCGTAGGGGCGCGTCATGCGGAACGCGTCGGCGGTGAGCAGCAGGTTGGTGACGGGCGCGTATTTGACGCCGGTCTGGAACATCTCGTCGTGATAAGGGGCGAGGAAGGCGTTGGCGTTGATCGCGGTGGTGGGGGCCTGGTCGCTTTCCTCGACGCTGCTCGCATAGGTGAAATAGGCGGTGACCTGGGAGGTGGGCGTCCAGATGCCGCTCACCGTCGGGCTGAACACGCCGTTCGCGTCGCCCCTGCTGGTCACGGCGTCCTTCGTGCTGTAGCTCGCCGAGTTGAGGAAGGATTCGCTGAACACCGCCTGGATCGCCCAGTGACGATCGAAGTGCACCGTGTCGCCCTCGATGATCGACTGCTGTCGCAGCACGCCCGCGAGATACTGGCTGCCACCCGACGGGATCGGTACGTAGCGGAAGATCGCGGGGTCGGCGAGGGTCGATTTTCCGAGCGTCGACACGATCGAGCTGCGGTAGTTGTACTGGTTGTTGATGACGCCATTGGTGCCGAAATCGAGGTCGTTGCGCAGTCCTGCGATGGTCACGTGGCCGTTCAGCGAGGCCTCGTTGCTGCCGTCGGTGAAATGCGGGACGGCGGTGAAGTTCTTCGTCGTCGTGTAATCGCCCTTGTTGTCGGTGAGCGTGTTGGTGATGCCGTGGAGGTGGCGCTGCGCGTCCTGGTAGAGGCCGCCGAGTTCGAGCCGCCAGTTGCTCCCGAAATCGTGGATGATCTTGACGAGGCCGGTGTCGGTGACGAGGTCGGTGCCGGCGCCCGGCTGGCCCAGGCCGCGCTCGGTTGGGTCGGGCGCTTCGGGCAGGATCGTGCTCCTGTTCGTGGAGCTCGTGCTGGCGCCGTCATAGACGATGCTGCCGGGCAGGCCGGTGCCGCTGTCCTCGTAGTGGCTGCCGTCGACCTGGATCACCGTGTCGGGATCGACATGGATGTCGAGATCCGCGCTGCCGAGCGTGCGGTCGGCGAAGCTGCCGTCGGTCCAGCTCTCGCCCTCGCCGTGCACCAGGTCGACGCGGTAGCCGAGCCAGCCGTCATGGCCGACGCGGCCGCCGACATCGCCCTCGGTGGTGAACAGCCCGTCGCTCGCGAAGCTGCCGACCAGGCGCTCGAGCGGCTGGTCGGTCGGACGCTTGAGGATGTAATCGAACACGCCGGCCGGCGTTTCAGGACCGAACAGCGCGCCGCCGAGCCCGTTCAGAACCTGGATGCTGTCGAGATTCTCGACCGGGATCGCGGTGGTGCCGATGACGTTGAGACCGTCGAGCCGGGTGTTCTCGGTGATCGAGCCTTGGAAGCCGAGCGATTGCGGGCGCGACACCTCGAGCCCCTGCTGGTCGCGCACCTCGACGGACGGCAGATAGCGCAGCGCGTCGTTCAGCGTGCGCACCTGTTGATTGACCAGGAGGTCCTGCGTCAGCACCGTGACCGACACCGGCGCGGTCAGGATCGACGTCGGACCGAGCGGTCCCAGCTGCGCGGTGCTGGCGTGGAACTGCGCGGTCGACGCGTAAGGCGCCTCACCCTGGACCAGGATGCGTTCCGGGCCTGGCTGCGGGGCCGCGGAAGCGGATGGGGCGTTCTCACTCGCCGCTCCGATTGCCTGAGTCCCGCTTGTCTGTGCGAGAGCACGCTCGGATACAGAACAAGCCGCCCCGAGGCCAAGTGCGAAACCAGTCATCAAGATCGATCGCATGGCGTCCCCTGGCTGATCATTACCGGTCGTGGTTATGACCTGGCGCTCCTTCCCTGTGGAAGCAACGGGCGACGACCTTCAAGCTCTGCTTCTCTCGCCTGCCGTGGCGCCAATGCTACGGTATCGTTCGGGATTGAAGGATCCTCGTCTGCCAGTGGCGCCTTCAGATGCCGTTGAAGGCAGAGGTGGAAGGGGTGTTAAGATCGAGGACAGAGGGCGGAGACACGGGCATAGGCCGAAGCGGTTGTGCTTCGTTCCCTGCTCAGTCAAGAGACGCTGCGAGCCGGTCGAGATGGAGTTCCAGGAGACTAGCGGCGACGCTGGACTCATAGACGCGATCACCAAGTTCGCCAGCCTGCACAACCAGGCCGTGCAGAATCTCACTTCCGCCTAAACGCCGACCTTCTCGGCTGCTTTCCTCCACGCTCTGCGTGGGCACACGCCGCTCGCGTCGATGACCAGCACGCGCAGGAAGCTCCAGCGTGCGGGCCGGCAATGGCGCCCCTGCTGCCAAGAGGCGCCAATCCTGCTACGACGATCGAGGCGCGGCTGGCACCCAACATCTTCAATCTGGCACGGAGCTGACCGAAGCGACCAAGGCTTGCGCTTGGGCTTTCGCGGAGAAGCTGCGCGAGTCATCTGGACGCCGAAACATTTTCGACGAGCTGAAAGAGCGTAACGCCAGATGGGCGACGATCGCCGGTCGATCGACTGCCGCGCCTGGGCGTTCAGCAAACAGCGCCTGCAGCGCACGGCGGAGGCGCGGACCTACGATCGGATCACAGCGCTCTGCCCGAGCCACCGTTTCGTCTTCCTGACAGGGAACGTGCCAGAGAGCTTCTCCCGGGGTGCTGCGGACGACCCTCGCCGCAGGCCGTCGCGCAAGAGAGTTGGCGACAGTGTCATCGGCTCGAGCCTCGCAACCCCTATCGGCGCCTCACGTATCAACGGAACACACCCGCTGAACTGGAGACCGACATGAAGGCACTCACTTGGCAGAGCCGAGGCAAGATCATCTGCGAGACGGTGCCGGACCCGGTCATCCAGGATGGGCACGACGCTATCATCAAGGTGACCGCCTGCGCGATTTGCGGTTCTGATCTCCATCTGATGGGTGGCTTCATGCCTACGATGGAGTCCGGCGACATCCTCGGTCACGAAACCATGGGCGAAGTGGTGGAGGTCGGTCACGAGAACACCAAGCTGAAGGTGGGCGACCGCATCGTCGTGCCCTTCACCATCTGCTGTGGCGAGTGTCGCCAGTGCAAATGGGGCAACTTCAGCTGCTGTGAACGCACCAACCCGAACGGCAAGAAGCAGGCGGAAACCTTTGGCTACCCGCTCGCCGGCTTGTTCGGCTTCTCGCACATCACTGGCGGCTTTCCGGGCGGCCAGGCAGAATATCTCCGCGTTCCCTATTCCGATGTCGGCCCCATCGTCGTGCCCGACGGTCTGAGCGACGAGCAGGTGCTGTTCCTGAGCGACATCTTTCCGACCGCCTACATGGCTGCCGAGAACTGCGACATCCAGCCAGGCCAGACCATCGCCATCTGGGGATGCGGCCCGATCGGCGTGCTCGCGGTGAAGTCCTGCCTGCTTCTGGGCGCGGGGCGGGTCATCGCCATTGACACGGTGCCGGAGCGGCTGGCACTGGCGCGGACGGCCGGTGCCGAGACCATCGACTTCGGCACCCAGAACGTGCAGGACACGATCATGGGGATGACGCATGGCCTGGGGCCGGATGCGGTCATCGAGGCCGTCGGCATGGAGGCGCACGGCGCCGATACGCTGGCGCAGAAGGTCAGCTCGGCAGTGATGTCGACTACCGTCAGCATGGAGCGTCCGTTCGCGCTCAACCAGGCGTTGCTGGCCTGTCGTCCCGGCGGGATCGTGTCGATGCCAGGAGTCTATGCCGGTATGGCGGGCCCGATCGGGATCGGCCTGCTGATGAACAAGGGTCTCACACTCCGCACCGGCCAGACGCACATGCTGCGCTACCTGAAGCCGTTGCTGGAGCGCATCGAGAAGGGCGAGATCGATCCGTCCTTCATCATCAGTCATGTCTCCACAAGTCTGGAGGATGGTCCTTCGCTCTACGAGATGTTCCGCGACAAGAAAGACGGTTGCACGAAGGTCGTGTTCAAACCGCACGGTTGACGCGACAGAGGGGTCGAAAGGCGGCCCCTCCTCGGCGCAACGGAACCGAACGCTTCGTCATCCTCGCTTTCATTTGCTCGTCGCCAAAAGACCTCGGTTCGAGGCGTTCGCGATCACAACACCCGTCCTGGGATTGCCCGCGCGCATGCTTACGTCATGCAGCCTGGGCCTCCGCCTTGTCAGGTAACGCTACCAGAATGGTCCTCTGGGCGGCCAGCAAGCAACACGATGGTCAGTATGTCCGCCCAAAGCCGGGAATGTAGTCAAGGCGGAGACCGCCCACGTTCGCGGAGGTGTGCTCTGGCCGCGAGGTGCTGGCGGGAAAGTGCCGAAGGTCATCACGTCGCTTCCACTTCATCGGATGGGTGGGGAGCCTGCCACGAGCAGCAGAGCGACAGTCAGACAGTGGCTCGGTCCGCTGAACAAGATCGTTGAGCTCATCGCCGCCTGCGACCGCTCGCTGCATGACATGTCACGCGTCGGATTACCTCCCGGCTTGCCCCGCTTCAACATGCGGTCCGACCTCACGACCCGCTCGAAGGGACCAACCGCGCCAGCGTCGTCGCAAGACGTTGATCCTCGACGCAGTTCCTCGACACGCCGTCAGACGGCGCTCTCCTGCATGCCGATCGGATGCGACTTGAGGCAGTCGAACGGCGACCGGGCTCGCGATCCAGGGATGAATCATCGGAATGCGTCGCCCGGAAGAATGATCGTGCACAAGACCCCATCGGGCAGGAACTCGTGTGTTGTCTCAGCCTCAAGCTGATAGCGCGTCGACCGCTCGATCTGATCCAGGCCGAAGCCCCTCCGAGGTGACGGGTCGGCCAACGCGACCCCGTTCTCTCGCCAGGTCAGCGTCAAGCGGCCGTCGGGGCCGGTGTCCCACCTGATCGCCAGACGACCCTCCGGCTGCGACAAAGCGCCGTACTTCACCGCATTGGTCACCAGCTCATGCAGTGTCAGTGCAAGAGGCTGAATCTTGTCGCCGGGCAGGTCGATCGAAGGCCCGGCGATCGTCGTCTGCTCCAAACCGGAGCCGCCGACCGCCTCCAGCTCGGCGTTGATCAGTTCGGCCAGGGGTACTGACCACGTGCTCCCGTTGGAGAGGAAGCCCTGCACACGGCTGAGCGCCGCAAGTCGGTCCTCGAAGGCTTCGCGTTCGAGGGAACGTGGAAGGGTGCGCGCGGCAATCGCGCCGACCACCGTGAGCAGGTTGCGCGTCCGGTGATGCAGCTCGTCGATGAGCAACTCCTGGTGGTGCTCGAGCTGCTTGCGGCGGGTCACGTCCCGCTGGACCGAAAGCCAGCGCAGGACCGCACCGTCATCGCCTCTGATGGCCGTGACCAGCCATTCGATCACGTGCGGCTGACCATCCTTGCGGTAGTTGACGACCTCACCGTGGAACGGCTCTCCCGCCATGAGGGAGGTCTTCAAACGAACGAGTTCGGCACGGTCGGTCAGAGTTCCCTGAAACATGCGCGGCGTTTGGCCAATCACCTCCTCAGGGGCATAGCCGGTCATCCGGCAGAATGCCGGGTTCACATACTCGATCCGGGGACCAGGAAGCGCCAGGTCGGGTGACGTGACGACAATGGCGTCGGCAATGGCTTCGACGGCCGCCTTGAACAGCCCGAAGCTGTCAGCGACTTCATCATCGTTGAGGGGATGATCCGGACGACCTTCCTGTCGCTGCATCTCGACGCCCTCATCTGTGCCGAAGAGTGAATGTCGCGAACGTCACTCTAAGTTGCCGGCTGAGAAAGACGAGTGGGCGTGAGGCTGGCATGGGACCGATGCCGCGGCGACGGTCGGGCCTCAATCACGGCTTTCGACCGTGTCCGCGTCCTTGTCACTCGCCCACGATGTTCGAGCGGTCGAGGCCCCTCTGCACATCGCTGCCGGCACGGCGGCTCCTCTTCTCCAGCGCACCTACGTCAGGGGCGGCGTGAGATGCTCGCGAGGTTCAACGATTGGCGAACTCGCTTCGGCCGTCTGATGAAGGGCGCCAGCGTGGCATGGCCGCGCCCGACCAGCAGCACCAGCACCGAGGCGGCGACGCAAACGAAATCGGCCACGAAGAAACTCGGCGCATAGTTGCCGGTCTTCATGCGGAGATATCCGGCGCCCCAAGCCGCAGCGGCGGCACCCCCGATCTGATGCGCTGCCAGGATCCAGCCGAACATGAGCGCGGCGTTCTCGCGTCCGAACGCCCGTTCGCTGGGACGCAGCGTTGGCGGCACGGTCGCGATCCTGTCGAGCCCGTAAAACATCGCGAACAGCGACAGGCCGAAGAAGCTCGAGCTCAACGCGTAGGACAGATACACGAGTGAGAGACGGCGCAGCCCGCAGCACCAGCACAGGATTTTGCGGCTGTCGACGCGATCGGTGAGGCGTGGCGCATGAACACGGTAAGCCCGCTGTCCGTGGCAAGCAGCAGCAGCGACGCGG
>CAXTVZ010000013.1:0-28959 GCA_964247685.1 uncultured Acetobacteraceae bacterium
GCGCGATCGCGAAAGCTGACGGTCATCCTACGAGCGACTCTCGTGCCGCTATACGAACCGAGCAGGCGGCTGGAACGACAGCCTTCGCCGAGAAGCGCCTCTATGGTCCCCTGGACGAGCCCCGCCGCGGCGCGCCGCCGACGGTCACCGACCAGAAGGTCGCGACGTGTGACGCCGACGCTGGAACGCTGCCGCTCGGGAGGACGCACTGGAGCTCGCGTGGGATGGGTGGCGCATCGGGACTGGCGCGGTCGGTGCGCGCCGCAGGTCGCGGCCCGCTCAGTCGGTGACCCGGGTGCCGCGTGTGCCGCGTGTGCCGGCCGGCGCCGTGTCAGACAGGAACGCGCCGAGTTCCCTGAAGTGGCGATCCCGCGGGTCGGTGGCGCGCCAGGCCATCGCGATCGTCCGGCCGGCTGCCTCATGGGTGAGCTTGCGCGTCGTGACAAGCCCCTCCCAATCGCGACCGTCGCGGATCGCGAGCCAGGGAAGCAGTGCGTAGCCTTCACCGGCTGCGATCATGTGGCGCAGCATCTCCAGGCTGCTCGCCTGCCGCCTCCGGGGGCGGCCTGTCTCCTCGCGGCTCCCATCCTCCGGACGGCAAAGGGACACCGTCTGGTCGCGCAGGCAATGACCCTCCTCAAGCAGCAGCAGCCCGCCGCCATCGGCCAGCGCGCGCAAGTCGAGGGTCGGAACGCGCTCGAGCGCGTGGCCGGCCGGAACCGCGAGGTGGAACGGCTCGTCGAACAGTGCGGCTAGGACGAGGCCGTCATTCGCGGGCAAAGGCAGAGCGAGGATCGCGCAGTCCAGCCGACCGTCGCGGAGCTCCGTCACCAGCGCGGGGGTCCTGCTCTCGGAAACTGCTATCTCGAGACCCGGAAAGCGCTCGCGAACGGCACGGAAGAGGAAGGGCAGATAGTAGGGCCCGAGCGTCGGGATCGTGCCGAGGCGCAGCGCCTCGAACGGTGCCTCGCTCCGCGCCGCACCCATCTCGAGCAGCGTGCGCGCATGGAGCAGCACCCGCCCGGCCTGGGCGAGCAGCGGGACGGCGGCCTCTGTCGGTGTGATGCGACGGCCGCGCTCGAACAGGACCAGCCCGAGCGCGGTCTCGAGCTTGCGCACGCCCTCGCTGAGGCCGGGTTGGCTGACGCCGCACGCCTCTGCCGCGCGCCCGAAATGGCGGTGCTCGGCGACGGCGAGCGCATATTCGAGATCGCGCAACGAAAGGCCGGCAAGGGAGGCTCTGGGCACGCGCAATAGGTAAAGGCAATCGGCTGAATAGGAAAGATCGTCTTCACCGATCTTCTCCGCTGCCACATCCTCCGCGGACCAGATCAACGGTCGCCGAAAGGAAACACCATGTCCCACCAGACCCGGCCGACACTCACCACGCCGACACTGACGACGACGGCGGGTGCGCCCGTCCCGGATAACCAAAACAGCATCTCGGCAGGGGCCCGCGGGCCGCTCCTGCTGCAGGATTACCAGCTGATGGAGAAGCTCGCGCACCAGAATCGCGAGCGCGTCCCCGAGCGGGTGGTGCACGCTAAAGGGTCGGGCGCGTTCGGGATGCTCACCATCACGCAAGACATCACGCGTTACACGAAGGCGACGGTGTTCAAGCCCGGCGAGCGGACGCGGGCGCTCCTGCGCTTCTCGACGGTCGCCGGCGAGCGGGGTGCGGCCGACGCCGAGCGCGACGTGCGCGGGTTCGCGCTGAAATTCTACACCGCAGAGGGGAACTGGGATCTCGTCGGCAACAACACGCCCGTCTTCTTCGTGCGCGATCCGGTGAAGTTCCCGGACTTCATTCGCACGCAGAAGCGCCATCCGAAGACCAACCTGCGATCGGCCACCGCGATGTGGGATTTCTGGTCCCTCTCGCCCGAGAGCCTGCATCAGGTGACGATCCTGTTCTCCGATCGCGGGTTGCCGCAGGGTTACCGCTTTGTGAACGGCTACGGCAGCCACACATTCAGCTTCATCAACGCGGAATCTGAGCGGTTTTGGGTGAAGTTCCACTTCAAGACCCAGCAGGGCCACAAATACTGGACCAACGACGAGGCGAACGCGCTGATCGGCGTTGATCGCGAGTCAAGCCAGCGGGACCTGTTCGAGGCGATCGCGCAGGGCAACTTCCCGCGCTGGACTGTGCAGGTCCAGATCATGCCCGAAGCCGACGCGGACACCACGAGCTACAACCCGTTCGACATCACCAAGGTCTGGCCGCACGGCGAGTATCCGCTGATCGAGGTGGGCGTACTTGAGCTCAACGAGAATGCGGAGAACTACTTCGCGGAGATCGAGCAGGCGTCGTTCTCGCCGTCCAACATCGTGCCGGGCATCGGATTCTCGCCCGACAAGATGCTGCAAGGTCGGATCTTCGCCTACGCGGACGCGCACCGCTACCGTGTCGGCACGCATTACGAAATGCTGCCGGTGAACCGCCCCGTCACCAAGGTGAACACGTATCACATGGACGGCTCGATGCGGTTCGACTCGCCGCGCGGAACCGACGCGTATTACGAACCGAACTCGTTTAACGGCCCGGTGCAGGAACCGGCCATGGACGAGCCGCCGCTGCGCATCTCCGGTGATGCCGCGCGATACGACCACCGCGTCGGCAACGACGACCACACGCAGCCGGGCAATCTGTTCCGGATGTTCGACGCCGGACAGAAGGAGCGCCTATTCCGCAACATCGCGGCGTCCATGGGCGGCGTGCCGCAAGTCATCGTGGACCGCCAACTCGAGCAATTCCGCCGCGCGGATCCTGCCTATGGGCAGGGTGTCGCGGCGGCGCTGGAGGAAGCACGGCGCGTAGCGGGCAACTCGGCACCGAACCAGCAGGGCGATAAGCCGATGCCCACGGCTGCGGAGTAAAGGAAGGAACGTCGTGCACAGCGCGCCTCCGGCATGACGCCCCTTGAATCAGGAGGAAGGCCCTCGGACCCTGCATGCTCTTATGCGGATCTCCGGGTGCCTGCTCCAGCTGTCCAGAGAAGGGCCCTGGCCTTCAATTCAGTCCGGCATCCTCGTGCGGTCGGTGCTATCCGGGGGGCTGCCGAGCACACGTCGAATAGCTTCCCCTAAAGGATGAGCAATGGTCGAAACAATGAAGGAGGTGAAGAGCGCTCGCTTCAACCTGAATGCGATAGCGGCATCTCTGCCTTCCTCGGCCGACACGCTTCTGGTCGACCACTACCTGACCAGCAACATGGCGGCGAGCGCTCGACTTTTCCGGGTCTACCGGCCAACGCCGCCGCACTACCATCGGAGTTGTGACGAGTATCTGGTGGTGCTGTCCGGGCGCGGCACCTTTTGGATCGAGGATGCTGCGACCGAGGCCGAGTTCGGTCCCGGCGAGTTGCTGTTCTTCGAAAAGGGCATTGTCCATGCCTTACCGAAGATCATTGCGGATCCTGTCGTGTTCCTATCCGTCGATGCGCCCCGACGGGAGCCAACGGACATCGTGTTTGTGAACCCGGAGGATGGATCGCCGCAGACCTTCATGGCCCGCAACGCCGGGTAAGACCACTTCCTGTCCGGAGCGCGATCGATCGTACTGTCGACCGAGGACATCCCAGAGTCTCGGCAGGCGCGTGCGGCTTCAGTGCCTGTCCTGTGATGTCCGCTGCAGGAGGAGCGTGCTCTTCTCGAGCGCGGACAAAAAGATCTTCACGACTTCCCGCTGTCCGCGCGGGCGTGCTCCGCTGAACACGACGGCGCAGCTCGAGGGATGAGCGGCCGGGATCGGCAGCGGGCGCGGCTCTACGCCTGGGAAGATGCCAACGTGGCGCCGCACGACGAGAGCCTGATTGCGTTTGCGTCGGCACAAGGCATGGTTGACGCGATCTGGCGTGAGATGGGACTGCGCTACCCGCCGAGTATGGAGCCGCTCCCAAGGCAGGCGACGGCACGACAGGCCGACGCCACCCGGCTCATCCTCCGCCTGCCCAAGCAAGGTTCCCTCCTGGATCCTGCTGCACGAGCTGGCGCACGCGATGACAAGCACGCATGACGGCGTAAGCGACGGACATGGGCCGCTCTTCGTAGGCCTCTATTTGAACCTGCTGGTCCGCTACCTGCGGCTTGATCGGGCGGTGCTCCTGGATTCGCCGATCGAGCTCTCGGTAGAGAGCCTTCACCTCATCCACAGCGCTCAGGTTGCCGCGCCGGTGCTTGTCGATCCTGTAGGCGATCTTCAGCGCGCCTTCGGTCAACTTTAGCAGTGAGTATCGTTAACGAATCTTCTCCAGCGTCAGCAATGCGAAGGGGTAGGCGAGAGCGGACGACGACGCGCATTCCAAGCTGACACTCACCGGAAAGGGCTAAGGTCGGGCGGCTCAGAACCCACTGCGACCTGGAAACGTTGCATAAGGTTTTATGCCAATTCCACTTACTCTGACCCTGCTGAGCATCGTCGCAGGCTGACATCAGCACGCCGTGGAGCTGCCTTCATCGGGCTGCGAGGATCTCGGCCAATGGGCGGCTTCCACTCGCCACGTTTGCGCGCCGTCCACGCATAGCGTGGATCGTCGTCGAGCAGGTGGAGGTGATCGGACAACCGATGGCGCTCGAGCCATCCGATCGCTGACTCGAGCTCTGACAACGTCATCTGTGCCCGGCTCTTGTTGCCGCTCACCCGCTTCAGCGCAGCATTGTAGCGGTGGTAGTGCCCAGGACCGGCGGCACCGCGCGCCGCAGCTTTGCCCGTCTCGTCTTCCACCGCCTGCACGGCCACCATCTCGCCTAGCCGCGCTCGCAGCCGGCGCTCAACGATCGACGGCAGCTCCAGCAGTTCGGTCTGCGGCTCCTCGTGCTCCGGCCGGTGCAGCGCCAGGTCGGGTCCCGGTCGCAGCGTTTCGTATCGCAGCGCCAGTGCGTTCGATGACAACGGCACGATGCCCTCCTTCGCCGGCCGCAGCTGATCGAGCAGCCAGACTGGCAACGTGCCCTGTCGGCGGCTCGGCTTTGGCCGCTTGGCCAGCGTGCCCTGCTCCGTCTCCATGCGTCGGCGGAACTGCGCGAATAGCGGATCGTCCGGATGAAACACCAGCGCACGCTGGTCTTCGTAGGAACCCGCATGCGGGTCCACCCGGGTGGCTCGAGCGACCATCTGCTCGAGCCAGGGGCGTGAGCGGATGTGCGTCAGGGCCGCGACCACTGCCACCTCCGGCACGTCGAGCCCCTCGTAGGCCATCGCGACAGTGACCAGGATCGATGGCTCCGGTCGCAGCCGGAACGCCGCCAGGATGGCGTGCGCGCCGGGCGCGTCCGCTGTGGCGATCTGCGCCACGGTCTCGGCTTGAGCGGCCGGCACCCAGCCCCGGACGATCTCGAGATACCGACGCGCTGCCGCCTGATCGGGCGCCACCACCAGCAGCTTGCCCAGACCTCGTGCCACCGCCGCGGGCGGAAGTCCTCGCCCCTGCCGTCGGCGTGCGCGCAGGTCGCGGATGGCGACGAACGCCTCGCGCAGCAGCGCCTCGGCGAAGCCGGTGCGGAGCGCCGTGAACAGCGCCGGGCGCGTCGTCTCGTCCGGATGGCTGTTACCGAGCCGATGTGGGCCGAGCTCGGCGCCCGTCTCGTCCCGCCAGATTGCCTCGCCGTCGAGCGCACCGAAGGTGACCGGCAGCACCGCCCGTTCAGTCAGTGCCTGCTTGCGCGAGTAGCCCACCACGACCCAGCCGGGCGCGTCGAGCTCGACCTCTCGGGTGCGGGCCCTCGGTCCCTTGCGATACGGTAGCCAGAGAATGCCGCGTCCGTCCGCCCGCTCCAGCGTGCCGCTGAGCAGCAGCCGGACCGCGGCGCACTCCAGCAGCGGCAGCAGCGCACGCGACCATGCGCTCGCCACGTCGTCCGCACCCTGCTCCACCTGGGCGGCCGCAGTCGGATCGATCTCCGCGAGCGCTGGTAGGTGATGGACCTCGTCCACCACCAGGAGGGTGCGGAAGCGTCGGAACTCGGCCAGGTGCAGGTCAGGCGCCGCCGCGATCGCCTGGTAGGTTGTGATGTAGCCGGCCAGTCCGCGCCCCGGATCCGGCTGGTTGTCGGCCGCACGCACTGACAACGCGTGCCCGAGTGCACTGCGCCAGGCTGGGTCGGCGAACGCCTCCTCGGCCTGCAGGCGCAAGCTGTCGCGCGGCACCACCCAGCACACGCGCTCCACGACGCCGGCCGCGATCAGCCGCGCCGCGGCGATCACCGGCAGCAGCGACTTGCCGCCGCCCGGCGTGACCGCGGCGAGGATGTCGCTTGCCTCGGTCTCACCTCCGGCGATGGCGGCGACGATCACGTCGAGAAGGCGCTGGTGAGAACGTAGCGGGCGGGACAGCGGGGGTGATCCGGTGGTGAATCCGAATCCTGAGTCCTGTTGATTCCGGCGTCTAGGCGAAAAAGGAATCAGTGAGACAACGCGAGTGCCGCGAACTGCGCGGAACGACACGTCTCTTCAACTGGCAATGGGCCTGTCATGTGACAGCTGATGGCGCGACGGAATGGACTGTTCGCGGCGAACGAGCCGAGAAGGTGTCATCCACCCGGTTCTGCGTTGGTTGGCCGGCGGCCGCGTCGCGCGCTCTGACGACTAGGGAGACAGGTCACGAGGAGACTCGAGCCGTCGAGAAGCAGCGGGTCTCCTCCGTTCGATCCTCACCTCCGGCGACCCTACCTCGCCCGCCACCGCCATGAAGGTCATTACGGTCTCCGAGGAGTATGCCGTCTTGGAAGCGCCCGGGAAGACCCGGGTCGACGCCGCTTACCGGGAGTGCATGGGCGACAACCTCTATCCTCGACATCTGCCGAGATCATGAAGGACGCCGTTGCGCCGCCACCTGCGCGCGCTCTGAATGCGTTTGCGAGCCCAGAGGAAGCGCTTGCACCTTTTCGAGCGTGACCGCCGGCATAGCGACCGTGCTTTACGAGGCTCACAAGATCCTTCTGGATTAGACCAAGAGGCATCGCGAGCGAACCGAAGCCGATTGCATGGCCATGTTGCAAGCCAGGCGCTGTCGGTGCAAAGACTAACACCGATATTAGGTCAGACATTTGCAGTTGGAATTCATCGATCTGGAATACTCACCCTGACCCATGATTAGCATCCAGGTATTTGGTAAAATGAACGATGGCAATGTCGGCCATGCTGATACCAAAACATATTGAGGATCTCTCAGTGTCGGAAACCGCAAACCGTTAGTCCCACAACTTAAGTTATGGGACATACGGAAGGCCGCGAAATGGGGCAGGGGAGCCGGTTTCCGAGCCGAAAGAGATAATAGCGGCTGTTTTACCCTAACGGCTCTTTAGGGTAACCGCGATGGCGCTGAACCGAATTGTGGGGCATCATCCGGGCTCCGTGCTCGCCGTGCACAAGGACGCCGATGCGCCTGCCGCCCACGCTTGTTCGACGCGATCATGCAAGGCAGATCAGCGTCTTGCTGAAGTGCCTGCTGCCCCGGCGCCGTGATCCTGACGGCCGTCTCCACGACGCGTCGATCCGCGCTCGGCCCGAACGATGAGCCTCGCCGTCCCGCCGGAAGGCTACGCGGCGTGGCTCGGGGACCTCAAAGCCCGCATCCGAGCGACCCGGCTGCGCACCGCCCTGCACGTCAACACCGAGCTCGTCACCCTCTATTGGCAGATTGGCCGCGACATCCTGGACCGGGAAAGCGCGCGGGGCTGGGGCGCCAAGGTCGTCGAAATGCTGGCGCGCGACTTGCGCGCGGCATTCCCCGACGCGCGCGGGTTCTCGTCCGCCAACCTGCGCTACATGAAGGCATTCGCCGCCGCCTGGCCCGACCGGACAATCTGCCAACAGGTCGTTGGCAAATTGCCCTGGGGCCAGAACATCGAGCTGCTCGCGGTGAAGGACCCGCTCGCCCGCCTCTGGTACGCCGAAGCCGCGGTTGCCCACGGCTGGAGCCGGTCCGTGCTGGGCATCCAGATCGACACCCGCCTCCACGAGCGCCAGGGGCAAGCGGTGACGAACTTCGCCCAGGCCCTCCCGCCGGAGACCTCGGACCTGGCCCAGCAGATCCTCAAGGATCCCTACCAGTTCGACTTCCTGACCCTCGATACGCCGCCCAAGGAACGCGACGTGGAGCGCGCGCTCGTTGGACGCGTGCGCGACCTCCTCCTCGAGCTCGGCAAAGGGTTTAGCTTCATCGGTAGCCAGCACCACCTCGAGGTCGGCAGCCAGGATTTCTATGTCGACCTGCTCTTCTACCACCGGCGGCTGCGCTGCCTCGTCGCGGTCGACCTGAAGACCGGGGCCTTCCAGCCCGAGCACGCCGGCAAGATGAATTTCTATCTGACCGCGCTGGACGAGCAGAGCCGCGAGCCCGGCGAGAACCCGAGCATCGGGCTGATCCTGTGCCGCGAGCGGAACCGTCTCGTCGTCGAGTATGCGCTCCGCAACGTCGAGGCGCCGATTGGGGTCGCTCGCTACCAGCTCCTCGGCGGCGAGGCGCTTCCGGAAGCGCTCGCCGACGCACTGCCGACATCCGATGAGCTGTTCCCCCGCATGCTCGACTCCGAGGCGGATGACAATGTCTGAGGTCGGGCGTGTCTCGCGAAGGCAAAGCAAATACCACCCCTAGTGTATGCAAAGCCGGTATGCGCGTCGTGATAGAAATCGTGAGGTAAACGACTCCGTCCTGGGATTCTGGAGCCCGTCAATCTATATATCGTGTGGTCACTGGGCGGCTGCCTACAAGCTCGTTCTTGGTGCGTTCGCAAGAGGACGGGCATGGCTCAAGCCGGGGAAAAGGATCTGGTGGAGGGTCGGAGCGTCGGGCGCGGTCCGACTTGGTATGATCCGTATTCGCGCCGGGCTCACTGGCTTCCCGTCGCCTTAATCGTTTACCCGCCCTTATTTGGCCTGACAGCAGCGTTTCCGGCCTTCCAGGCGTGATACCGGTTGCCGGTGAGTTCGGCGTTGGACTCGTGCTCATCCCCGTTCTTGCTGAGTTTGCGCGCGGCCGAGGCAAACGGATTCAGCAAAAACTGCGCACCCAATGGGATGGACCGTCGACCGTGCGGTTCCTGCGTCATCGGGATCACACCATGCCCGAGCTGACAAAGCAACGCTACTTCGCCACGCTCGCTACTCACTCTGAGATCCAACGCCCGACAGAGGCGGCTGAGTTGAGTGACCCGGTCGCCGCCGACGAGATCTACCGTTCGGCGAGCGACTGGACTCGTCGCCATGCACGGCACCCAGCTCCTGGAGATCTCGTAGCCACCAAAAACGCCATCTACGGGATGCATAGAAACCTGCTCGGTTTGCGTGTCATCGGGCTGGTCACCAGCGTGATCGTGGCAGCCATTTTGTTAGGCGTCGCCGCAGCCGACACGTTCCACGACGTGGCCCTTCCACCGCCGCTGATCATTGGGTGCGGCCTCAACATGTTGGCTGTCGCCCTCTGGGCTTTCACGGTCAACGTGGGCTCGGTGGCGGCTGCTGACGATGCATATGGACTTGCCTTGCTGGAATGCCTTGAGCCGCCAGCAAAGAGGCCCGGTGCTGGAGAACCAAAGCCGAGCACGGCCTCGTCCGGTCCAAAGAAATCAGCACCGAAAAAGGCCGCGCCAGCAAAAGGGTTGGATGCGATATCCGATGACGCCCAGACCGAAGGAGAGACCGCGTGAATCCCATCATGACCTTCTTCCCCGTCGATAATGGGGACATGACTCTGATCCAGTTGCGGAGCGGTCGAACGATCCTCATCGACTGCAACATCCGTCAGCTTGATGATGGTGTTCGCGATGTCGCGACAGACCTCCTTGATCGGCTGCGTCGTGACGGCGAGGGGCGTCCGTTCGTTGACGCGATGATGCTGACCCATCCTGACCAGGACCATTGTCGCGGGCTGAGCGAACACTTCCACCTCGGTCCGATCAGCGATTACGAGACACCCGAAGAAGGTGAAACTGGGAAGATCATCATCCGAGAGCTGTGGTCGTCTCCGATGGTGTTCCGGCGCAAACGCGCCGGAGAGACATGGTGCGAAGACGCCCTCGCCTGGGAGACAGAGGCAAAACGCCGGGCTAAACCTTTCAAGAGGGAGGGTGCCGCTGTCGACGGCAACCGCATCCAACTGATGGGTGAGGACGAGAGCAACGACAAGATGACCGGCCTTGGGACCGTGGTGGTCAAAGCTGGCCAGAACATCGAGAAGATATGCGGAGAGAAAGACGGGACGTTCAGCGGCTTCCTGATAGCACCTAAGGGGAAGGGATCTGCGGAGGAAGAAGAGCGTCGGAGCAAGAACCACAGCAGCGTCATTGTTCGCTTCAAGCTGGGAACGGGCGCGAAGGCAGACGCTGGCAAATACCTGTGTGGCGGTGATGCGCACGTGGAGATCTGGGAGCGGATCTGGGATGACCATGGTGCACAGGCTCATCGACTCGCATATCACATCCTCGGCGCTCCGCATCATTGCTCCTGGCACTCCTTGTCGTCAGAAAGCTGGAGCGATACCAACGGGACCGCGAAAGCTTCCAAGAACGCAAAGCTCGCGCTCGGTCAGGCCCTCTCTGGTGCGGTCGTCATCTCGAGCAGCAAGGAAGTTACGGACGACAAGGACGACCCGCCATGCATCGGCGCCAAAAGGGAATATGAGGAGATCGTTTCCTCGGTTGAAGGCGAGTTCCTGAACACGGCTACTCATCGAAAGAATGGTGAGGCCTGTCCGATGGAGTTCGAGATCACCGTTAATGGCCCGGTGACCCAGCCGCCCGGCAGCAAGATCGGTGTCGATCGGGCGGCGAAGCTGACGGACGCGTCTACGCTTCGCAAGACGATTCTCGTCTCTCAGAAGCAGCGTAGCTTTGCCTGATGATCAATCTGTTGGCGGAACATCAGACGATGCGTCTGCCAACATCATCTCGTTCCTCCTACGCCAGGACCCTGCAGCGCGCCGACTGGATGCCCGGGAGGTGCTTACCAGGACAGGTATAGGTTGCCGCAATGTGTGGGAGATGGGTCTGGTCACGCATCATGCTGGGATTGTGCCGATTGCCGTGGCGATCCCGGAATCCTTCCCAGTCTCACCGGCGGACGTGTACCTGCTAAACCGACCGGTCCCTGTGAATATCTATCCGCACGTAGAGACATCCGGCAAGCTCTGCCTCTGGCGCGAAGGGGACTCGTTCGGTGAGAGCACCCCCGCCGAGGCGCTTGAGGAAACGATTGCCAGAGCGCAGGAACTCCTTGATGGCGGCGCTAGTGGCAGGAACCAAGACGACTTCCTTGACGAAGTTCATTCCTACTGGAGCAACGGATTTGATGGTCGCCTTCGGCTCCTCAGCCTTCTGCACGAGCATGGGAACGCCCGCCTAGGTGTCAGCTTCCAGTTGAGGCCGTGTGAAAACCCAACCGTAGCCGCGGCTGCCGCGAGTGGGCGCCGCCGCGCGGCCGGGACCAGTGGCGCCGCCCCTCAGGCGCGCAGTGCTTGCATTAGCGGTGCGACACCCATGATCGCGATCACTCGCTTCATGTTGTAGGCCAACACCTGCAGGCTCATCTCCGTGCTGACCCGTTTAAGTGTCCGGGTCAGGAAGTGCGTGGCACCCATCCAGGCCTTGATGGTCCCGAACGGATGTTCGACGGTTCGTCGACGCAGCAGCATGGCCTGCGGTACTTGGTCCAGCCGCTTCTGCATGGCGTCCAGCACGCCTTCATGCTCCCACCGCTTGATGCGGCGCTCACGTCCGGTCGTGCATTGTGTTTTCAAGCTGCAGCTTGGACAGGCGGTCGTCCAATAACATCGCAGCGTCATGTCATTCTCGACAGTGTTGTACCGCCAACTCAGCCGCTCTCCCGCTGGGCAGCGGTAGACGTCTTCGCGAGGCAGATAAACGAAGTCCTGCTTTCCAAAGCGGTTTTCGGCCGCGACGGGTGACGTGAGCGGCTTCGGCACATAGGCGATGGCGCCCGTCTCCTGGCAGGCCAGCACCTGACGTCCCGAGTAGTAGCCGCGGTCGGCCAGGACGGTCAGGCGCGAGTGCCCCATGGCGGTCTGGGCAAGCGCTGTCATCGGAGCTAACTGCGACCGGTCGTGGTTCGCGTTGGTCACCTCATGCGCCACGATCAGATGATGCTCCGTGTCGACGGCCGCCTGGACGTTGTAGCCCACCGGTTCTGTCAGATCTCGCGCCAATTGCCCCGCTTGCGCAATTGGCTTGCCGTTCCTGGCGCTGGTTCATATGTCTCACATCTGCGGTTGGGCGCACGGATACGTCAGGAGAATGAAGCCCGCAACCGCCCGTGGATCAAGAGCTCGCAACTCTTCCTGCGGGCCTTTAGGGAAGTACTGCGTGTTTCTGTTAATTGCGTACTACACCATTCTAGGCCACGGTCTCGCATGAGGCGCGGACCTGCCCTGGTTAAACCAAGCCACTAGAGCCGTTTCCTATCCAATCCACGTGTCGGCGAAACTCCCGTAGAGACCCTGCGCCGGGTCGATGAGTTCATGGACCTGCTGCGTGTAAACGCTGGGCGCCGAGACCTCGACCAGCGGGATGCGCGGAAGGTCCGCCTGCGCGATTTTTTGAAATCTGTGATAGGCCTCTCGACGGGTCTCGATCGCGACAGCATGTTGAGCGTCTTCCAGTGCCTGATCAGCCGTTGCGCTCGCGTAGTGCGATGTATTCGTAAACGCAACCCCAGGCGAAAAACTCTTCGACCAGTAGAAGCGCTGAGTTCCGATTGCCGGATCCGGACCCATCTGACCGCCCGTGATCAACACGTCGAAGTCACGTTTGCTGTAGGCCCGATAAATGAAACTCCCGAAATCCTGCATGCGGACCGACACCTCGACCCCGATCTTGCTCAGTGAGTCGCGGATATACTCCGCCGTTCGCTGTTGCGCGCTTGCGACCGGTACTGGGTCAATCGTGAACGAGAACCGCTTGCCGGAAGCATCGGGCTTCAAGCCCGCCTGATCGAGAAGCGCTGCTGCTGTCTTGAGATCGTAAGAATAGCGGGGGACATCGTCCGTGTAGAAGGCCGCGATCGATCTCGGGATCGGACCGGTGGATGGCCGGGCAAACCCGCTCCAGATCGTCTGGGCGATGAAATCGAGATCGACGGCGTGGGCGATCGCTTCCCTTACTCGGACATCGGAGAAAGGATGGCGGTCGAGATTGAACTCTAGACCCCAGCCGCTCTCGGCGCAGGCGTGAACGCCGCGATCTGCGACCAGGCCCGTCGAGACGAGGCGCTGAATATCCGTCAGCTCAACGAACGCACTCGCCTGGATTTCTCCGGCCTGCAACGCTTCTGCATGGGCTGAGGGGTCCGGTATGATACGGAAGATCACGGTATCGAGCCGAGGCCGGCCGCTCCCCCAGTAATGAGGATTGCGCTCCAGAATGATAAAGTTCCCTCGGTCCCATTGCTTAAGTCTGTAGGGGCCGTTGCCCACGGGGGCGATGTTTGCAGGGTTTGTGAGCACATTGCCCTGGGCGTAGAGATGCTTCGGAACAACCTGGGACTCGAGCGACGACATAGCGCTGAGGATGAAGGGTGCAGGCTGTTTGAGCCCGAGGATTGCAGTCGTCGCATTCGGTGTGTCGACCGTCTCGACGCTCGCGAATGTCGATCTTCCTCGGCTGTGATATTTCTTCCAGACCTCCATGACTGAAAAGGCCACGTCGTCCGCCGAGAAGGGCTTACCGTCGTGCCAGGTGACGTCCGGACGAAGCTGGAAAGTGATCGCCAGCCCGTCCTTGGAAGTGGACCAGCCTGTCGCGAGTTTCGGACGTGGCGTCATGTCTGCGGTGTATTCTAACAAGCCGTCGAAGATCTTCGACGAGACGAACTGCGTCGGGCCGGCCGTCGTGATCGCCGACGTCAAGGTCGGCGGCTCCGGATATTGCCCGACGATGAGGCGGCCGCCGCGCGTAGGTTGCTGTGCTGCTGCCCGACCGATGAACGGGACAAGCAGCGAGGCTTCGAGAATGTGACGGCGCGAGATCTTCAAGATTGCATCCTTCATCGGCATCTCACCAATGCACATCTACTGTGACGTAATAATATCCGCCATTATATCCGAACGGTGAGTACAGGTTGTAGACTGGCTTGGCACCATACCAGCCGTAATAGAGCTGCTCCTGAGGGTTGAGTTGCGTCGGATATGTGTTGAGGAGATTGTCCGCGCCGACCGTTATGCCGATGCGCTTGATAGGATGAAATGTGACGGCCAGATCGGTGATGAATTTTGCCTGCGCTGTGCTATCTCGCGCCGGATAATACTGGTCGACATAGGTGACTTCCGAGTAGCGGCTTTCGCGAACGTTGACGTTCCAGCGTCCTTTGGTCCAGCTGAGGCCAAGCGTCGTACGGTTCTTTGGATAGGCGACCGTCAGATTGCCAACGACATTCCTCTGGACCAGCTGTTCGCCCGTTGCCGCGAGAACCGCCGCCGTATCGGCGAAATGGGTGATGGACTGCCAGTTGAAGGCACTGGCGAGCGTCCAGTCGATTGTTCCGAACCGACCGATGTCGGTGACGCGATCGCCCGTGAGGTCGATACCCTCGCTCCGCGTGTTCCCGATATTGGCAAAGTAGGAGACCGACGCCGGAACCTGACCGATGCTGGCCAGCACCTTGTTGACGCCGCTGCCGGAAAACGGCCCAACGACTTCGATGCGGTCATGGATATCAATCCGATAGAAGTCGATCCCGAGATGCGTCAGCCGATCTGGCGCCGTCGTGAAGCCGAACGTGTAGTCGGTCGATTGCTCCGGCTTGAGAGCGCGCGCACCAAGGGCCTCGCCGATCGCACTGTTCGGCTGGACGTAGAGAATGTCCTCGAGGATCGTCTTTCCCGGATGGTCGACGTCGTTCACGTAGTTGGGCAGCGTCGAGGAGTAATATTCCTGCTGGAGCGAAGGCGCGCGGAAGCCGTTGCTGATTGATCCGCGGACGGCCAACCAGCGCGTCACCTCATATCGAGTCGAAAGCTTGCCACTCAGCACGCGTCCGACATCGGAGTAGTTCTCGATGCGTCCGGCGAGACCAATCGTCCAACCCTTCAGTAGCTCCTGCTCGAGGTCGATATAGGCGGCGACGTTGGCGCGCGAGTGCTCGGCGGAATTGTCAGGTGTGAATCCACCCAGGCCTGAGGCGCCCCCTGACGGATGGGTTCCCGCATTCGGACCGGACGGGAAGACGTAGTTGCCAATCTCGTATGAAGCTGGGTCTCCAGCGGTCTGGTGGAAATAGTCCCAGCGATACTCCAGACCACCCGCGACGTTGAGCGGCTTATCAAAGATGTGCGTCGCGATCGGCTTGTCCACGTCGAGGTTGACCACCCACTCCTGCCCGATGAGGTGGCCGTTGTCGAAGTCGGTCGGACTGGTCGGACCGAGCGAGGGATTGAGCGAGTTGAGGTTCAGCTCGTTTGCATCGGTGTCCGCATAACTGGCGCTCAGGTCCCAGTGCCATTGGTCGAGCAGACCGCGCACGCCGTAGACGATCTGACCGTCGTTGGTCTTGACCGTGAACATTGGAGTATAGCCGTTCGGATAGACGCTCTCGATGTTCTGCGCCGATGTGGGCGGTCGGAAGATGCCGTAGTTCTGCGAAAACTGGTGAGTGAATGTCGCGAACGAGTAAGCCGTGACATCGGGCAGCCGATCGCCGAGCGGTATCTCGGTGTTGTAGCCAAAATTGTAGGTCTGCACGAGCGGCAGTCCCTGGTGGGCGACCTGGCGAGTTGCCGTGTACTCGCGAGGGTCACCGGGGTCGTAGAGCCGCGTCTGAGCGGGGTAGAGCGAGTTATAGGGGAGAGCCGGCCCGAGCGGGTTCGTGAAGTTGTTCGCCTGAATGTCGAAGTCGAGGCGGACGAACCCGCCAATATTCCCGATCGGAGCACCCTGATCCACCGTCACATGGCCGGATTGACCTGCATGGGTGATATCCTGCGCGTATTGTCCGTAGGTGGCTGTGGCTTCGCTGTTCTTCGAGCCTTTCTTCAGAATGATGTTGATGACGCCAGCGAGTGCGTCCGACCCGTATTGAGCCGCCGCTCCGTCGCGCAGGATCTCGATATGGTCGACCATGCCAATGGGGATGAGGTCGATATCGACGGGCGAGGTGCCCTGATTGCCCTGCCCCGTCACGAACACGAGCGATGTTGCGTGTCTCCGCTTGCCGTCAACCAGGACCAGGGTCTGGTCTGCGCCAAGGCCACGCAAGCTCGCGGCCTTCACCGCTTCTCCGGTCCCGCCGGTCCATCCCGCTGAATCATTGTAGGACGGAACGAGGTCGCGCAGTGCATCACGGATCGTGGTCTGGCCGGTCTCGCGAAGCTCGGCCGCCGAGATCACCGTGATCGGGACGGCACTGTCATTCACCGTCGTGTGCGTCTTCCGCGTGCCCGTCGCGATGACCTGCTCGGCATTCTGCGTGGAATCCTGAGCCGAAGCAGACGGTGGTGCGCCTTGCGCAGCAGCGTGTCCGCCCAACGCGATTAGGCTGCCGGTGAAAGCGACCGGAGCTGCCGCGGACGAAAGAAAGCGCCAGCGTCGCGACGCGCGACCACCCGATCGTAACGACATAACTTCATACTGCCATCAAACTGAGGGCGTTTCGATTAACACATAAGCGGGACGTGGGAAGATAGATTCAGCGGAACCGAGACGTTATTCGTTGATCTGCGACTTGGCGGTCACCCTTTCCCGGCGAATAAGGCTGGTCTCGCCGATCGTGTCGTGCAGTTGGAGATGGTCGCGAGCGGGCTCCACCAGCATCGCGTCCGCGAATGGTGTGACGCAGGCCCGCACGGGGGCGCCGTTCACACGCACGACACAGACGTTGCAGAGCCCACGGCGGCAGGCCAGTTCGTAGCCGAGATCCGGCTCGTATTCTGCCTGGAGCCAGGCCAGCACATTGCTGATGCTCAGCTCGGACCAGACACGGGCGTGCAGGTAATGCGGAACGCTGTCTGGCAGTGCATAGTCACGAAGCTCGTTGTCTCCGCCAGCCGAGCCACGTCGCACGCATATTCTCATGCCGAAAGCTCTGAGATCACAGAAGCCTTCAACGAGCCTCCAGCGGGGACGAACCGGTGGTCCAGAACCGTATCATTAAGCCGGATCACTCCCTGTTCCCGCGGCGACGTCGCCGGTAGCGTGGGGCAATCGGAACGATAGTGGGCGCCGATCGAGTGATCCCGCTTCTCCGCTCCCAGCAGCGCGGCTTCCAGACAGATTTGTGCCGCCGCGGACTCGAGCGACGTCCAATCGTCACGGCGCCAAGCTTGGGGATGCGCCGCAGCACCCGCCGAGGTGATCGGCGCCGAACGCATGTCCCGAATTTCCTGCAGTGCCGTAGCAAGAGACTCTTGGTTTCTCACCGGTGCGAGCGCGCGATCGGCAACCCGAAGGAGTTTCTCGCGACGCTCGCCAGCTTGGCCGCCGATAGCCAGCCGCGTGCGCACGGCCTCACAGGCCGCGTGCTCTGCCTTCGGCGCCGGCGCACCGCGTTGCGTACCGGCGGCGGCCCGCCCAGTCCGCGCGCCTTGGACCAGAATTTGCGCGCCTGCGTTGCCTGACAAGCGGTTTGCGCCATGCAAGCCGCCCGTTGCCTCTCCACAGGCGTAGAGGCCGGAAACGGCGGTTCGCCCATCCACATCGGCCCGAATTCCGCCGAGCGAAAAATGCGCAGCGGGCGCGACTTCAAGTGCTTCGCCCGCACGGATGCGGGCGACCAGCGATGACATGTCGAAGCCTTGCCAGTGCCAGGACGCATCCACACCTCCGACGACGCGGGAGAGGTCGTCGATGAGATTGGTCGGAAGGTGCCTCCAGGAGAGGTAGACCCCTCCCGACGGACTGCCACGGCCGGCGAACACTTCTGCGGCACACGCTGCGCTGACGGTGTCTCGCGGTGCCAGCTCGAGGTTGTCCGCGTCCCATCGCGCCATGAAGCGTTCGCCGTGGCGATTGAGCAGCCACGCTATGACACCGCTTTGTGGTCCCATGATCCACGGAAACTGGAGGCCTCGCCAAAGAGCCGGCGCCAGCAGGCAACACGGCAGAAACTGGAGCATCTCGAGATCCACGACTTCCGCACCCGCGCGCAGCGCCATGGCGTGGCCGTCGCCACCGAGCTCCTCGGGAGCCGTCCGGAGCGACCAGTTGGACGTCAAGCCACCGGTCGCCAGCACCACACACTTTGCGGCGATGCTCTCGATCTCGCCGCTGGGTCGATCCAGACCGGCGACGCCGCAGGCACCATCCGCGTCGAGCACCACTTCGTCTGCCTGAAATCGCTCGCGGAAGCGCACGCCTTGTGCGACGGCCGCACGGAGCAGGATCCGCTGCAAATCGACGCCCGACACATGAATGCCCCGGCCGCTGCTATGGCCCGGCGCACGTTTCGAGACCTTCGGCTTGACGCCAAGATCAAGGATCCAGGCGGCCTGTTCGCCAACGTCCTCGACCATGGTCCGGATGAGAGATGGTGTGCCGAGGAAGCGGCCGGCGCGCCATGTGTCGTCGAAAAACACCTGCTCGGTGTCGGCCGGATCGGCGTCGAAGCCGAAGCGATCGCGAAGTGTTTGACCGGCAACCGAGATGCCGCCGCCGGATGTGATGGTGGCCCCACTCCGCCCGACGACCCCCTTGTTCACCACCAGGACGGAAGCGCCGCCCTCCGCGGCGCGGCATGCGGCTGCCAGGCCTGCACCGCCACTTCCGACGACGAGCACATCCCATGTGGTCGAGCCGCTCATCGCGCCGCTCCCGCCTGCAGAGCTCGTGACACGATGCCGAAGGCCGCATGAGGACTCCGGTAGAAAACGCAGCGTTCCGTGAGATTCGGCGATCGATGCTCGACTGTCGCCACGGTCACCCCTCGGCGCGGCGCAGACGGCGCTTGCGGATTAGGCATCATGGAGCTCCATCGTCCGCACCTTCGATGACAAAGGTGCGGAGGCTGGTCCTGCGAAATGGCAGGCCACAAGGTGTCCGTCGGTTGCTCGGCGGAGCGCCGGGCGCTCCGTGTCGCATCGCGCGCTGCGGCGTGGGCAACGTGCAACGAACGGACAGCCGGGTGGCCGGCTCGACACGCTCGCCTGCGCCTGGGTATCGAGAGGCCGCACCCGCTTTTGCTCCGGATCGTGGTCCTCGGAATCGACGAGAAGATGCGTGTACGGGTGCAGCCCGGCGTCGACGAGGATCTCCGGGCCGCCGATCTCCATGATCTGCCCGAGATAGAGCACCATCACGCGGTCGGCCATATGTCGGACAACGGCGAGATCGTGAGAGATGAACAACAAAGACAGCTGGGTTTCCTGCTGCAGGCGCACGAGAAGATTGAGCACCTGCGCCTGGATGGACAGGTCGAGCGCCGCGACAGGCTCGTCGCAGATCAGGAGCTTGGGGCCGAGGATCAGCGCACGTGCGATGCTGATGCGCTGCCGTTGTCCCCCGGAGAATTCGTCGGGATATCTGTCGCGGGCGGCAGGCGGCAGGCCGACCAGTGCCAGCATGTCGGACACGGCGTTCGCGCGCGCGAGGCGGTCGCGCATGCCATGGACACGTAGCGGCTGCTCGAGCGCCCGGCCGACCGTCAGTCGCGGATTCAACGAGGCGGCAGGATCCTGAAAGATCATCTGAATCTGTTTCGCAATCTCAAGTCGATCGCGTTCGCGCACATGTTTGGCGATGTCGCGGCCCAGGAACCGGATGTCCCCTTGTGCAGGCGCAACCAGGCCGGTCAGCGCGCGGGCCAGAGTCGATTTACCGCAGCCGGACTCGCCGATCAGGCCAAGCGTCTGCCCTGAACCGAGCTCGAACGACACGTCCTGGATGATCTCGACCGACCGCCGCTGGATGCGATGCTGGACCGACAGATCACGGACCTGAAGAAGTGGCGCGGCACTCATGTCGTGCCCACCGGGTGATGGCACGCCACGAGGCGCGAGGATCCGACATGCGGCGGCGGCGCACGCAGCACAGGCACTTCGCGCGTGCAGCGTCCATCTGCGGAGGCACAGCGCGGCGCGAAGGTGCAGCCGTCGCCACGTTCGTGAACCGACGGCACGCTGCCGACGATCTCACGCAGCGGCGAACGTCGTCCCGACGCGTCGCGCAGAGGCAGGCCGCGACCCGGACGGGCCCGCAGCAACCCCGCCGTATACGGATGCGAGGGCGCGCGAAGCACCGCGACCGCCGGTCCCTGTTCCACGATGCGCCCCGCATACATCACCAGCACACGCGACGCCCACCCTGCAACCAGGCCGAGGTCATGCGAAATCAGCAGGACCGAAAGTCCCGTCTCGCCGCGCAAGCGCGCGAGAAGATCGAGGATCTCCGCCTGGATGGTGACGTCGAGCGCGGTGGTCGGCTCGTCGGCCAGCAACAGACGGGGGGCACCTGCGATCGCCATCGCGATCATGATCCGCTGCCGCATGCCGCCGGAAAGCCGATGCGGATACTCGCCCAGAACGCGTTCGGGATCGGCGATCCTGACCTGCCTGAGAAGGTCGGCCGCCTGTGTCCCGAGGTCCGATCGCGATCCTGGATGGGTCACGGCAATGGTCTCACGGAGTTGCCGCCCGATCGTCATCACCGGATTGAGTGCGGACATGGAGTCCTGGAAGGTCATCGCGATGCCGCGTCCGCGCACGGCACGGAGCGCCTTCTCGTCGTCGGCCAGCAGTTCCCGCCCGGCGAACCGGACGCTGCCGCCCGACGCATGCAGCGGCTTCGGCACCAGGTCGATCAGCGAAAGTGCGGTAAGCGACTTGCCGCTTCCGGACTCGCCGATCAGGGCGACGGCCTCGCCAGGTGCGATAGCCAGGCTCAAATCCTCGACGATCGCGCGCGAATGCTCGCCGCCACTGCTGATCGTCAATCCCGCGACCGACAGGACGGGGTCTACAGAATCGGGCAGCGAGAATGCAGCGCTCATCGCACGACATCCCGTCGCGACCGTTTCACCGCATCGTTCAGGCCCTCGCCCACTAGGTTGACCGCGAGCACCGTCAGCGAGACCGCGAGGCCCGGAATGGCACTGACATACCAGGCGTTGAACAGCGCACCACGGCCGGACGCGATCATCAGCCCCCAGGACATCTGGCTGGGGTCATCGAGGCCGAGAAACGCAAGGCCCGTCTCGGCCAGGATCGCTGAGGCGACGATGATCGTCGCGGTGACCAGAAGAGGTCCGGTGCAGTTCGGCAGGATCTGCGTCAGGAAGATACGCGACGAGGACATGCCCATGATGCGGCAGGCGGCCACGAAATCCGCCTGCCTGAAGCGCAGCACCTCGACACGCACCAGGCGCGCGACAGGCATCCAGGACATCGCGGCGATCGACACCACGATGGTCGCCTCGCGCGGCCGGAACAGGACGAGGATCAGAATCGCCAACAGGAAGGGCGGGATCGACTGCAACGCCTCGACGATCCGGCTGAGCGTTTGATCTAGCAGTCGGCCGCCGAGGCCCGCACTGGCGCCGACGAGCGTGCCGACCACGACGGCGATGGCTGCGGCAGCGAAGCCCACGGAGATCGAGACCGTCGCACCATGAAGCACGCCGCGAAGGATGTCGCGGCCAAGGACGTCGGTTCCGAGCGGGTGCGCCCAGCTCTGACCAGGCCACTGGAACGCGGGGCCGACGATCGACCACGGCGAGCCCGGCCTGATCCAGGCGGAGCCCAGTCCGCCGACAAGGATGAGAACGACGAGGATCAGGCCGAACACCGCCGACCTGTCGGCGCCGTAGCGTCTCCAGAAGCCGGGTCGTGTGCCGCTCATTCGCGCCTCGTCCGCGGGTCGATCCAAGCGTTGAGGAGATCGACCGCGAGATTACTCGCGATCACGAGAATGCTGCTGAACAGGACGATGCCCAGAAGAACGGATGTATCCCTGCTCATCATCGAGTCGAAGGCGAGTCTGCCGATCCCGGGCCAGGAAAAGACGGATTCGATCACCACCGCGCCGCCGATCGTGCTGCCGACCTGCATGCCCACCATCGTCACCAGTGGCAGCAGTGCATTGCCCAGCGCATGAACGCCGATCACGCGGCTTTCGCCGAGACCCTTGGCGCGGGCCGTCTGGATAAAGTTCATGCCCATCACGTCGAGCAGCGAGGCGCGCAGCAGGCGCGTGTAGAGTGCCACGTGAAACAGCGACAGGCTCACGGCGGGAAGAACGAGATGGCGCGCGATATCGGCCATACGTTGCAGGCCGTGAGTGTCGGAAAACAGCGTCTCGAAGCCTCCGGTCGGAAGCCAACGAAGTCTGACGGCAAAGAGCACCGTCAGCATCAGACCGCTCCAGAAGGCGGGCGTTGTATAGGCGACCAAAACAACCAGCCCGATCGTCTGATCGAGCAGCCGGCCCGGTCGCCGCGTGGACACCAGTGCCAGCACCAGCGCCACGCTGACGGCAATGAACGTCGCCGCCGTCATCAGCAGGATGGTGGCTGGCAGCCGCTCCATGATGAGCGACAGGACGGGCTGTTGCTGGCGGAAGGAGAAGCCAAAATTGAGGCGCGCGATATCGAAAATGTAGTGCAGCAGGCGAAGAACGACCGGCTGGTCCAGCCCGTACTGCGCGCGCATCGCGGCGGCAACGCTGGGATCGGCACCGCCCGCCTCGCCCATCATCACGTCCACCATGTCGCCAGGTGCCAGGTTGACCAGAGTGAAGGTGATGCCCACGACGAGCACGACGATCAGCAGTGCGGAGAGCAGGCGCCGGACGGAATGGACCATCAAGGCAAGCGCCCTGCCCCGTCCAGGCTTCAAGTTCGCTCGACCCGTACGTGCGACGCGGCGTCCCGCTACCGAGCCCGCGAGGGTGGCTGGCGCCGTCAGAACACGCGTCCTTCGAGGAGGTGGGTATCTCGGCCCGAGAGGAGGAAATCACCGATGACCCGCGCCTTGTGACGCAGCGGGTTGTGGCTGAGGATCGTCCTCAGATTTCGCCAGTGGCGGTCGAGGTTGCGGGATCGGGATGTCGCCGATCCGCCACCGACCTCGAACAGATTCGTGGTCGCGACGAAGCCGAGCTGGCCGATCACCAGCTGCGTGCCGGCGGTCGACAGCGCGCTCTCGATGAGCAGATCGTGGGCACGGTCGTCGTTCGCCAACACGGCATTGGCGGCGTTTTCCGCGAGATGCGCCGAACGGAGCACCATGGCCTCCGCCGCATCCCGCTGAGCCGCCAGTTCGCCGACGACTTGCTGGACGAACGGGTCATCGATGGCGTGCTCCGCCGCACTGTGCCGGGTCGTGCGCGCCGCGTTCTGGACGTAGGCCACCGCCTCGGACACCACGCTCCGGAGGATTCCGACACAGCAGGCTGCCAGATGAAGCTGGCGCAACGTCGAGGTGTGGCGCGCCACCGGCGCGCCTTCGGAGCGACGTGATATCTCCTCGGGGTAGACCTTCACGTCGACGAGATTGACGCCGCCGCTCGCCGTCAGCCTTTGACCGAAGCCATCCCAGTCATCGAGGATCTCGATGCCCGCGCGCGATGTCGGGATGAGGGCGGAGACCAGCACGCCGTCATCGTCGAGTGCAGAGAAGCCAGCGAAGTCGGCGAACGCCGTACCCGTGGCGTAATATTTACGTCCGTTCAGCGTGTAGTGATCGTCTTGCCGCCGAAGAGTCGCGGTGACATCGCCGGGACGCGGTGTGCCGAGTTCGGCGGATGCGCCCCCGAACAAGGCGCCATCAACGATTGCGGGCGCCCAGCGTCGTAGCCGCCCGTCGCTGGCGGAAACGACCAGCGATTCGGTGAAGTTGAAATGCGAACGCAATGCGTGAGCCACGCTCGAGTCACCTTCCGCAATCGTGATGACCGCGTTGATGAGGTCGGGCACGGTGCCCCCAAAGCCGCCATGCGCGACCGGAATCCGGAGCCGCCCGATGCCAAGCTGTCGCAGCTGACGATAGACCTCGAACGGGAGCGTGCGCTCCTGGTCGCGGATCGACGCTCCAGCCGCCATCGTCTCCGCGTATTCACGAAGCTCCGTGAGGATTCTGTCTGGCAGCACGCGGCCTTCCACGTCATGTCCTGGGGTAATGTTGTCCCCCGAGGTTCAACACCTACCACTTGCGTGGAATCCGTCAACGGGCCAGAGTTCCCGTGTAATCTGAAGTTCGCCCGGTGCGGGCTCCAGCTCGGCAATGCTGTACGAGAGGGGACGAAGGATGGTGGGCGAGTTCATAGGCCATACCGGCACGCGCCAGGGATCCGATGTGATCCCTCCCAGCGGCGCGGTCATCGACACCGCCTACATCCTCGATCACGTGAAGCAGCTCGAGAGCGCCGGCATCGACAAACTGTTGATGGGTGCGTTCTCGATATGGCCGGACAACAACCACCTCGCGGCGTTCGTGCTCGCCAACACGACCCGGATCGGCTCGCTTCTGGCGCATCGGACCGGCTTCGTGGCGCCAACGATGGCCGCACGGCAGCTGGCGACCCTTGATCATTTTGGCGCGGGACGCCTGTGGGTGCATATCATCACCGGAGGGTCAGATGCGGACCAGGCGCGCGACGGCGACTTCCTCTCGCACGACGATCGCTATGCCCGAACCGAAGAATATCTGAGCATTCTGCGAAGATACTGGGCCGCCGAAGAGCCCTTCGATCATGAAGGCCGCTTCTACAAGCTGAAGGGCGCCTTCTCGCAGGTGAAGCCTGTTCGAGGGCACATCCCGATCTCGTTTGGCGGTTCGTCGGATGCGGCCATAGCGGTCGCCGGCAAGCACGCCGACGTCTACGCCCTGTGGGGTGAGCCGCTCGATGACGCGCGGGAGACCATCTCGAAGGTCCGGGCAGTGGCGGCGCAGCATGGCCGCGCCGACGCGGTTCGGTTCACGCTCGCTTTCAGGATCGTGGTCGACGATACCGAAGACAAAGCATGGGACAAGGCGGCAGGCATCCTACAGAAGGTCAAGCAGAACATCGAGCGGACGGGGGGCAACGGCGAGCGCAAGCCGACCAATATCGGTTCCGTGCGATTGAGAGAGGCGGCCGCTCGAGGGAAGGTTCTGGACAAGCGGCTCTGGACGGAAGTCGCTGAGGCCAGCGGTGCCGGAGGGAATTCGACCGCGTTTGTTGGCACGCCCGACCAGATTGCGGACGCGCTGCTCGATTATCACGACATCGGTATCTCAAACTTCCTTTTGCGAGGCTTCTATCCGACCGAGGATACCGTGCGCTACGGAAGGGAGATCGTGCCGCTTGTGAAGGCCGGCGTCGCCGCTCGCCTGGAGAAGGCCAGCGCGGCATGAGCACGCCGCTCGACATCGTCGACATCCACACGCATCTCTGGCCAGCCGACCTCGACGCAAGCAGGCCTGCCCAGCATCCGGCGATTCAGATCCGAGACGACATCATTCGCAAGATCCGAGACCCGGAGGCGCTCGTCGATGAGTTCGCACAGGCTGGCGTCTCGACGGCCGTTCTGAGTACGACGATCGAAGGCCTGTTCGGCCTTGATCTTCCCGTGGACGGCAACAGGATCCGGAAGACCAACGACTGGCTCGTGTCGCTCGTGGATCGCCACCCGGAGCGCCTGCTTGCCTTGGCGACGATCGACGCGTTTGGAGGTGAGGAGGCCGCACGCGAGGTGGAGCGGGCGATCGACGAGCTTGGTCTGGCCGGGATCGTCGTCGACTCCTCGCGCAGACACCGCTTCCTGAGCGATGCGTCGGCTCAGCCGGTGCTTGCAGCCGCGGCAGCACGCCGAGTGCCGGTATTTGTGCACCCTATTGGCGTGAGCGATGCTGGTCACCTGATCGCAGGCGCAGGGCCGCTCGGCAATTCAGCCGCCCGGGGACTAATGAACGGCGTGGCCTTCCTGTCGGTCCTGCATGCCAGAATTCTCGACCGCCATCCGGACTTATCGCTGATTTTCGCAACCCTCGGTCTCGGCGCGATTGTTCAGGCCTCGCGCGGTGGGGCGTTCGGTCGTGAACGCTGGGCTCAGGGCGAGCGCCCCAACATCTACTTCGATACAATGGGTCATGATCCTAGGATCGTCCGCGTCCTGGTGGATTTCTTCGGTCCCGAGAGGGTCCTTGCTGGAACGGACTGGCCCATACTTCCGGCCTTGCAGCAGGACTCGTTGCGGCAGAGCTTGTTCGAGGCGGGCCTCAACGAGGAGGACGCCGCCCTTGTCTCCGGTGGCAATGCGCGGAGGATCCTACGAACCACTCAGAGCTGACAACGGCTCAAGTCTCGCGTCCCGAAAAGGGTGCGCGATGATGTTCCTGGGTTGGTCCAGGAATCTCGTAAGCCGCTTCCAGACGACGGAAAGCCTGCTCGTCTGACGGCTCTAGTCCTTTGACGCTGGCCCAACCAACCGCCCGTATGTCTCGCCGCACAGTCCCGGTTCGATGGGGCTACGCGGCGAAGACGGGGCGAAACGTCTAAACCTACTAGACTGCGCTATAGTCGAGAACCCGTCCGACAAACGGGTGGCTCGGGTCATTGAAGCCGCGCGTCGAGGGATGGCCTGACGCCACCAAACCATCAACCAGGGCTTCGTCTTCCGGTGTCCACACGTAGTCGAGCGCGGGCAGGTAATCTTCCCATTGCTCGAACGTGCGGGGACCGGTGATGGCGGAACATATGAGCTTGTTGTTGACGACCCAGGCCAAGGCGAACTGTCCGGCGGTAATGCCGCGCTCCTCAGCATGCTCCTTGATCCGCGCGGCGAGAACGAGCGACTCCTCGCGCCACTCCGTCTCGAGCATCCGCTTGTCGTTCCGGCCAGCGCGCGTATCGGCCGCCGGAGCCTGGTCGGCGATATACTTGCCCGTTAGCACCCCGCGCGCGAGCGGGCTGTAAGGCACGACACCCACGCCATAGTAGTCGCACGCTCCGAGATGTTCCGTTTCCGGCTGGCGATTGGCCAGATTGTAGCATGGCTGGCTCGCGGCCGGCCGCGGGACACCAAGCGCGTCAGCTGTGCGGCAGAATTCGGCGATCTTCCACGCCGGGTGATTGGAAAGACCCCAATATCGCAGCTTCCCGGCACGGATGAGGTCACCCAAGGCCTGCACCGTTTCCGCGATCGGCGTCGAATGGTCCTGGCGATGAAGATACATCAGGTCGATATAGTCCGTTCCGAGCCGACCTAGGCTCGCCTCAACGGCCTCGACCGTGTTCTTTCTCGAGGCGCCGCGGCGATTGGGGCCGGCATGTCTCGAATTCACATACTTCGTGGCCACCACCCAATCGTCGCGGTCACGGGAAACCAGCCGACCGACCACCTCTTCTGACGCCCCGTCATTGTAGACATTGGCCGTGTCGATGAAATTTACCCCTTGAGCGCGAGCCCGATCGACGATCCGTGCGGCCGTGTCTTCATCTGTTTGCTTGCCGAACATCATGGTTCCCAGACAGATCGGCGATACCTTGACGCCGCTTCGCCCTAGCGTCCGATACGTGATGGCCATCGTTCTTCCTCCGTGCGCCCATCTGCGCGACGAGACGCGAGATACCAGGCTTCCGGGTGAGAGGCACATATGTTGGACGTGGAATCAACAAAGCACATCGAAAAACTTGCGTCTGTTCGGCGCTCGGCTATCGTGGCGTAGTTTCAGCATTCCGCCTGTACGGCGTGCCTGAAGGATACGAAAGGTCGCTCGATGACGCTCCTGTTTGACGCGATGCCATCCGACGTGTCGACCTCCTCCGCGACGAGGCTCTGGTACACGCGCTGCCCGGTCCCGACGACATCCGGCATTGCACAGCACCACCGATGGCTGCACCGCGAGTTCGCGGCGCTCGGGATCCAGCTGGACTCAATTCGCGCGTCCGACGACCCGCAGATCCGTGTGTCCCACTTTGATCATTCCCAGCCCGGCATGTTCCGCGAGGGCGGAAACGTCCCTCCCCTGTGGGCCAGAGCCCGCGGCACGGATACGGCGCTGGTTGGCATTACCTGGGTGGATGAGGAGCAACTCGTCCTTGTGAACGAGGACAGTCCGATCCGCACGGCCCATGATCTGCGTGGACGAAGGCTCGGCCTGCCGACTAGCCGGACGCGTCTCGTCGACGTGGGTCGTGCCGAACATCTTCGTGGATTGCTAAACGGACTACAACTCGGCGGTCTGACCGCATCCGATGTGACGTTCATCGAGGTCGACTCTGGTGAGCTCGACTTGCGAGAAAACAGGCAGCGCGTCGACAAGCCAATCCATCCGGGATTGGCGAGTCTGCAGGTCGGCCGGGTTGACGCTCTCTATGCAAAGGGTGCAACGAGCGCCTCGCTGGTTGCGAACCACGGGCTTCGACCAGTCCTTGACCTCAACGCACAACCTGACCGCCTCCTCAAGGTCAATGCAGGCACTCCTCGTCCAATCACCGTCAACCGCACGCTCGCGCTAGAACGCCCCGATCTGGTGGCCCGCTACCTCGCAGTGCTTCTACGTACGGGGGAGTGGGCGAAGGACAATCCCGACGGCGTTGTGTCAGCGATTGCTTCGGAAACCGCTTCCAGCGAGCTGAACGTTCGCCGCGCCTATGGTCCGGATCTGCACAAGCGTTTCGAGCCAAGTCTGTCTGAGGATTACGTAACGGGTTTGACGAATCAGAAGGACTTCCTGCTCCAGCACGGCTTCATAGAGCGCGACATCGACGTTTCCAGCTGGATCGTATCGGAGCCGCTTGCACTTGCACGAAGCGTTAAACTGGCATTCGACTTTTAGCCTTGCGCTGAGAACATTGTCCCGGTGCTCCTCTGCCAGCTGTATTGGAGGCTGATATGCCAGCGCACCTCCGAGTTCATTTGGAAGAGGAAGGCCGACAGCGCTCTGCCCTATCCTTTTCGACAGGCTTCGCACCAGTTGTCGGTATTACTCATTGGCGAGAACGGGCCGTTTGACGCGGCGCTTGTTGCAATGCTCGCTTCACTTAAGCGGATCTGTCAGCCGTCGCGCCAGGAGCGGCGGTCGCCGGACCGGGGCTGATCGC
>CAXTVZ010000014.1:0-19194 GCA_964247685.1 uncultured Acetobacteraceae bacterium
TTCCAAGGGACGACTGTCCCTTGGCGGGTCCAGGGCAGAGCCCTGGCCTTCTTCCTCTCAGAACTCCAGCAACGTCTCGCGCAGCGTTCGCCCGGTATATGCGCTCCGCGCCAGCCCACGCCGCTGCAGCGCCGGCACCAGCCCTTCGGTGATGCTGGCGACATAATGTCGCGTGAGCCCGCCGAACGGATGCGTGACGAGGAAGCCGTCGCCGCCCACCGTCTCCATCGCCTCGCCCATGAGGTCCGCCACATGGTCTGGCGTTCCCACGAGCTCCAGCGAGCTGGACGTGCCGCTATCTCGAACGAGCTGCCGCAGTGTCTTGCCGTGCGGCGCCTGGCCGAGGCCGGTCTGGGTGAACTTGTCGAGCGCGCCCTGTTCGCCGTTGGTGGTGAGCGGCGGCAAGGGCTGATCGAGATCGTATTGCGAAAAGTCGATATGCACGAAGGAACCGAAGGCAGCGAGCGTGCGCTCGATGAACTCCGGTGCCTCGAGCAATCGGTCGTATTGGGTGCGCGCCTCCGCCATGGTGTCGGCGACATAGGGCGCGATTAGAAACAACACCTTGATGCTGTCCGGATCACGACCCTGCCGCGCGGCATGGGCGCGCACGTCGTCGCGATACGCGCGCATCCCCGCGATCCCGTTGGTCGTCGCGATGATCGAGTCCGCGTGCTTGCCCGCAAACTCGCGCCCACGTGGAGAGCCGCCCGCCTGGATGAAGGCGGGACGCCCCTGCGGACAGCGCACCGTGTTGAGCGGCCCCTCGGACCGGTAGAAACGTCCTTCGAAATGAACCGGATTCACCTTGCCGGGATCGACGTAGATGTTGCGCGCGGGATCGCGCACCACCGCGTCGGGCGCCCACGACTCGAGCAGCCTCGTCACCAGCTCGACATACTCGTCCGCCATCTCGTAGCGAAGCGCGCGCGGCGGCATCTCGGTCATTCCGAAATTGCGCGCGGCCGCATCCTCCGTGCTGGTGACGATGTTCCAGCCGAACCGCCCGTTGGTCAGGTGATCGAGCGTGGAGGCGAGCCGCGCCAGCATGAACGGCGGATAGAAGGTGGTCGACAGCGTCACCACGATGCCGAGATGCCGCGTCTGGTGGCCCAGGATCGCGGCCAGCGGCGCCGGATCGTGCTTGGGCGCCATGATGCCGCGCTCGAGATAGACCGCACGGCTGCCGCCATAGACGGACGGGATGCTGAGCGTGTCCTCGATCAGCATGTAGTCGAAGCAGGCCCGCTCCATCGCGCGCGCCAGGTCGAGATGCAGGTTGCCGTCCCACGGCTCGGGCGCCGCCCCGAGAGGATCGTTCCAGGACTGCGCCCCGAAATGGACGAACCAGCCGAGATGGAAGCGGCGATCGACCATTGGAACTCCCCGGGCGTCATCCAGCCCCGAGTTTCGCGGAACTCGCCGGGCACGGCAATCTTCGCCGGCTCGACCCCTCGCGTTCGGATCCGACAGGAGGAGACATCGTGACGTTCGACGCGACGCTCACCCTGACGCCCGACCTGCTGGCCGGGACCGCTCTGGCCACCCGGCCGCACGAGGCCGTCGATGCCGTGCGGGACGCCGTCGAGCGGCTCCGAGGTGCCGCCTGGATCGACGTCGAATGGCAAGACGTGAGCCGCGCCGCGATGCCGCTGGTCCGCAAGATGGTCGTCCGCAATGCGATCGGGGAGGACACCGAGGCGGCCCTGGCCGTGGTCGTCGCGATGGTTGCCAGGCGCGCCCTCCAGGTCTGTGCCGAACGTGCCGCGCGGCGATCCGCGCCCTGTTGAGCCTCGCGCGCCGGACCGACAGGTGCGAGCGTTGCCCCGCGCATGCAGCTCACGACAGAGGACCGATCTTCCGAGCCGTGCGGGTGTCAGCCAGATGCGTCGCCAGCCGCTCGACGAAGTCGTTCAAAACACAGGCGAACGCGCTCACTCCTCAACCGCCGCCCGCAAGACAGTCATCACGAGCGTGCGTCGCGTGGTGTAGCCGAGCCGTTCGTAGAGGGAGTTGGCCTGCGCGTTGGTCGCGAAGGAATGCAGGATCGGGACCGATCCATCCGCCTGTTGCCGCAGGGCCAGCCGCGTCATCAGAAGCGCCGCATAGCCCTTGCCGCGATGAGCGGGATCGACGCACACCGCGCTGATCTCGACGAAGCGACCGAAGCGCATCCGCTCGCCGGCCATGGCGACGAGCGCGCCACCCGCCCGCAAGCCGATATAGTGGCCGAGCTCGATCGTGCGTGGCCCGAACGGCCCGGGACGTGTGCGCCCGGTGAGATCCAGCATCTCGGCCACGTCGTCAGGGCCGAGGACGACGTGCTCGGGGGTCGACGGCAGGCAAGCGGCCGGAGCGTCCAGGATCATCTGGATGATCGGCGCCTGCATCTCGACGGCGAACCCGGCGGGGGCGACGAGCCGCCCGAGGGTAGACAGGGCGACCTGGCCGCCGGGAGGCACCAAGGCGGCCAGGGCCACGAACGAAGCCCGGCTCCGGTCCGCGATCGCGGCAAAGGGCGAGACGTCCGACGGATAGCGCCAGGCGAGCGGACCGCCCTGCGCCAGGGCGCGGTGAGACGTGGTCAAAGCCGCCCAGACCGGATCGTCCAGGAAGCGCGTCTCTGCATCGGTCATGCGGTGGTTTCCGGATCCTATCGCGACCGTCGTGTCACGCAGGTGCGACGCCATCGCGATGGCGGAGAGTGTGGGATTCGAACCCACGGTACGCTTTCACGCACACACGCTTTCCAAGCGTGCGCCTTAAACCGCTCGGCCAACTCTCCGTTGCCGCGGGGTCATAGCAGGCACCCCGCCGACCCGTCCATCGCCCCTCATGCGTCCATTTTGAGCGCCGCGAGGAACGCGCTCTGCGGGATCTCGACCTTCCCGAACTGGCGCATCCGCTTCTTGCCTTCCTTCTGCTTGTCCAGCAGCTTGCGCTTGCGGCTGATGTCGCCGCCGTAGCACTTGGCGGTCACGTCCTTGCTCAGCGCGCCGATGGTCTCGCGCGCGATCACCCGGCCGCCGATTGCCGCCTGGATCGCGATCTTGAACAGCTGGCGCGGGATCAGGTCCTTGAGCTTGCCGCAGATCGAGCGGCCGCGGGTCTCGGCGGCGCTGCGGTGCGCGATGAACGACAGCGCGTCCACCGGCTCCAGGTTGACCAGGATGGAGATGCGCACCAGGTCGCTCTCCTCGTAGCCGTCCATCGCGTAGTCGAAGCTGGCATAGCCGCGGCTGACCGACTTCAGCCGGTCGTAGAAGTCGAACACCACCTCGTTCAGCGGCAGCCGGTACACCGCCATCGCCCGGCCGCCGACATAGGTCAGGTCGCTCTGCTGCCCTCTACGGTCGGAGCACAGGGTCAGCACCGAGCCCAGGTAGTCGTCCGGCACCATGATGGTCGCCTTGATCCACGGCTCCTCGATGCTGGCGATCTGCATGCTGTCGGGCATGTCCGACGGATTGTGCAGCTCCTCGACCGTGCCGTTGGTGCGGTGCAGGCGATACACAACAGAGGGCGCGGTCGCGATCAGGTTAAGGTCGAACTCCCGGCTCAGACGCTCCTGGATGATCTCCAGGTGCAGCAGCCCGAGGAAGCCGCAGCGGAAGCCGAAGCCCAGCGCCGCCGAGGTTTCCGCCTCGAAGTGGAACGACGCATCGTTCAGCCGCAGCTTGGCCAGGCTCTCGCGCAGCTTCTCGAAGTCGTCGGCGTCGATCGGGAACAGCCCGCACCACACCACCGGCACCGACGGCTTGAACCCCGGCAGCGCCGCCGCCGCCGGCCGCCGGTCCTCGGTCAGCGTGTCGCCGACATTGCAGTCCGCGACCGTCTTGATGCTCGCAGTGATGTAGCCCATCTCGCCCGGCCCGAGCTCGTCCATCGGGGTCATGTGCGGCGTGAAAACGCCCACGCTGTCGACCGTATGCGTGATCCCGGTCGACATCATCCGCAGCTTGGCGTGCGCCTTGAGGCGCCCGTTCTTGATCCGCACCAGGATCACCACGCCGAGATACTGGTCGTACCAGCTATCAACCAGCAGCGCGGTCAGCGGCGCGTCCGCATCCCCCACCGGCGGCGGCAGCCGCGTCACCAGCGCCTCGAGCACGCCCTCGATGTTCAGACCGGTCTTGGCCGAGATCTCGACCGCGTCATCTGCCGGAATGCCGATCACGTCTTCGATCTGTGCGCGCACCTTCGCGGCGTCGGCCGCCGGCAGGTCGATCTTGTTCAGTACCGGCACGATCTCGTGGTGCGCGTCGATCGCCTGGTAGACGTTGGCCAGCGTCTGCGCCTCCACCCCCTGGCTCGCATCCACCACCAGCAGCGAGCCCTCGCACGCGGCGAGCGACCGGCTCACCTCGTAGGCGAAGTCCACGTGCCCCGGCGTGTCCATCAGGTTGAGCTGGTAGGTCTCGCCATCCTTGGCCGTGTAGGCCAGGCGCACGGTCTGCGCCTTGATGGTGATCCCGCGCTCCTTTTCCAGCTCCATGTTGTCGAGGACCTGTTCGGTCATCTCGCGCGCGGTGAGCCCGCCGCAGGCCTGGATCAGCCGGTCGGCGAGCGTCGACTTGCCGTGGTCGATATGGGCGATGATCGAGAAGTTGCGGATGCGCGAGAGCGGGGTGGTCATGAAGCGAGTTTAGCAGAAGATGAGGCGCTGCCCCATGCCCCGCCCAGGCAGTCCCAAGTGTAAGGGGTCAAGGGGACGACTGTCCCCTTGCGGGTCCAGGGCAGAGCCCTGGTCTTATTCTCTGAGCAACGCCCCGGTCGCCTTCGCAACCGCAGCGGTGATGCGCTGTGCCACAGCCTCGATCTCGGCATCGGTCAGCGTCTTCTCCCGCGGCTGGATCGTCACCTCGACCCCCACCGATTTTCTCCCCGCCGCGACCTTGTCGCCCTCGTAGACATCGAACAGAGCGACCGCGGCGATCAGGTTCCGCTCCGCCCCGCGTGCGGCCCGCAGCACGTTCTCCGCCGGCGTGTCACGATCCACCACGAAGGCGAAATCGCGGCTGACCGGCTGCAGCGCCGGCAGGTCCGGCGCCGAGCGTCGGCGCTTCTTCGCCGCGGGGATCGCGTCGAGCAGGATCTCGAAGCCTGCCGCCGGCGCCTCGAAGCCGGCCGCCTTCAGCAGCGCCGGATGCAGCGCGCCGAACCGCGCGAGCACGTTGCGCGGCCCCTGCTTCACCACGCCCGCGCGCCCCGGGTGCCAGGCCGCATCCGCCGCACCCACCCGCTCGGTGCTCAAGGCATCGCCCGGCACGCCCAGCGCCGCGAGCACCGCCAGCACGTCGGCGCGCGCCTCCGCCCAGGTCACCGCGACCGCACCACGGCCGGGAGCGCGTGCGGCCGCACCGGTTCGCAGCCCGGCCGCGATCGTCACCGGCCCGTCCGTGCCGAACCCGGCGCCGATCTCGAACAGCCCGCACGCGGCCTCCCCACGCGCCGCGTTCCGCCGCGCCGCCAGCAGCAGGCTCGCGAGCGGCGTCGGCCGCAGCCGGTCGAGGTCGGACGCGATCGGGTTCAGCAGCGTGACCGGCGCCGGGTCCACGTCCGGCGCGAACAGCGTCGCGGTCGCCCCATCGAGGAACGAGAACGACACCGCCTCGTGCAGCCCCCGGCTCGCCAGCACCCGCCGCGCGAGCGCGGTGCGCTGCTGCGCCTCGGTCAGCACGGGCGCCGGCACCGGCGCCACGCGCGGCAGCGACACGGCCGGGATCGCATCGAGGCCGCCCAACCGCAGCACCTCCTCGAGCAGATCGCATTCCGCCTCGATCCCGGCCGCCGCGCGCGCGAGCTCTTCCGCACGCACGGTGTCGATCTCGGGGTCGGGCTCGAGCGGCGTCGCCCCCGCCACGTCGTTGCGCCACGGCGGCACCGCGACGGTGATCCGATCCGTGTCCACCGCGACCGCGGTGAAGCCGAGTGCGGCGAGCCGCGCCGCCGCCGTCTCGCGCGCCAAATCGAGGCCGCCGAGACCGTGGATCCGCTCGAACCGCAGCGTCGCCTCGCGCCGCCAGGCAGGCTCGGCCCCCGCGCGCACGACCTCGGACGCCTCGCCGCCGCAGAGCTCCACGATCATCCGCGTCGCGGCCTCCAGCGCCGCCGGCGGCAGTGCGAGATCCACGCCGCGCTCGAAACGCTGGCGCGCATCGCTCACCAGGCCGAGCCGGCGCCCGGTGCGCGCGATGCGGATCGGGTCGAACAGCGCGCATTCGACGAACACGTTGCTCGTGGTCTCCTCAGCACCCGTGTCACGTCCGCCCATGACGCCGGCGATCGAGCGCGGGCCGCGCGCATCCGAGATGACGCAGTCGGCGGGTTCGATCGTGATCTCCTCGCCGTTCAGCGCGGCGAGCGTGCCCGTCCGGCCGCTGCCGATCGTCAGAACCCCGCCGAGGATCCGATCCGCATCGAACACGTGCAGCGGCCGCCCCAGATCGATCGTGAAGAAGTTCGTCACGTCCACCAGCCGGCTGATCGGCCTGAGCCCGATCGAGCGGAGCCGACGCTGCAGCCAGTCCGGGCTTGGCCCGTTGGCCACACCGCGAATGGTCCGCCCCAGCACCCACGGGCAGGCCTCGTGATCGGTGATCTCCCAATGAACGGGGGAGGGGAACTGCCCTTCCACCGGCGCCGGCGCCCAGGCCCGCAGCGTCCCCAGGCCGGCGGCCGCGAGATCGCGCGCGACACCGCGCACGCTGAGCGCATCCCCCCGGTTGGGCGTGACCGCGATCTCGATCACCGGGTCGTCGATTCCCGCCCAGGCCGCATAGGAGAGGCCCGGCACCACCTCGGCGTCGATCTCGGCGATGCCGTCATGCTCCTCACCGAGCCCGAGTTCTCGAAGTGAGCACAGCATCCCGCGGCTCTCGACGTCGCGGATCCTGCCGATCTTCAGCGCGGCGCCGGTCGCCGGGATCACCGTGCCGGGCGGGGCGAAGATCGTGGCCAGCCCGGCGCGCGCGTTGGGCGCCCCGCACACGACCTGCACCTGTGCCGCCTCGCCGACATCGACCATGCACACGCGCAGCCGGTCCGCGTTCGGGTGCTGCTCGGCCGAAACGATGCGCGCCGTGCGGAACGCGGCAAGGGGAGCGCCCGCATTCTCGACACCCTCCACCTCGAGCCCGATCGCCGACAGCGTCTCCGTGATCCGCTCGAGCGCGGCGTCCGTGTCGAGATGCGTGCGCAGCCATGACAGCGAGAACCGCATCTCACACGCCCTCGTGCAGCGACACGGGCTTGAGCGGGCTGGTCCCGTAATGCCGCAGCCAACGCAAATCGCTCTCGAACATCGGCCGCAGATCGGCGATCCCGTTCTTCAGCATCGCCATCCGGTCGATCCCCATCCCGAACGCGAACCCCTGCCATTCGCGCGGATCGAGCCCGCAATTGGCCAGCACCTTCGGGTTCACCATCCCCGAGCCCAGGATCTCGAGCCAGTCCGACCCGGCGCCGAGCTGCCCCGTGCGCCGGTCCCAGCCGATATCGACCTCCATCGAGGGCTCCGTGAACGGAAAGTAGCTCGCCCTGAAGCGCACCGGCAGCTCGGGCAGCGCGAAGAACGCGCGCAGGAAATCGATCAGGCAGCCTTTCAGGTGGCCGAGCGTGATGTCGCGGTCGATCACCAGCCCCTCGCACTGGTGGAACATCGGCGCGTGCGTCGCATCGTGGTCGGCGCGATACACCCGCCCCGGGCAGATCACCCGGATCGGGGGGGGCGCGGCTAGCATGGTGCGCACCTGCACCGGCGAGGTGTGCGTCCGCAGCACCCGCGGCGCCTCGTTGTGGCTGGCGGCCGGCAGGTAGAACGTGTCGTGGTCGGCGCGCGCCGGGTGGTGGCCCGGGATGTTGAGCGCGCCGAAATTGTGCCAGTCGCTCTCGATGTCCGGCCCTTCGGCGACGGAGAAGCCCATCGCGCCGAAGATCGCCACGATCTCCTCGGTGGTCCGGCTCACCGGATGGATCGAGCCGATCGGCGTCGCCGGCGGCGGCAGCGTAACATCCTCGCGCTCGGCCGCGAGCCTGGCCGCGAGCTCCTGCCCCTCCAGCACCGCGCGCCGCGCCTCGATGGAAGACGCCAGCTCGTCGCGCAGGGCGTTCAGCGCCGCCCCGCGTGCGCGCCGCTCATCGGGCGCGAGCTTGCCGAGCTCCTTGAGCAGCCCGGTCAGCGCCCCCGATTTCCCGAGCACGCCCACTCGCACCGTGTCGAGCGCACGCAGGTCGGCGGCGGCAGCGATCGCCGCGATGGTGCGGTCGGAGAGGTCGGCGACAGGATCACTCATGCGCAGCGCCCATAAACGAAGGGCCGCCCCTGTGGGACGGCCCTCATGTTGTCTCGTCAGGGGAAGGGTCAGCCGAGGGCGGCCTGGGCCTTCTTCACGATCTCCGCAAAACTCGCCGCATCGTCATACGCGATCGCGGCCAGCACCTTCCGGTCGATCTCGATCCCCGCCTTGCCGAGCCCGTCGATGAACCGGCTGTAGGTCAGCCCGTGCTCACGCGTCGCGGCGTTGATGCGCTGGATCCACAGCGCGCGGAAATCGCGCTTCTTGTTGCGCCGGTCCCGATACGCATACTGCAGCGACTTTTCGAGCCGCTCGAGCGCGATCCGGTAGTTCGTGGACGAGCGCCCGACGAACCCCTTCGACTGCGCGAGAACCTTCTTGTGACGGGCGTGCGTCGTGACGCCCCGTTTGACGCGTGCCATCTATGCGCTCCTCTCAGCCGATACCGTAGGGGGCCCACTGCTTCACAGTGCGCGCGTCCATGTCAGTCATCGTCTGCGGTCCGCGGGCGGAACGCTTCATCTTCTGGGGACGGTTGATCAGGCCGTGGCGCTTCATGCCAGGTCCCGACATCACCTTGCCGGTCGCGGTGATCTTGAACCGCTTCTTGACCGACGACTTGGTCTTCAGTTTGGGCATTTCTCACTCCTCATGGCGAACGTCCCACAGCGCCTGACAGGGCGCGGGCACGCTTGGATCTCGCGCGCGCAATGGCGCACGACGTCGCGGCCGGGCATGCCCATCCAGGCCCGGGCGCGCGAACAAGCGGCGGTCTCTACCAGCCCACCCCTTGCCGTTCAAGCGCGGTCGTGGCCTTTGCCCGCGCCATGACCCGCTTCCTGCTCCCGTTCGCCCTGCTTCTCCTGCCGGTCGCCGCCAGCGCACGACCGCTCACCCTCTTCAAGGCGATCGCCATCTCCCCGGACGGCGAGCGGATCGCCTCCGTCGAGACCAGCGACCTGCCCGTCGACGGCGAACGACCCGCGCGTCTCGTGATCCGCGACCGCGCCGGCCACGCCACACCGGTCATCCCGGTCTGCACGGGCACCGCCACGTGCCAGCCCTCCTCGCCCGTGTGGAACCGGGACGGCACCTCGCTCGCCTTCCTGGTCTCGCTGGGTGAGACCGCTGCCATCGAGACCGCGAGCCGCGCCGGCGGCCCCGCGCATCGCGTGCTCCTCTTTCCCGGTCCGCTCGACGGGCTCCGCCGCGGCCCGGGCGACCGCCTCGCCGTGCTTGCCACCGCCGATGCCAGCAAGCGCGTGGGCCGGAGCCAGGCCGGCGCGCCGATCGAAGGCGAGGTGGCGACGCATTTCGACGAGCAGCGCATCGCCGTGATCGCCGAGGACAGCGACGGGGGCAGCCAGCTCCGCTTCGTCTCGCCTCCCGACCTCTACGTCTACGAATACGACTGGCGTCCGGATGGTGGCCCCGGGGGCGCCTTCGTCGGCACCGCCGCTCACGGCGACGGCGACAGCAACTGGTGGATCGCCGGCCTCTACGCCTTCGACGCGGACAAGCCCGCCCGCCTCCTGTTCCAGCCCGGTCCCCGCGAGCAGCTCGCCAACCCCCTGGTCTCGCCCGATGGCAGGCACGTCGCCTTCATCGGCGGCTGGATGAGCGATTTCGGCTCCACCGGCGGCGACGCCTACACGCTCGACCTTCGCCTGGGCGCACGACCGGCCGATCTCACGCTGGGCCTCCCCGCCACCGTCACCTCGCTCGACTGGCATTGCGGCCCGGGCCTCACCGCGACCGAGCTCGCCTCCGGCGAGACGCGCATCGCGACCGTGGGCGACGGCGGCCGCCTGCTGCGGCGCGACGCGCGCACGCTCTCCGCCGGCGGCTGGAACGCCTCGCTCTCCTGCGCCGACGGCCACGCCGCCACCATCGCTGAGGATTTCTCCACCCCGCCCGGGATCCTGGCCGGGACGCCCGCCGATCTCCGCCCGGTGACGGCGGTGAACGCCGGCGCGCTCGCGGCCCCCGGCACGGCGCGCTCGCTCACCTGGAGCGTCGACGGCCACACGGTGCAGGGCTGGCTGCTGCAACCCGCGGGCGCCGGTGCCACGAAGCGCCCCCTCGTGGTCGACGTGCATGGCGGCCCCGAAGCCGCGGACGAGCCGGAATTCCCGGCCGCCGACAGCGACGCCCGCGCGCTCCTCGCCCGCGGCTGGGACGTGCTCGAGCCGAACTACACCGGCAGCTACGGCGCCGGCGAGGCCTTCGCCGCGGCCAGCATCGGCGATCTCGGCGGGGCTGATTGGCGCGACGTGCTCGCCGGCGTCGACGCCGCCGAACGCGCCGCCCCGATCGCAGAAGCGCGCCTCGCGATCATGGGCGGCTCCTATGGCGGCTACATGGCGATGTGGGCGGTGAGCCAGACCCACCGCTTCCGCGCCGCGATGGCCGATGCCGGCGTCTCGGACTGGCTCTCGATCGAGGGCGAGGCGCCGCAGGCCGGCTCCGACGAGGTCAATTTCGGCGGCCCGGTCTACGACAATCCCGCCCCCTACCTGCGCGCCTCCCCGATCACCCACATGCGGGGCGCGACCACGCCCACTTTCATCGCGGTGGGCGACCGCGACCTCGAATGTCCGATGCCGCAGAGCCAGGAGTTCCACACCGCCCTGCTGGCCCTCGGCGTGCCCACCAGCTTCGTCGTCTACCGCGACGAGGGCCACGGCTTCACCCGCGAGGCCGACCGCCGCGACCGTCAGGCGCGCACGATCGCCTGGTTCGCGCGGTGGTTTGCCGCCGCACCGGCTGTGAGCCCGCGCGGATAACCCATATAAGCGCGCGATGCGGGCCGATTTCCTCAAGATGCACGGAGCGGGAAACGATTTCGTCGTGTTCGACGAACGCGCGGCCCCGCTCGCGCTCACGCCCACCCGCGCGGCCGCCCTGGCCGATCGCCGCCGGGGGATCGGCTGCGACCAGCTGATCCGTCTGCAACCGCCGACAAACCCCGCCGCCGCCGTGCGCATGGTCATCCACAACCCCGACGGCAGCGCGTCCGGCACCTGCGGCAACGCCACGCGCTGCGTGGCAAGCCTGCTCGAGCCCGGCGCGGTGATCGAGACGCTCGCGGGCCTCCTGCCGACGCGGCGCCTCGCGGACGGCCGCATCGAGGCGGACATGGGCGCGCCCGTGCTCGCCGCGGCCGCAATCCCGCTCGCAGGCGACGTCGACCCGCTGCATCTCCCGCTCGACGTCGACGCGGCCGCCTGCTCGATGGGCAACCCGCACGCGACGGTCTTCGTGGCCGACCTAGGCGCGGTCGATTTCGCCGCACGCGGCCGCGCGCTCGAGCGCCATCCCCTCTTTCCGGAGGGTGCCAATATCGGCTTCGCCACCATCCTCGACCGCGAGACCATCCGTCTACGTGTCTGGGAGCGCGGCGCCGGCCTGACGCTCGCCTGCGGCTCGGGCGCCTGTGCGGCGCTCGTGAATGCCCATCGCCGCGGCCTCGTGGACCGTGCGGCACGCCTCGAGCTCGACGGCGGCACGCTCGCGATCCACTGGCGCGAGACCGACCGCCACGTGCTCATGACCGGTCCTGCCGCGACCTCCTTTTGCGGCACGGTCGAGCTCGAGGACTTCCCGGCGTGAGCGGCCCCGAGATCCTGACCTTCGGCTGCCGCCTCAACGCGTTCGAAAGCGAGGTCATCCGCGGCCACGCAGCGGGCGCCACCGACGATCTCGTGGTGGTCAACACCTGCGCCGTCACCGCCGAAGCCGAGCGCCAGGCCCGCAGCGCCATCCGCCGCATCCTCCGCGAGCGCCCCGGCGCCCGCGTGGTGGTCACCGGCTGCGCGGCCCAGATCGACCCTGCCGCGTGGGCAGCACTCCCCGGCGTCGCCCGTGTCCTGGGCAACGGCGAGAAGCTGCGCGCCGAGAGCTGGGCCCCGGGTGCTGACGCCAGCGCCATCGCCTCGGTCATGGACACGCCGCCCGCCGCTCCGCCGCTGGTCGCCGAGTGGAACGGCCGCGCCCGCGCTTTCGTGCAGGTGCAGGGCGGCTGCGACCATCGCTGCACCTTCTGCATCATCCCCTACGGCCGCGGTCCCAGCCGCTCGGTGCCGGCGGGCGCTGTGGTCGACCAGGTCCGCGCGCTGGTCGAGCAGGGCTGCCGCGAGATCGTGCTCACCGGCGTCGACCTCACCTCCTACGGTCCTGACCTGCCCGGCCGCCCCACGCTCGGCGCACTCGCCCGCCGCGTGCTTCGCCTGGTGCCCGAACTCCCCCGCCTGCGCATCTCGTCGCTCGACCCGAGCGAGATCGACGACGATCTCTGGGCGCTGCTCGGGAACGAGGAGCGCCTGATGCCGCATCTCCACCTCTCGCTGCAGGCCGCCAACGACCTGGTGCTCAAGCGCATGAAGCGTCGCCATTCCCGCGCCGACGCGGCCGCCACCATCGCCCGCGCCCGCAGCCTCCGCCCCGGCATCGCGATCGGCGCCGACGTGATCGCCGGCTTCTCCACCGAGACCGACGCGCTGTTCCGCGAGACGCACGACTTCATCGCCGAGCACGCGATCCCGTACCTGCACGTCTTTCCCTACAGCGAGCGCCCGGGCACGCCCGCCGCGCGCATGCCCGCCGTTCCGATCCCCGTTCGCCGCGAGCGCGCGGCCAGGCTGCGCGCATTGGGCATCGCGAACGCCGCCGCCTTCCACGCCGGCTTCATCGGCCGTTCGGTCGCGGTGCTGGTGGAGAAGCCCGGCCTCGGCCGCTCGCCGCATTATGCGCCGGTCCGCATCGAGCCGGACCACCCGCCCGGCACCGTCGCCACGCTGCCGATCCGGAGCGCCGACCCGACCGGCCTCGACGCCCGTGTCCTGCCTCGGCAGGCCGCCGATAACAGGCACTGACCGGAGGACCCAGGCGCATGGCACTCGGCTTCTTCTCCCGCCTGCGCGAAGGCCTCTCTCGGTCGACGCAGAAACTCGGCGGCGGCATCACCGCGGTCTTCACCCGCCGCCGCCTCGACGAGGCGGCGCTCGAGGAGCTCGAGGAGGTGCTGATCGCCGCCGATCTCGGCCCCGCGGTGGCCGGCCGCGTGATCGACACCTTCCGCCGCACCCGGTTTGGCAGCGAGGTCACCGACGACGAGGTCAGGCAGGCGCTCGCGATCGAGATCGCCCGCGTGCTCGAGCCGGTCGCGATCTCCTTCGAGCCCGACACCGCGAAGAAGCCCCATGTCGTGCTCGTGGTCGGCGTGAACGGCACCGGCAAGACCACCACGATCGGCAAGCTGGCACTCCAGCAGCGCGAACGCGGCCGCACCTCCGTGCTCGCCGCCTGCGACACGTTTCGCGCCGCCGCCGTGGAGCAACTCCAGATCTGGGGCGAGCGCGTGGGCGCCCCGGTGATCTCCGGCCCCGCCAACACCGATCCCGCGGGCCTCGCCTTCGACGCGATCGCGCGCGCCACCGAGGCCGGCGCCGACCTCCTGCTGATCGACACCGCCGGCCGCCTGCACAACCGCACGGCGCTGATGGAGGAGCTGAAGAAGATCATCCGCGTGATCCGCAAGCGCGACCCGACCGCACCCCATTCCGTGCTGCTCGTGCTCGACGCCACCACCGGCCAGAACGCCGTCGAGCAGGTGCGCGTGTTCCGCGAGATGGTCGACGTCACCGGCCTGGTGGTCACCAAGCTCGACGGCTCCGCCCGCGGCGGCATCGTGGTGGCGCTGGCCGAGACCTACGGCCTGCCGGTGCACCTGGTGGGCGTCGGCGAAAAGGCCGCCGATCTCCGCGACTTCTCCGCCTCCGAGTTCGCACGCGGCCTGGTGGGCGACGTGCGCGGCTTCGGCGGCGAGGTGCAGGCTGCCACCTAAAGGGCGGAGTGTCGCCCTCTCAGAGGCCGCCCGTGCCGCGCGGGCGGCGCATCCGGATGGAGGTTGTTCAGGCCGTGGTCTCGCCCGACGGCCGTATCGCGGCCGGCAGCGCGCGCCCGGCTGGCGCCGCCGATCGTCGTCGCGTTCGGCGCATCATGGGAACGCCGACGAGATCGTCGGCGGCCGCTCGAACCGGCTCCGATGTCGGACCGTGTTGCGGCGGTGCGCGCGTCGCCCGAATGCATTCTGCCGAACCGTGCTAATGGTTGCCGCGTCGACCGGGAGGCGTCACCCCGAACCCGAGGACATCGTGTCGGTTCTAGTCCCTCGAACGTCGCTCCAGGGTGAAGCGAGCCAGCGCCCCGCTCGACCATGACCCCCGTCGATCTCTTCGAAGCCGTCCTCGTCCTCGTCGCCATCATCCTGGCTCTCGAGCTCGTCGCCCGGCGGTTCCGCGCGCCTCCGGCCGCCGCCCTGATCCTGGGTGGCCTGGCCCTGACGCTCGTGCCCGGCATGCCGCCCGTGCTGCTCGACCCGCAGCTCATCCTCACCCTGTTCCTGCCGCCGCTGCTGATGAGCAGCGCCTGGTTCACCGCCTGGCGCGATTTCCGCCGGCATCTGACCAGCATCCTGCTGCTCGCCGTCGGCGCGGTCCTGTTCACCACGTTCGTCGTCGCGGTGGCAGCCCATCTCGCACTCCCCGGCCTGCCCTGGGCCGCCTGCGTCGCCCTCGGCGCCGTGGTCTCCCCGCCCGACGCGGTCGCCGCCGGCGCGATCCTCGCCCGCGTGCAGCTGCCACGCCGCACCGTGGCCCTGCTCGAAGGCGAGAGCCTGCTCAACGATGCGGCGGCGATCGTCCTGTTCCGCTTCGCGGTCGTGGCCGCCCTGACCGGCTACTTCAACCCGGCGGTCGCGGCCGGGACCTTCGTCCTGCTGGCGGTGGGCGGCATCGCGGTCGGGCTGGCGCTCGGCGTCGCCGGCCTGGCGCTGATCCGCCGCGTGCCCGACCCGTCGCTGATCATTCCGATCAGCCTGCTCTTCCCGTACGCCTCCTATATCGGCGGCGAACGGCTCGGCGTGTCGGGGGTGATCTCCTGCGTCGTGAGCGGCCTCGTGCTGGGCTGGCACCAGCACGAGATCCTCCAGGCGAACGGCAGGCGCGCGATGAGCGCCGTGTGGCAGGTCCTCGTGCATCTGCTGGAGGCGTTCGTCTTCGTGCTGATCGGATTGTCGCTCCGGACCGCGTCCGCCCATCTCGGCGGCCCGGGACAGATCCTGCACCGGCTGGGCTGGCCGATCGGCGTGGTGGTGGCCGCGGTCGTCCTGTCGCGCTTCGTCTGGATCCTGGGCTCGGACCGTCTCGGGCGTCTGCGCGCGCCCGGGCCGGAGGGCACCGCCTCCCTCAAGGGCGCGGTGGTGATGAGCTGGGCCGGCATGCGCGGGGTCGTCACCCTCGCCGTCGCTCTCTCGCTGCCGGAAACGATGCCCGGGCGCGACGTGATCCTGATGTCGGCCTTCGCCGTGATCTTCGTGACGGTGCTGGGGCAGGGGACGACACTCGGCCTCCTCATCGGCTGGCTCCGGCTCGGGCCGGGCGAGACGGAACGCGGCATCATGAGCGAGATCGAGGCCCTCGCCGCGATCACGGAGGCCCAGCTGCAGTTGGTGGAACGCCTAGCCCGCGACGAGAATGGCTTGGTGATCCATCCCCGGCTGCTGGAGCAGTTCAGCTACCGGGCCAATCTGCTGCGGCACATCGCGACGGACACCGACTTCGACGTGAGCCTGCGCGACGCCCATTTCGGAGTGGTGCTCGATGCGGTCGCAGCCGGGCGGCGGGAGGTGATCCGGCTGCACCGGACCGGCCGCGTGCTCGACGACACGCTGCGAGCGCTCGAACAGGACCTCGACCTGCAGGAGCTTGCGGCGCGGCGCGTGCTGGGCGCCGGCCGGGAGGGCGTCGACTAGGCGGGCCGGCCTCCGGCCGCACCCTCACTGCATGGGGATGTCGAGACTCATTCCGCCCGCAGGCTTCATCCGCTCGTTGCGGCTGAACGCCAGGTCCGTATCGCTGAGAGCGCCGTCGGCCTTTTCGCGGACGCCGAGGAAGTCGGGATGCAGATTGGGACCGGCATCGGCGACCTGCCGCGTGGGAATGCTCCTGTCCTCGTCGGGCACCGGCGCCGGATGGAACACCTCGGCCATGGCCGGGTGCACGGCGGCAACCGTGGGCATCGCGGTCGAGATCGCAGGCACGGTCCGGCTGGCAACTGCGTCGGCGTTGGTGGTGCCCGCGGTGGAGCTGGCATCGAACGTGGCGGTGACGCCGGCGTCGGACTCTGCCGCGATGGCGATGGGCGTGCCGCCGAGAAGTGCCGCGACCGCAACGAGGCCGAGGGCGAAACGGATCTTCATCTGGGCCTCCGTCGGGGACGTCCTGGGCCTAGATGCCTGCATGGCAGGCAGCGCTTCAATCGGAATTATGCGCGGATGTCGCGCTGTAACATGAGTTGATCACGGCGCCGTCATTGGAACCGGTCGTAAAGTCCTGGTCGTGCTCAGGCACTGATATCGAGCAACGATCCGCGCGGGCTGTTCGACGAGGGCGATCCGCCGATCGAGCCCGGCGCCGTGCTCATCGAAGGCACGTTGCCGATCGCGGGGGCTGCTCGAGGAACGACCCCGCTCACGCCGCGGAGCGTGTTGATCGCCGTCGAGAAGGAGGCAAGGGAGGTGCTCGAGATCATGGAGACGAGATTGACCTCCACCTCCTTGCTCAACCGTTAACGGTATCGGGAAAAGTTCAGCCCGGGAACGCAATGCCTTCGAGCGAGACCAGCGCCTGGATGCCCGGCAGCATCTTGCCCTCCAGCCACTCGAGAAACGCCCCACCGGCGCTCGAGACATAGGAGAAACGATCGACCACGCCGGCGTGGCGCAGTGCGGAGACCGTGTCGCCGCCGCCCGCGACCGAGCGCAGCCTGCCTGCCTGCGTGGCGGCCGCCACCGCCTGGGCGAGTGCCACCGTCGCCGCATCGAAGGGCGGGATCTCGAAGGCGCCGAGCGGGCCGTTCCAGACCACCGTGCGGATCGCCGGCAGGCGCGCGATCAGCGCGCGCACCGTCTCGGGGCCGGTGTCCAGGATCATGCTGCCGGCGGGCACCTCGCCGATCGGCACGACCTGCGAGGCGGCCCCCGCCTTGAACTCGGTCGCGACCACCGCATCCACCGGCAGCACGATCTCGCAGCCGAGCGAGGCGGCACGCGCCATGATGTCGCGCGCCGTGTCGTGCATGTCCGCTTCCTGCAGCGACCGGCCGACCGCCACGCCCTGCGCCGCCAGGAAGGTGTTCGCCATCGCCCCGCCCACCACCAGCAGCTGCACGCGGCCGATCATGTTGCCGAGCAGGTCGAGCTTGGTGGAGATCTTCGCACCCCCCACCACGGCCGCCACGGGACGCTCCGGGTTCTCGAGTGCCAGGGTCAGCGCTTCGAGCTCGCGCTGCATCAGCCGCCCCGCATAGGAGGGCAGGTGGCGCGCCACGCCCTCGGTGCTCGCATGCGCGCGATGCGCCGCCGAAAACGCGTCGTTGACGTAAATATCGGCCAGAGCCGCGAGCTCGCGGGACAAATCGGGATCGTTGGCTTCCTCGCCCGGATGGAAGCGGGTGTTCTCCAACACCAGCACGTCGCCGGGCTCCAGCGCCGCCACCGCCGCCTCGGCGACGGGGCCCAGGCAGTCATCGGCGAAGGACACCGGACGCCCCAGCACCTGTTCGAGTGCGACGGCCACCGGCCGCAGCGACATGGTGGGCACGCGCACGCCTTTCGGACGGTCGAAATGGCTCGCGACGATCACGCGCGCGCCGTTGGCGGCGAGCTCGCGGATGGTGGGCGAGAGCCGCTCGATCCGGGTGAGGTCGGTGATCCGACCTTCGCGCACCGGAACGTTCAGGTCGGCGCGCAGCAGCACGCGCTTTCCCTTCACCACCAGCGCATCGAGCGTCCGGAACGAGCCGCTCATGCTCAGATCGCTCCGAACACGGCCGCCGTGTCCGACATGCGATTGGAAAAGCCCCACTCGTTGTCGTACCAGCCGCAGATCCGGATCAGGTGCCCGTCATCGATCGAAGCGGTCTGCGATGCGTCGAACGAGCAGGATGCGGCGACGTGGTTGAAGTCCGAGCTCACCAGCGGGTCGGTCGAGTAGGCCAGAATCGGCTTGAGGGCACCCTCGGCCGCCGCCTTGAACGCCGCGTTGACCTCGCCGACGGTACCCGCCCGCTTGACCACGACATCGAGCGAAACCAGGGAAACATTCGGCGTCGGCACCCGGATCGCCGTGCCGTCGAGCTTGCCCTTGAGCTCCGGCAGCACCAGGCCGATCGCCTTGGCCGCCCCCGTGGAGGTCGGGATCATCGACAGGCCGGCGGCCCGCGCGCGGTGCAGGTCCTTGTGCAGTGTGTCGACCGTCTTCTGGTCGCCCGTGTAGGAGTGGATCGTCACCATGTAGCCGCGCTCGATCCCGAAGGTCTCGTGCAGCACCTTCGCCATCGGTGCCAGGCAGTTGGTGGTGCAGGACCCGTTCGAGATCACCGTCATCTCCGGCGTGATCACGTCATGGTTCACGCCGAACACCACGGTCGCGTCCACTCCGTCGGCCGGTGCCGACACCAACACTTTTCGCGCGCCCGCGGTGATCAGGGCGGCGGCGGCCTCCTTCTTGGTGAAGAGGCCGGTGCACTCCATTGCCACGTCCACGCCCTGGTAGGGCACCTTCGACGGATCCCGCTCGGCCGACACCTTGATCGGCCCGTACGTCTTTCCCGCATGGGTGCGGATCGTGAGGCTGTCGCCCTCGACGGTCACCTCGCCGGGGAAGCGGCCATGCACGCTGTCGTAGCGGAACATGTGCGCGTTCGCCTCGACCGAGCCGAGATCGTTGATGGCCACCGGCACCACGTCCTCGCGCCCGCTCTCGCAGATCGCACGCAGAACCAGGCGGCCGATGCGGCCAAATCCGTTGATCGCAACCTTGACCGCCATGTGGTG
>CAXTVZ010000014.1:19294-26407 GCA_964247685.1 uncultured Acetobacteraceae bacterium
GAAGCGGCCACCCTCGCCGAGCCATCGCTCCCAGCCGAACCCGCAGGCGGCCTCGATGCCGAAGCGCGGCGCCTCGCCCAGGACCCGCGCGCGATACGCCGCGTCCTGGCGCGCGAACAGCTCCCAGCACGGCAGCGACACCACGGCGGCGTCGATCCCCCCTCTCGCCAGCAGCGCGCGGGCGGCGAGTGCCGCACCCAGCTCCGAACCGCTCGCGATCAGCGTCGCCTGCCGCACGCCGGAGGCGGCGTCCGCCACGAGATACCCTCCGCGGGCGACCGCGTTGCTGCCCGGCGCGGCCCGGACCGCGGCCTGGGCCACGGCCGAGAGCAGGATCACGCTGGGCCCGTCCGCGTGGCGCAGCGCGAGCTCGAGGCACTCAGCCGCTTCCACCGCGCAGCCGGGCCGGAACACCAGCAGGCCGGGGATCGCGCGCAGGCTCGCCAGCTGCTCGAGCGGCTGGAGCATCGGGCTGGAGGCCACGGCCGACAGCCCCTCTTCGGTCAGCAGCTGCACCACGTGGCAGCCGGTCAGGGCCGCCAGACGGAGCGCCGGGCGGATCCGGTCGGCGGCCACCGTGGGGCAGGCGGCGACCGGCATGGTCCCGCCATGCAGCGCCAGCCCGATCGCCAGCATGCTCATGCCGTGCTCGCGGCCGTCGCAATCGAGATGCCGCCCGTCATAGGCGCCGCGGATCACCGGCGGCAGATGCGCGAAGGCGGCGCTCGCGCGGGTCGACGACAGATGCAGCAGCTTGCGGCCGCCGCCCGGATCGAGCGTCGCGATCGCGGCCAGCACGGCCAGCGTGGTGTCGAGCGTCGCGGCTTCCGCGCCCGCGCTGTCGCGGCGGTGCTCGACCAGCAGCCGCAGCCAGGGCCGCCCGATAGGGGCCTCGTGCGCCACCTCGAACTCGGCGCGACGGCCGTGGCGCGCCAGCCGCTTGAGCCACGCGCGCCGCCGTGTTGCCCCCGCCTCGCCGGCCAGGCGCCAGAGGCCCTCGCCGCCGGGACTCCGGAGGTCGCGGCCCCCGGCATCGTCATCCTGCGAAGCGGCCCGAGGCGCAGGCACGCAGGCAATCAACGTCGGTTTGCGGGCGCGTTCCACCGCGGCGAGGCAGGTTGCCACCGCGTCCGGATCCGTCCCGTCGACGCGCTTCACGGTCCAGCCACAGGCGGCAAAGCGGCGCAGCAGCTCGCTCTCCTCCCGGTCATCGCCCTGCGCCGGCTCGGCGAAGATCACGCACAACCGGTCGAGCCCGAGCTCGCCCGCGAGCGAGGCGGCTTCCTGGCCCACACCGGCGGCGAGCTCGCTCGCCGACGCCAGCACCCAGCTGCGGTGGTCCACGAGCGAGCGCCCGAACCGGGCCGCCATCACGCGTTCGGCCAGGGCCAGGCCCACGGCGGCGGCGATCCCCTGGCCCGGCAGCCCCGCGGGCGCCTCGATCGCCGGATGCGCGCGCGCGTCGGCGAGCATCTCGACGGCCCCCACCCCGCAGAGCTCGAGCAGTGCGTGGTGCAGCGGGGCGAGTGCCCCGTCCGACACCACGAACCGGTCGCGGTCGGGCCAGCGCGGGTCGGCGGCGTCGAAGCGGAGCGTGCCGCCCCAGAGGCCGGCGAGGACACCGATCAGGCTGCCAGTCGCCGCGGGAGGGATCGTGGCCCGCGCAGCCAGGCTCGCGGCGAGCAGGCGCTCGCGACCGCCGTCGACCCGGCCCGGCCGCTCTGCCGCCGGCCTGCCGCCATCCGGCGCTTCCCGGCACATCCTGTGATGCGATTGACCCGCGCCAGCGTCCGTCATCCACCGCCTATGTGACCGAGCCCGCGCGCCGCCGCAACCCGCGCGCTCTCTTGCACAGGGGGGCGCGGCCTGCGACATCCGGTGCCATGCGCCGCGCGCCGATCCTCCTTCTGACCTCGCTTTCGCTCGCCCTCCTGCCGGTCGCGGGATGCAAGCTCGTCGATCAGCGGACCTTCGACCGCACCGCCGACAAGCCACCCGTGCCGAAAAAGCCGCCGCCGGTCCGCATCGCCGCCGGCCCGAACGCGCTGGTCTCGTTTCCCGCGTCCTCGCCGCAATCCGACTGGGCGGACGTGCTGCACACCGCGGCCGATCTCGCGCGCTCGCGCAAGGCCAATGTGCTGTTCCGCGTCGAGACGGTGGTGCCGCCCAGCGGCGATCCGCAGGCGCAGGCCGAGGCGCTCGGCCGCGCACTCGGCACCGCGCGCGAGGCGGCCGACGTCATTGTGGGCGACGGCATCGACCGCAGCCAGGTGGAGCTCGCCGCCATCACGGACGCCGGCGTGCGGCAGGCGGAGATTCGCATCTTCGTCCGATAGTGACATATGACTGCTTCGGAGGTCGCGCGCGGCACGCGTGGCCTGGCCTCCGCGATGGATGTTGTGAGCGGAATGCACCCCTTTCTCGACCATTGCCGCACAGCGCTGGCGACGATCCGCGCCCAGGGCCGCTACCGGCAGTTCACGCCGCTTGCACGCGAGGTCGCTGACTTTCCCGTCTACCGGCTCGAGGGCGCCGACCGGCCCGTGACCGTGTGGTCGACCAACGACTATCTTGGCATGGGCGTCGACCCAGGCGTGATCGAGGCCGGCCGCGCCGCCCTGCTGCACTACGGCGCGGGCGCGGGCGGCACGCGCAACATCGCCGGCACCACGCCGCTGCACGCCGAACTCGAGCGCGAGCTCGCCTCCCTGCACGGCAAGGAGGCCGGCCTGCTGTTCGTGTCGGGCTACGTCTCGAACCAGGCCGCGCTGGGAACCATCCTCGCGAGCCTGCCCGGCTGGCACGTGTTCTCCGACGAGAAGAACCACGCCTCGATGATCGCCGGCATCAAGGCCGCGCGTGGGGCCACCTGCCACATCTTCCGCCACAACGACCTCGCCGATCTCGAGCGCCTGCTGGCCGCCGCTCCCGCCAGCGCGCCGAAGCTGGTCGCCTTCGAGAGCGTCTATTCGATGGACGGCGACATCGCCGATATCGGCGCCACGGCCGCGCTCGCCCATCGCCACGGCGCGATGACCTATCTCGACGAGGTCCACGCGGTCGGCCTCTACGGCCCGCAGGGCGGCGGCGTGTCCGAGCGGGACGGATGCGCGCACGCGGTCGACATCATCGAGGGCACGCTCGCCAAGGGGTTCGGCTGCCACGGCGGCTACGTCACGGGGCGGGCCGACCTGATCGACTTCCTCCGTTCCACCGCCTCGGGCTTTATCTTCACGACCTCGCCGCCGCCCGCGACGGTCGCCTCGGCACTCACCAGCGTGCGCCTCGTGCGGACGCAGCCCGAACGGCGCCGCGTGTTCTTCGAGCGCGTGAACGCGCTCAAGACGCGCCTGCGCGATGCGGGCCTGCCGGTGATCCCGACGCCGAGCCACATCGTGCCGATCGCGATCGGCGACGCGGCCGCGGCCACCGCAATCAGTCGGCGACTGCTGGACGAGTTCTCGATCTATGCCACGCCGATCAACTACCCGACCGTGCCGCGCGGCACCGAACGCCTGCGGCTGACACCGGGGCCGTTTCATACGGATGCGATGATGGACGAGCTGGTGGCGGCGCTGCACCGGGTGCTGCCGGCGCAGGCTCGGGCGGCGTAAGGAGAAGGGCAGGGGCGTCACGCTCAAAGCGTGCTCCGCACCAGGCCTTGAACCCCGCTGGGACCTCGGCCCCGGACCCCTCCTGGCTGCGCCCCACTCTCTGGCGCTCCGTCCTGTCTCGCGGTATGGGACCAACGTAGCCGGGCGTAGACCCGGACACGTCAGAGGGAACGTCCATGTCCGAACACGATTTCGATCGCCGCCGCGTGCTCAAGGGCGCGGCCCTCGGCTCCGCACTCGCCACCATCGGCGGCACCCTGCCGGCCCGAGCCGCCGGAATGAGCCACCCGAACTGGCGGATCGTCTTCGTCAACCACGTCACCACCAACCCGTTCTTCACCGCCACCCAGTACGGCATGCGCGACGCGGCCGCACTCACGGGCTGCTCCACGCAGTGGACCGGCTCGGCCAACTCGATCGCCGCCGAAATGGTCAGCGCGATCAACTCCGCGATCGCCGCCAAGGCCGACGCGATCGCCGTCTCACTGGTCGACCAGCACGCCTTCAACGACCCCGTGAAGCGCGCGCTCGACGCCGGCATCCCGGTGTTCTCCTACAACGCCGACGTCACCCCCGCGCAGGGCTGTCCGCGCCTCGCCTATATTGGCCAGGACCTGTTCAAGGCCGGCCAGCTCATGGGCGAGAAGATCGTGAGCCTGGTCGATGGCGGCCGCGTCGGTCTGCTGATCGCCACCCCGGGCCAGCTCAACATCCAGCCCCGCCTCGACGGCGCCATGGATGTGATGAAGAAGAGCGGCAAGAACTACACGATCGACGTCATCGCCACGGGTGCCGCGGTCAACAACGAGATCTCGAGCGTCAAATCGTACTACCTCGGCCACCAGGACGTGAAGGGCATGTTCGCGGTTGACGGCGGCACGACCGAAGGCGTCGCCGAGTGCATGGCGCAGTACAACCTGGCGTCCAAGGGCGTTCACGGCGGCGGCTTCGACCTCCTGCCGCGCACGCTGCAGCTCATCCAGCAGGGCGCCATGGACTTCACCATCGACCAGCAGCCCTACCTGCAGGGCTACTACACGGTGATGCAGGCCTACATGTATCTCCTGTCCGGCGGCCTCTCGGGACCGGCCGAGTGCAACACCGGCCTGAAATTTGTCACCAAGGGCAGTGTCGCTCCTTATCTCGCGACGCAGACCCGCTTCGAGGGCTCGTCCTCGACAGCGCAGGTTGTGAAGCGCTCCGGCCCGATCGCGGGCTGACGCCACCATGCGCGGGTTTCTCGATCTGTTCCGCCGCAAGCGCGAGGCGAGCATTCTGCTCGTGGCGGTCATCCTGGCCGTCTACTTCGAGGCTGCGAACTCCAACTTCCTGCTCACCAGCGCCTCGCTCGAGAACCTGTCGCAATACATCGCCCCCGTCGCCATCATCGCCTGCGGCGAGGTGATGCTCATGATCGGCGGAGAGATCGATCTCTCCGCCGGCATGGTCTACGCCTTCGCGCCGTTCGTGATGTATTTCGCAGTCCAGGCCGGCATCCCTTTGATCTTCGCGATCGCGGTCGGCCTGCTCGCGAGCGCGCTCGTCGGCCTGATCAACGGCTTCATCACCGTCATGCTCAACGTGCCGTCCTTCGTGACCACGCTCGGCACGCTGTTCCTGCTCAACGGTCTCACGCTGACCATCGCCGGCGGCACGCCCGTCAATGTCGAGGTCTCGCCTTGGGCCGCGGCCATCCTCGGCCATGGCGGCTACGCGGAGTTCATCTGGGCGGTGCTGGTGGTCGCCGTGATGCACGTCATCCTGCGCAACACGCGTTGGGGACTGCACACGATCGCCGCGGGCGCCAACCCGATCGGTGCCAGCGAGACCGGAATCCGCGTGCGCCGCATCAAGATCGGCAACTTCACCCTGACCGCGTTCCTCGCCGGACTCACCGGCATTCTCGAGAGCTTCCGCATCACCTCGATCGATCCCACCGCGGGCGGCACCAACATCATGTTTCTCGCGGTCGCCGCCGGCGTCATCGGCGGCACGCCGCTGGCCGGCGGATCGGGCACGGTGATCGGCGCGCTGATCGGCGCCGCCGTGCTCGGCCTCTTGAGCGACGGCTTCACGCTGATCGGCGTGAACGCCTTCACCTTCAACCTGATCCTGGGCGCCGCAATCCTGCTCGCCATGCTCTTCAACATCCATGTCGGCCGGCTGCGCATCGGCGCCGGCAAAGGAGCCGCGCGATGAGCGAGACCGACATCCTGCGCGCCGAGGACATCACCAAGAGCTTCGGCCCGGTGGCAGCCCTCAACGGCATCTCGCTGCATCTGAAACAGGGCGAGATCCTGGGCATCCTCGGCGACAACGGCGCCGGCAAGTCGACGCTGATGAAGATCCTGACCGGCTACCAGCCGCAGACCACCGGCCGGCTGATCATCCACGGCCAGGAGGTCGCGCTGAAGTCGGTCGACCACGCCCGCTCGCTCGGCATCGAGTGCGTCTACCAGGACCTGGCACTCGCGAACTCGCTGACGATCTATCACAACATGTTCCTCAACCGGGAGCTCACCTATCCCGGTCCGATCAAGCTGCTGAACAACCGCGCCATGCGCCGCCGCGCCGCCGAGTGCCTCGACGAGATCGGCGTGCACGTCCCGTCGGTCGATCTCGAAGTGGGCGCGCTGTCGGGCGGCCAGCGCCAGGCGATCGCGATCGCGCGCGCGGTGAATTCCAACGCCCGCATCCTGCTGCTCGACGAGCCGCTCGCGGCCATGGGCGCGCGCGAGGGCGCGCTGATCATCGATCTGATCAATCGCCTGAAGAACGAAGGCGACATGTCGATCGTCATGATCATGCACAACTACGCCCAGACGCTCGACATCGCCGACCGCATCATGCTCATGCAGCGCGGCCGTGTGACGTACGAGAACCACGCGAAGTCGACATCGGTGCCGGAGCTGATGGAGATCGTGCGGCGCGAGTATCAGGCGATGCGGGCGGCGTAGGAAGGCCAGGGGCTCTGCCCCTGGACCCCGCCAGGATCAGCGATCCTGGACCTGCCTAACTGATGGGGGTCCAGGGTGCACAGCATCCTGGCGCGGTTTGGGGCAGAGCCCCAATCTTACTCCTCCCACAACCCCGGACCCACGGTCTTCTCCTTCACTCCCGTGGGCAGCGCCGCTTGGTCCCAACCCCCGCCCAGCGCGCGATACAGCGCCACCAGATCCGTATCGATCTCCGTATCGCTCACCGCCAGCGCGCTCTGCGCCTGCAGCAGCGCGTTCTGCGCCGAGATCACGTTGAGAAAATCCACTTGGCCTTGCGCAAACTGCTGCGTCGCGGCGTCGAGCCCGCTCCGGTCCGACAGGAACGCCCGCTCCGTCTGCGCGCGCGCCGCCTGCGCCTGCGCGTAGGCCGTCATCGCATTGTCGACATCGGTCCATGCCTGCAGCACCACTTGGTGTAGCTTCAGCGCGGCCTCACGCTGCTCCGACTTGCGCATCCGCAGCTCGCCCGTCAGCCGCCCGCCCTTGAACAGCGGCAGATC
>CAXTVZ010000015.1:0-25021 GCA_964247685.1 uncultured Acetobacteraceae bacterium
CAACTGATTCGTAATCAGTAGGTCCTCGGTTCAATTCCGAGTGTCGGCACCAGTTTCCGCGAGAAAACAAAGCGTCGGATTGCCTGTAGTGACAAAGGCGAGCGACGTCTGGCGGGAAACGCTCGTCCCGACCACTTTCTCAGGGTCGCCCACTTCGCACGTAGGCTGTCAGGACGTGCGACTACGCTGGTTCCACAACGAGCTCGAGATAGTCTGTCGTTATCGATCTGTTGACGTCCGTGGCTTACCACAGGCGGATGATTGATCGGCCCCGACAGACCCTGGCTCTGATACGTGACCGTCGCGCGGCCACGGCCTTCGAGTATGCGCTGATCGCCGCCTTCATCGCTCTGGCGATCAGTGGCGTTCTCACGATCCTGGTCGATCTGTAGCCAGACCTCGTCGGTGAGACGGTCAGCAGCAACCCGCGCAAATTGGTCGCGGGTGGCGGACCTCATGTCGCGGCCTGGCATGGTGCCGCCAAGGCCGTGGGCGTGGGCGGCGCACCGCGCTGCGTGGAGGCGGGAGTGCCGCCGGATCGCCCCTTCGAGCGCAGGACGCTCAGGCGATTGCTGTGCTCCGATTGGGTGCCCACCGCCTATCGGAGGGGCGTCCGCCTCAGGCTGCGTCGCGGCCGTTGTCGCCATTGCAAGCCCGTGCGAGGGCGATGCTGATCGGAGCTCCGTCAGGACACCGTGGCGCGCGCGCGTGCCGCCGTCTGCAGCACCGGCGGTCGAAGGAATGCCGCCAGCACCAGCATGACAAGGCCGCCGCCGGCACAGACCAGGAACACGCCCTGGAACGAGCCCAGCACGTCGCGTGCCCAGCCCGCCGAGGCCGGCCCGATCGCGGCGACCGTGCTGATCAGGCACATCAGCGAATAGAGCTCGAGATTGGCGCCGCGACCGAAATAGCGGAGCAGCAGCACGGTCGCGGCCAGGAAGGTAAGGCCGTAGCCGATGCCGACGCCGACCGCGTAGACCAGCATCATCGCGGGTCCGTGTGCGACGGCAAGTGCCGCCATCCCGATCACGAGGGCGGCGAGCGAGACGACCAGCAGCGTCTTGGCGCTCACGCGCTCGCCGGCGAGGCCGCCGCCGATCGAGACCGCGGCGCCGATCAGCGCCTCGCCGCTCAGCATGCGGGCGGCTGCTGCCGTGGAGATGCCGCGCTGGGTGAGGTGGGCGACGGCCAGGCCGTGCGCGGTCGTGTTGATCAGCAGATACATCGTGTAGGCGAACACGATCACGTAGAACTGCGGAGTCGCGAGCGCGCGTCGAACGGTCCAGTCGGCCAGGCCGCTGATCATCTCGCCCGGCCCCTTCTGCTCGGGCGGCGTGCGCGCGGCCGAACGGGGATCGGCACCCGGCGCGCTGGTCGCGGCCGCCAGCGCGCCCAGCACCACCGAAGCCGCCACGAACACCCACCAGTAGAGCCGCCAGTCATGGGTGCGGCCGGCGACGGCGATATAGATGAGCGGGCCGGCGACGCCGCCGAGTGCGGCCATCGTGAAATAGGTGCCGAGAGCGAGCGATTGTCGCTGGAACGTGGCGGCCAGCACATGCGTGCCCGGCACGGTGGTGGTGAGCGAGAAGGCGACGCCGATCACCAGGGTCGCGGCGAGATAGACGGCCACCGAATGCGTCATCGCGAGGCCCGCGAAGCCGATCACCAGAAGTGCCGTGCCGACAGCCAGGGTGCGGCGGACGCCGATGCGCCGGATCAGCACCATCGGCACCAGCGAGGAGAGGCCGCAGGCGAGGCCCAGGAAGGTGAAGCCGAGCCCCGCTTCCGTCCAGTTCCAGCCGAGCTCGCCCACCATCGCCGGCAGCACCACGCCGAGCGAGCTGAACGTGCCCGCCGAGACCAGGAAGTAGAGCAGGCTGAGCGAGGCGAGCACGACGAGCGGGTGCGAAGGCCGTGCGGGCATGGTGTTCTCCGGCGATGTCGTGGCACCAAGGGTCAAGGAGTGGGGCTCAGAACGAGTATCCGATCGTGCCCACGGCCTGGAACGGCGGCACGTATTGGTCGCTGGTCTGGCTGGTGCCGTAGGGGTCGGTGTAGCGCGAGGCGACGCCGGCCATGTTGGCGAGGTTGGTGAGGGCGAGTGCGACCGTCCAGCGCGCGCGGTCCGGCTTGTAGGAAATATAGAGGTTGGTGAGCGTGTAGGCCGGCACGTGGTCGACTGCGGGGTCGTTGAACACGCGCGCCTGCTCGCTGCCGCGGTAGATGAACTCAGCGCGGGTCAGCAGCTTGCCGCGCCACACGGGCCAGGTGTACTGGACATTGAATTCGCCCTGCACGTTCGGCATCAGCGGCGGCTGGTTGCCGTGCGTGTCGTCGGCCGCCGCGATCACCGCGGCCGAGCAGGCAGGATTGTAGGGTCCGTCATTCACGCAGGCCGGTGCTGACGCGTAGACCTTCGCGGTGGTGTTCGAATCGATCGCCTTGTAGTCGCCCATGATGCTGCCGTCCTCGAGCGTCAGCTGACCGTTCAGTCGCAGCCGCCCCTCGAGCATCAGATAGGTGCCTTCCGCCTCGCCGCCCCAGATATGCGTGTCGGGGACGTTGGTGATGCCGTAGTCGAACGGGATCGGGTCGTCCTCGATATATTGAAGGTTGCGATAGTCGTAGAAAAAAGTAGCCACGTTCAACAGCAGGCTGTTGTCGAAGAAGCGGTTCTTGGCGCCCACCTCGAAAGAGGTGATCCCCTCGGGCACGAAGGTGCGGCTCACCACCACGGCACCGTTGTTCGAGTTGATGCCGCCGGGCTTGTAGGCTTCCGTGACGCTCCCGTAGAGCATGTTGACCGGCGTCGCGTCCCATTGGAGGTTGACGTTCCCGGTGAGCCGGCCTGTCGTGTCGTCGGTGTTGGTCTTGCTCGAGCCGAAAGCTGAGAAGTTATAGGCGAAGTCGTTATAGCTGTCCTGGTTGTAGCGAATCCCGCCGGTGAGCCGCAGTGCGCGCGTGATGTGCAGCGTTGATTGCAGATAGGGCGCGATGGAGTTGCGGCTGACATCGGTGATGTTGCCGTAGCTCAGGTTGAACGGAGGGTTGCTGGTGATGTCGGGCGAAACGGTCAGGTCGGGGTTCGGGTTCGTGCCCTCGAATTCGGCCACGAACTGCGTCGCGCGCTGGTGCATGAGGAAGATGCCGCCGACCCATTCCAGCCGCTTTCCCGGGAGCGACGCGATGTTGAGGTCCTCGGTCTCGCTGTCGATGTCGGTGTTCCAGTCGGCAATGTCGTCGTAGCTGCCGAGGATCGCGGTGGACAGTCGAGAACTGTCCTCGCTCTGCACATTGTAGAGATGCTGATAGGCGGTGACCGACCGGATCACCGCGAAGGGCAGCGTCCACTCCAGATTGAGATGGTAGAGGTCGGTGTCGAGGTCGAACTGCGACGGAAAATCCTGGTTCACCAGGCGTGGATCGGGCTCGGGATCGTCGATGTTCTTCTGCTCGGCGCCGTCCTGGTCGGCGCGGAACCACTGCGCGGTGAAGGTCGCGGAGAAATTGTCGCTCGGGCGCCAGAGGATCGCCACCTTGCCGCTGAGGTTGTGCGCGTCGTCGAGCCCGTAGCCCACGATCGGCTCGGACACCGACTGGCCGAACCCGTCATGGTCATATTTCTGGATGCTGACCCGCACCGCGACCGTGTTGCCCACCGGCAGGTTGGCCTCGGCCCGCTCCTGGAACAGGTCGTCGTTGCCGACGCTGCCATCGACGTGGCCGCTGTATTGGCCGATCACCGGCTGGTTGCTCACGAGGTTGATCACGCCGCCCGTGGAGCTCTGCCCGTAGAGGCTGCCCTGCGGACCGCGCAGCACCTCGACACGGTCGACATCGAACAGCGCCTGGTCGAGCGCGATCGAATTGGCGATGTAGACGCCGTCCTCGAAGAACGAAACGCCGGGCTGGGACACCAGTGCGTTCTCGGGTGTCGACGAGCCGACGCCGCGGATGTTCACCAGGTTCTCGAAGCCGGCGGCCGGCGTGATGGTGAGGCTCGGCACCAGCCCGTTCAGCCCCTGCAGCGTCGCGGCATTGCGGCGGTCGAGCGTGGAGCCGGACACGACCGAGATCGCGGCCGGCGTGCGCTGGAGGTTCGTGCGCTGCTTGAGCGCAGTGACCGTGACCTGCTCCACGGTGAGCGGCGTCTGGGCATTGTGGCCGGCGGTGGCCTGCGATGTCGTTTCCGGCGCCACCGGCGCCTGGGCCGCTTGCGGCGCCGGCGCGGCTGCACGCGCAACCGGCGTCATGGCGGTGGCGGCGAGCAGGCATGCAGCGGCCGGTGCCCGGAAAAGGCGTGTCGCATGTCCGGTCATGTCGGCTCGCGGGGTGGCGTCCGATGCCGCATGGACATCGCGACCCGGGGCACCGCCGCTCGCGACATGAGGGTGCACGAAGCGTGCCTCGCGCCTCACGTCTCGAAGCGCCTGCGAAGCGCGGGCAGGATCTCGGCGCCGAGACGGCGAAGCCCCGAGATATATTCCGGGAAGATCAGCATGAGGCCGTCGAGGGACGCGGTTTCCATCAGCACCGCGATGCGCTCGGTCACCGTGGTCGGGCTGCCGGCGGCGTGCGGTGCGAGGATCGCCGAACGGGCGGAGGCGGTGAACGCGTTCTCGCGCCCGGTCTCGGTGTCGATCATGCCGTAGGAGAGCATGAGGTTGCGGAAGGCCTCGGCGTCGAACCCTTCCCGAAAACGCGCGACCGTCGCCTGAGCCTCGGCGTCCGTATCCTCGACGATCAGGATCAGCATCGAGTAGGTGCGCAGGCGCCGCCCCGCGTCGTGCGCCATCGCGCGGGCGCGCAGGCTGGTGGCGCGGAGTTCGTCGTCATCGCGGCCGCCCACGAAAATCGCGTCGGTCTCCTCGATGGTGAAGCGCATGCCGCGCTCCGACATGCCCGCCGCCACGATGAACGGCCGCGGACACTGCACGGGCTTGGGGAAGGACTGGCAGTCCTCGAGGTTGAAATAACGCCCGTGCTCGGTCACCGAGGGCTCCTGCCAGAGACGCTTGACCGCGTGCAGCCATTCGGTCGCGAGGTCGTAGCGCCCGTCGTGATCGACCTCGCGGGGCCAGGCGCCCATTTGCGTGAACTCGCCGCGATAGGCGCCCGGCACCACGTTGAGACCGGCGCGACCGTGGCTCACCTGGTCGAGCGTCGCGATCATCTTGGCGGCGACCGCAGGGTTCTGCAGCAGCGTGTGGAACGTGGTCCACACCTTCACCCGCGAGGTCTGCGCGGCCAGCGCCGACATCAGCACGAGGCTGTCGAGCGAGCTCTCCCAGTGGCGGGTGGTGCCGCCGTAGCCGCGGAATTTGGCCATCGACATGACGAAGTCGAGGCCGATCTCCTCGGCCAGCAGGGCGGCCGCGCGATTGTAGTCGTAGGATCCGTCGAGTGTGGGCGTGGTCGACGACAGGATCCAGCCGCCATTGGCGATCGGCAGGAAGATCCCGAGATCCTTGCCGCCGTGGTCGGAAGGGAGCCCGAATTCGGCCGGCTGGCGCGTGGTCATGGTGGTCCTGGTCCTGTCCGCGCGCCCGGTTCGCGAAAGCCGGGCGTCTCATGATGACGCGACATCCCGCTGCACCACGAGGTGCCTACGCTGGCATGACAACGCAAGGTTACCGGCATGAAGCGCCGGGCGCCATCCGCGGGCGGCGTCGTGCCGCTGCAGGTGGCGGAGCGACGCCCCGCGGCGCTCCGGGTCGATGTCGGCAGCAGGTCGGTCGCGCGCTCTGTCTGCTGCGCGTGCCGAGGCACCTATGCCGCTGCTTCTCCGGGGCGCAGGCGGCGTTCCCACATCTCGGGGTGCCATCCGCACGGACCCTCTGGCGCGACGCGCTCGGTGGTCCGGGTGTCTGAATCCGGAGCCGGGTGGTCAGCCGCCGAAGGACGCCGTTTCCACCACCCAGCTCCGCGCCTGCTCGCTCAGGCTGAGCCCGAGTCCTGGTCGCGTGGGCACCAGCATCCGTCCTTTCCTGATCTCGAGCCGCTCGTTGAACAGCGGCTCGAGCCAGTCGAAATGCTCGACCCAGCTGTCATGCGGATAGCAGGCCGACAAATGGACATGCAGCTCCATGAAGAAGTGCGGCGCGAGCTTCATGTGCCGGCCTTCCGCCATCGTCATGATCTTCAGGAACTGCGTGATGCCGCCGACGCGCGGCGCATCGGGCTGGATGAAGTCGACCGCGTCGAGCCTGATCAGCTCGAGATGCTCGCCGACGCTGCTGAGCATCTCGCCCGATGCGACCGGCGTGTCGAGCGATGCCGCGAGCTTCGCGTGGCCTTCCGCGTCGTAGGCGTCGAGCGGCTCCTCGATCCAGACCAGGTTGAACTGCTCGAGCACGCGGCACACGCGCGATGCGGTCGGCCGGTCCCATTGCTGGTTGGCGTCAACCATCAGCGGGAAGTCGCCGATCTGGCGGCGCACCGCCTCGACGCGACGCAGGTCCTCAGCCCAGTCGGGCTGGCCGACCTTGATCTTGATGCCGCCGATGCCCGACGCGATCGCGGACGTGCAGTTCTCCAGCACCTCGGCGATCGGCGAGGAGAGGAAACCCCCCGAGGTGTTGTAGCAGGCGACGGAATCCTTGTGGGCGCCGATCAGCTTGGCGAGCGGCAGCCCGGCGCGGCGGGCCTTCAGGTCCCACAGCGCGATGTCGAACGCGGCGATCGCCTGCGTCGCGATGCCGCTGCGACCGACCGAGGCGCCGGCCCACATCAGCTTGACGCCGAGGCGCGCGATGTCGTTCGGGTCCTCGCCGATGAGGTTGCCGGCGATCTCGCTCGCATGCGCGTAGAGCCCAGGGCCGCCGGCGCGCTTCGAGTAGCTGATGCCCAGGCCGCGATGGCCGTCGGCGGTCTCGATCTCGGCGAACAAAAAGGCGACCTCGGTGAGCGGCTTCTGCCGGCCGGTCAGCACCTTCGCGTCGCTGATCGGGCGGCTGAGCGGCAGGAAGGCGAGCGAGACGCGCACGCGCGCGATGCTGTTGGTCTCGGACATGTTGCCGTCTCCGAACTGCGAGCCGCGCGATTGGCGTGGCGCGTGTCGCGTCACCTATGGCGGGCTTTTCGATCCGCGTCACCGGCCCCGGTCACCGGCCCAGACCGGGGCCGATCGAGGCGAGTGCTGGATCGATCATGTCAAGTTTCGACCTGGTCGAGACCCGCCTCCGCCACGAAGCGGGTCAGCGCCGGATTGTCGTTCTCGTCCTGCCACACCGCGTGCAGCCGGACGGGTGGCGATGCGCCGTTGGCGAGAGCACGAAACGCGACCGCGGGAAAATGCAGGCGCGCCGCCGTCTCCGGAACGAGCGCCGCGCCGAACCCCGCATCCACCAGCGCCAGCATCGAATGGATCTGGCCGACCTGCTCGACGACATGCGGCCGCACCTGGTGTTCGTCGAGCAGAGCGGTCACGAGGTCGTGGAAGTAGAGCGCGTTGTCAGGGGAGTACATGATGAAGGGACGGTCCTGCAGGTCGGAGAGCGGCAGGGCGGACGGCGTGCCCGCAGCCTCGCCGGCGGGCAGGGCCACGACCATCGCTTCGGTCGCGTAGTGGCGCACGGCGAAGCGGCGGAGCTCGACCGACGGGCGCATGAAGCCGAGGTCGAGCACGCCGCTGTCGAGCGCCTCGATCTGCTGCCGGGTGACCATCTCGCGCAGCACGAGATCCACGTCCGGCATGGTGCCGCGGAGCTGCCGGAGCAGCGCGGGCAGCATCCCGTAGCCGGACGCCGCGGTGAAGCCGATCCGCAGCGTGCCGGCTTCCCCGCGCCAGACCCGGCGCGTCCATCGCATCGCGCTGTCGGCCAGACGCAGGATCCGCTTCGCCTCCGGGAGGAAGACGCGTCCGGCGGCCGTCAGGCGGACCGACCGGCTCGTGCGGTCGAACAGCGGCACGCCGACCTCGCGCTCGAGCAGCTGGATCTGACGGCTGAGCGGGGGCTGGGTCATGTTCAGCTGGGTGGCGGCCTGGCCGAAATGCAGGTGGTCGGCCACCGCGACGAAGCAGCGGAGTTGATGAAGCTCGAACATCGATCCAGTTTCCGGCATCGATCAAGTCAGTCTTTGACTTAGCCAACACCGACGCGCGCGGCTAGGAGACGAGGACGCCTCCGCCGGTGAACGGCGAGCGCATGATGATCAGGCCGAACGTCAGAGGACATCCGCGATGAGCACGATGACACCCATTGATATGGCGCGGGCCGTAGGTGGCGGATTGCTGACCTTTCCCATCACACCGTTCGATGCGGAGCACCGTCTCGATGAGACGACCTTCCGCACGCAATGCGAGTGGATGCTCAGCCACGACGTGGTGGCACTGTTCGCGGCGGGGGGCACCGGCGAGTTCTTCTCGCTGACGGCGAACGAGGTCGAGCGTGTGGTTCGCGCGGCGGTCGAAGTCACCGCCGGCAAGGTGCCCGTGATCGCCGGCTGCGGCTACGGCACCGCGATGGCGGTCGAACTCGCACAGAGCGCGGAGCGGGCCGGGGCGGACGGGATCCTGCTGCTGCCGCCCTACCTGATGGAAGCGAGCCAGGACGGGCTCGCCGCCCATGTCGAGGCGGTGTGCAGGTCGGTGTCGATCGGGGTGATCCAGTACAATCGCGGCAATGCGGTGCTGCGCGAGGCGGCGCTCGCGCGCCTTGTCGATCGTTGCCCGAATCTGGTGGGCTTCAAGGACGGCGTGGGCGACCTCGAGCTGATGATGCGGGTCTATGCGAAGCTTGGCGACCGCCTCACCTATATCGGCGGCCTGCCCACGGCGGAGACCTTCGCGATGCCCTATCTCGAGATGGGGGTCACCACGTACTCGTCCGCCATCTACAATTTCATGCCGGAATGGGCGGTGGCATTCTATCGCGCGGTGCGCGCGCGTGACCATGCGACGGTTCTGCGGGAGCTGCGCGAGTTCGTGCTTCCCTACATCGCGCTCCGCGACCGCGGGCGCGGCTACGCGGTGTCGATCGTGAAAGCCGGCCTCAACGTGATCGGCCGCCCGGCCGGCCCGGTGCGCCTGCCGCTGACCGATCTGACGGGAGCGGAACAGGACGAGCTCGCGGTGCTCATCCGGAATGCGAACGCCCGCCTCGCTGACCACGCAGGCCGTAGCTGATGCTTGGAACGTCGTGACGCGCCGGCCCTGAACGCCGCGAAGAACGGGAAGCTCCAGCGCGCAGAAAGGGCCATATGATATGCAGCGCGTCCGCGGCACGAACGGGCGCCGTGTGCGGTTCCGAATCCGATGTGTTCGTGACGACCATCAACCGCCGGGACCGCTCGTCGACATCGCCCTCTCCTTCGTAACCGTTCGGGCGCCGGCCGCGGTCGAAAACGGTCTCTTCATTCACGGGCCTATCAGGCGCTTCCGGCAGTGCCCGCGCCCCGCCGACCAATCGACACGAGTTAACACGCGCTGAGAGGCCATCATGTCCCAGAGCACCCAAGCCGATGCGCCCGTCGTGACCGCATCGCGGGTCGTGCCGGTCGCCGGCCGCGACAGCATGCTGCTCAACCTCAGCGGCGCGCATGGTCCGTTCTTCACCCGCAATCTCCTGATCCTGCGCGACAGCGCGGGACGGACCGGCGTGGGCGAGGTGCCGGGCGGCGAGCGGATCCGCCAGACGCTGGAGGATGCGACAGCCTTGGTGGTGGGCCAGAAGCTCGGCGCCCATGCGAACGTGCTGCGCGACATGCGCGGCCACTTCGCCGATCGCGACACCGGCGGCCGCGGTCTGCAGACCTTCGACCTGCGCACCACCATCCACGCCGTGACCGCGGTCGAGGCCGCGATGCTCGACCTGCTCGGCCAGCATCTCGGCGTTCCCGTGGCGAGCCTGCTCGGCGAGGGACAGGTCCGCTCGTCCGTCCCTGTGCTCGGCTATCTCTTCTTCGTCGGCGACCGGCGGCGCACCGATCTTCCATATCCGGACGGCGCGGATGGAAGTGACGCGTGGGAGCGTCTGCGCACCGAGGAGGCGCTGACCCCCGACAGTATCGTGTCGCTCGCGGAGGCGGCGTACGAGCGCTACGGTTTTCAGGACTTCAAGCTGAAGGGTGGCGTGCTCGCGGGCGAGCGCGAGATGGAGGCGGTGACCGCGCTCGCGCGACGCTTTCCCGACGCGCGCATCACGCTCGATCCGAATGGCGGCTGGTCGCTGGCCGAGGCGGTGGCGCTCTGTCGCGGCCGCGGCGACGTGCTCGCCTATGCCGAAGACCCGTGCGGCGCCGAGGACGGCTATTCCGGGCGTGAAATCATGGCGGAGTTTCGCCGCGCCACGGGACTGCCGACCGCGACCAACATGATCGCGACGGACTGGCGGCAGATGGGGCATGCGATCCAGCTCGCCGCTGTCGACATCCCGCTCGCCGACCCGCATTTCTGGACCATGGCGGGATCGGTGCGCGTGGCGCAGATGTGCCGCGACTGGGGCCTCACCTGGGGCTCGCACTCCAACAACCATTTCGACGTGTCGCTCGCGATGTTCACGCACGTCGCCGCGGCCGCGCCGGGCGCCATCACCGCGATCGACACGCACTGGATCTGGCAGGATGGCCAGCGCCTGACACGCGAGCCGTTCGCCATCAGCGGCGGCCGTATCACCGTGCCGGACAGGCCCGGTCTGGGCGTGGAGATCGACCTCGACGCGGTGGAGGCAGCGCACGCGCTCTATCGGCAGCACGGCCTCGGCGCGCGCGACGACGCGAGTGCCATGCAGTTCCTCGTGCCGGGCTGGACCTTCGACAACAAGCGACCCTGTCTGGTCCGGTGAGGAGGCCGGACATGGATGGAGACGCGTCTGCACCGCCGCAACCCGCTGTCGGGCGGTTCCGGCGTTGCCTTCTGGATTCATCTCGCATGCGGAGGCGCTGAAGTCGGCTCATCCTCGCCAGGACGCAGGCGGCGAAGTCTGGCGCCCGACATATGTCCGAACAAGCATGCGCACGCGAAGATGTCGGAGTTTGAACCTAGCGTGCAGATCTTCGCACGTTCCAGCCCGCGATGACGGTCGCGCTGTCGACCACGACCGCACAATGCCGTCCCAGGCTGTCCAGCGAGGCCGCATGGGCCCGAGGATCGTAGTCGGCGCAGGCATCGGCCACGACGAAGACGTGGAAGTCGCGATGGAATGCGTCGCGCACGGTGCTGTCGACGCAGCAATCGGTCGACATGCCGGTGGCCACGATCGTGTCGATGCCGCGCGTGCGGAGCTCCTCCTCGAGCCTGGTTCCGACGAAGCCGGAGTAACGGGTTTTCAGGATCTCGAGGTCGACGGTTTCGGGTCTCAGTCGATGATAGTCCGCACCAGGCGTGCCCGCACGGCAGATGCCCACCGCGTCGGGGCCGGCCCCGATCCGTTCGTAATGCGCACGCAGAACCGGTGCGTCGGTTTCGCGCCGGGTCACCACACGCGTGAAGCCGACCGCGACGTCGGCCTGGCGCGCCGTCGCGATCAGCGTCTCGATGCGGTCGATCGCTGCAGCACCTGCGCGGAGGTCGAGACCGAGCCGGCCCATGGCGCCGTCGGGGGCTGCGAAATCGATCTGGATGTCGATCACCAGCAGCAGCGTTCGACCCGGGGCCGCCATCTCGCGCATCGCTGCCGGTGGAAAGTGTCGGATTGTGATCTCGTGGCCGCTCAGTTGATGTTCGCCTTGGCGTTCGGATCTTGCCCCTTGACGCTGCCAGGAGAAGGCCGTCGAGGGGCAAGCGTCACGTAAAGGGGTCTGGGGCCAAGGCCCCAGCGGGGTCCAGGGGCAGCGCCCCTGGCCTTCTGTCGCACCCCTACGCCATCCTCCGAAGCAGGGCGCCGTCGACATCAGCGATCCGCGTCACGCCAAGGAGCGCCATGTCGATGTCGATCTCGCGGCGAAGCAACGCGATCGCGTGAAGCACGCCCGCCTCGCCGGCCAGCGCCGCTGCAAACAGGAACGGCCGGCCGATCATCACGCCATGCGCGCCGAGCGCCAACGCCTTGAGCACGTCGCTGCCGCGCCGGAAGCCGCTATCGGCGAGAACCGTCATCTCGCCCGCCTCGGCCCTGATGTCGGGCAGCACGTCGACCGGAGACACCGCGCCGTCCAGTTGGCGCCCGCCGTGATTGGACACGACGATCCCGTCGACACCGCTTTCGCGGGCGATGCGGGCATCCTCGGGTGCGAGAACGCCTTTCAGCACGAAACGTCCTCGCCAATGCCGGCGAACGAGTTCCGCCTGAGACCAGGAGAATGATGCGTGGCCAGTGACACCTCCCAACTTCCTCGAGAAGATGGTCGGCCGATCGTGTGGGTCGGCATTGCTGATCACCGGAACGCCACGATTCGCGAGTGTTCGAGCAAAGCTCGACCAGAGCCATCGCGGGTGCGTGATCGCGTCCACGGCGAGCCGGGGGCTGATGCGGAGCGGCATGGTGTAGCCGGTGCGCACGTTGTTCTCGCGATTCGAGTTGACCGGGTTGTCCACCGTCAACATGAACACGTCGTAGCCGGCTGCAGCGACGCGTTCGCACATGTCGCGGATGTTGGTCGGGTCCGGCTGCTGATACGCCGCGAACCAGCTGTGGGGATTGGTCTGCGCCACCTCCTCGAGAGGCGTGATGGAGTTGCCACTCAGGACGTAGGGAATCTCGGCGCGACGCGCCACGCGGGCCAGCCTGTTGTCGGCATCGTAGGTGAGGACGGCCGCAGCGCCCATCGGCGCGATGATGAATGGTGCGGACCATCGCCGTCCGAACAGCACGGTTTCTTGCGATCGCGTCTCGACGTCGCGAAGAATGCGAGGAAGGAAGCGGTATTTCAGGAAGGCACGACGGTTGTGCTCGACGGCTTCGCCCGATTGCGCACCACCGGCCACGTATCCGTGCACCGCGCGAAGCATCCGACGACGCGCCGCGTGCTGGAATTCATCGAGGTTCAGTACGTCTCGCAGGATCCGGGGCGAGCGTGCCGTTCTCCGCCCACGCGCGCGCTCCCGCTCGGCCGCCGCGGACACGCGCGGCCCGGCGGCAGTGTCTCGTGGAGATCGTTCCCGCGCGGCGGCGTCGAGAAGACCTGTCGCTGGCGAGGAATGATCAGAAGCGTCGGGGACCATCGAACCTTCCTTTACGCTGGTGCCCCGTGCTGACGTGGCGCCCGGCGCGTGTCGGATCCTAGCACTCCACGCGGAGCCTAAAAAGCCGAGGCGCTCTGCAACCGCAGCACCCGGTGCCAGCTCTGCCCAAAACTCGTGAAATGCTCTAGCCTGACAGGCGCCACTCGGGACCGGAGAACGGAACCGGAGGGCGGCGCCAGGAGCAACCTGCCATATGTCCGACAGCACAGAAGATCAATTCGCCATCTATCCGAGCCTGAAGGGGCGCAGGGTGCTCGTCACCGGCGGCGCCTCCGGCATCGGCGCCAGCATCGTCACGCATTTCGCCCGCCAGGGGGCGTTGGTCGGCTTCCTCGATCTGGACGAGGCGGCTGCCGCCGAGACGCTCGCCGCCGCCGCCCCAGAGGGCGCCACCGTGCGCTTTGCGCGCTGCGACCTGCGCGACGTTCCGGCGCTGCGGCTCGCGATTGCGGAGCTGAGCCAAGCGCTAGGCGGCCCGTTCACCGTGCTGGTCAACAATGCGGGGCGCGACGATCGTCACGCGATCGACGACGTGACGCCGGAATACTGGGACGAGCGGATGGCCACCAACCTGCGTCACCAGTTTTTCTGCGTGCAGGCTGTGAAGAACGGCATGGTCGCCTCGGGCGGCGGGTCGATCATCAACATGAGCTCGAACAGTTTCCTGCTCGCCAGCGGCGGCATGCCGGCCTACACGGCGGCGAAATCGGCGGTGATCGGGCTGACGCGGGGCCTCGCGCGCGATCTCGGGCCGCACCACATCCGCGCCAACATCGTCTATCCCGGCTGGATCATCACGCAGCGCCAGCTGGCACTCTGGATGACCGACGAGGCGGAAGTCAGACGCGCCGCCGGACAGTGCATCCCCGATCGGCTGCATGAGCCGGACGTGGCGCGCATGGTGCTCTGGCTCGCGGCCGATGACAGCCGGATGGTCACGGCGCGCGAGTTCGTGGTTGATGGCGGATGGTTCTGATCCGGCCGCTCGCAGACCAGGGGCGTGGCCTGGCACCGAGAACGCGGCATCAGGGTTTTCGAACGGCCGACCCGAGGTTCCGCCTGTCGCTGTGCCGGGTTCGGTCGCCACGTGTCTCGGACCTGACCGGCAGCGGTCAGGGCGAACCCGTCGGCCGGCAACCTATCGACGCCCGGGGCGGCCGAGATCGCGGAACGCGATCAGAAGGTTCATGTGGAGTGCCAGCAGTCGCGCCGGTAGCGTCGGCAGGTGGATCCGGATGGCGTCGAGCCGCTTGCTTTCGGGCAGTGATGCAAAGGCCGGTCGGTCGGTCGCACCATCGCGGCTCGCGTCGTGGCTCCTGGCGACCGCTGCGAGGATATCCGCCGGCACCGAGGTCAGCAGCCGCCGCGCCGCCGGATCGAGCACCTGGTCGCGGAGCGGACCCGAGAGCGTGCGCTGCTCCTTCGCGCCGGGCGCTTCGTAAAGCTTCAGCCGATCGAGTGGAAACTCGAGCTCCACACCATTCTTCTGCAGGACGTAGCCGGTGGTCCCGTCGACATCGACCAGCTTTCCGTCATGTGACCCGTTGAGATCAGATACGTGGTCGCCGACCGAAACACGCGGCATCGCTGCATCCCTGGGCGGTCCATCCGCCTCGTCATTGAGCCCGATTCCGGCGCCGCCGCAAGGCGCCTCTCCCGCGCGCTGGTCATCGGCGCCTCGCGGGCGCGCCCGGAAAGTACTCGCACGTTCGACCGGGCTCGCCCGCGTGACGCCCTCGCACGCGGCACACGCGGTGCCTGCACCCTGATCTGCGAGGTCGTCCGGCCGGTTATGCGATCTCGGGCACGTCACTTCCGGCGAGCTCATCTGGGAGCCGTCTGCAGGTGGTGGAGTTCATCGGAGTCGGCGAGCGCGATCTTTGGCGATCGTGACGGCGACGTCGCTGGTCGAGATCGATGTCTGGCAGATCGAGATGCAGCTGAGGGCCACAAGGCGCGGCACGGTGATGCTCTACACCGAAAATCCCGACACGCAGCAGCGATCACCGACGCAGAAGTGACAACCGAGTTGGCGCAAGCGACACGTGACAGCGTCGATCGCCATCGTGATCGGCACGTCGCCTTCGTTCCTGAGGTCCCGTGTCGTGCCGCTCATGCACGTGGCTGAAGCGGCGACCAGGCCCTGATCAGAGGCCGCGAGGTATCGGCTCGACCCGCTCGGCGCCGTGCGGCCGCCGGCGTTTCAAGGATGGCGACGCGGGCGCGCCCATGTCGAGCTCGAGCACGGCACGCGCAACCGACAGGCTGGTCGCCAGCGTGCGCACGACGCCGGACCGAAGTGCTGCAAGCAGGACGCCGACCTTCGTGTGCTCGCTCGCCACGACCACGACGTCCTTGATCGGTGTCAGCTCGCGCATGGTCAACGCGATTACGCGGCCTTTGATATGGGTGTGCGACGGTCTGCCATTCGCATCGATGAAGTCGTTGCCCATGATGTCACCGACCGTGCCGCCCAGCCTCGCATCGGCCAGCTCCCGCGGCGAGAGCCATCCCATGCGGACAAGATTGCTGTCGCGCGTCATGTCGCCGACCCCGATCAGGGCGACTGCAGAGTTGCGAGCCTTGTCAAGCGTGCGCCGCACGCTGTCATTGCTCAGCAGCGCGGCCCGCAGTGCGGGATCCTCGACGATCGCCGGCGCGTAGAGCGTCTCGCTCCGCGCCTGGAAGCGCGCGGCGAGGCGGCGCGCGATGTGGTCCGCATTGACGGTTTCGCCGCCGTTCACGCAGCCGCCGATCGCGGATGCGAACAAGACATCGCGGGGCATGACATCGCCCGGCGCGTCGGCGATCGCGCTCACGTTCCGTCCCATGCCGACGGCGACGACCATGCCGTCGACGAGCGTACTGTCGAGATAGGCGGCCACCAGGGAGGCGACGCCGAGGCGCTGGCTCGCTTCGTCGAACATGTCGGCCGCACAAAGGAGCCGTTCGATCCCGAAACGCCGCACGAACTCGGTCTCCAGACCCTGGCGGACCTCCGGCGTCACCCGGATCTTGATCTCGACGACTCCGCTGTCATGCGCCTGCTTGAGCAGGCGCGAAATGGTGGATCGCGAAACATTGAAGCGGCGGGCGAGATCGTCCTGGGTCAGCCGGTCGAGATAGTAGAGCTTCGCGACTGCCGTGACGTGATCGAGATCGACGTCGCTCAAACAACCTCCGGTCGCAGGGCGGCCTCGACATCGGCGGCAGTCGGGATGCCGGTTTGCGCGCCGTAGCGGGCGCAACATAGCGATCCTGCCGCGGCACCGCGGCGAAGCGCGGTGTTGAGATCGGCACCCTGATCCAGGGCTGCCACCATGTAGCCGATGAAGCTGTCTCCGGCGGCCGTGGTGTCGACGACCGTGACCGGCAGTGCCGCGGCACGCCCGCTCCACCCGCCACTCCAGGCCACGACACCCCCGGCGCCGAGTGTCACGACCACCGTGCCGCCATGCGTCTCGGCGAGCATCCGCCCCACATGTTCCGGGTCGCCGCTCTCGATGCCGAGGCCTTCGCCCACGACCAGCGTCTCTGTCTCGTTGAGCACCAGGATGTCGATCATCCCGAGCATGTCGGGCGGAACGGGATAGGCAGGTGCGACATTCAGCACCACGCGGGCGCCTCGCTCGCGTCCGAGTCTGATCGCCGCGAAGGTTTCGGTGTCCCTGATCTCACGCTGCAGGACGAGCGTATCGCCTGCCCCGAGTGGCGAGCGTTCCAGCGCCGCGACCGCGGTGTCGCGGTTGGCGCCGGAGGCAGCGACGATCGAGTTCTCGCCCGCTTCCGTCAGGGTGACCATGCAGGCGCCGGTGGGATTTGCGGAGACGGCCACACCCGAAAGATCGACGCCAGCCTCACGCAGGACCGAGACGGCGATGTCGCCGAACGGGTCGTTACCGCGCGTTGCAATATGCAGGACGACAGATCCCGCACGACGGGCGGCCAAGGCCTGATTGGCGCCCTTCGTGCCGGCAACGACGTCGTAGAACTCGCAGGCGAGGGTTTCGCCAGGACGCGGGAAGCGCGCGACCCGGGTCACGAGATCGACGCCGACCGACCCGAAAACGACGATCATGGATATGTCCCTCTGCAATCCACGCGAGCGGCCGGCGCATATGAGTTCGATCAGATGCCCTTCTGTCGCCGTGCGATGAGCCCATCGACGTTGGAGGACGTGACCGGAGTCCACGGAACATTGTAGTTCTTGTCGGTCCCGCCATCCCACGGCATGTTCGGGTATTGCTGCCAGATGTCGGATTCCGGCTTGTAGCCCGCACCCTTGACCTGGCGGATTGCGACGTCGAGCGATCCTTGAGCCTGGGCGTTGGCGTCCTGCAGGATCGACGTCATCTCACCTTCCTTGACCGCGGTCAGCGCATCGGTGATGCCGTCGATGCCACCGATCGCGAAATCGCTCACCTTCAGATTGGCACTCTTGATCGCCTCGATGGCACCCAGCGCCATCTCGTCATTCTGGCCGATGACGCCCTTGATCTGCCCCGGGAAGCGTGTCAGCCAGTCATCCATGAGCGACTGCGCCTCGGCGCGCGACCAGTTCGCCGTTTTCATCGCCAGCACCTTCACCTTCGGGCATTCCGCCAACGCCTTCATGTTGCCGGCGCGCCGCTGGATCTGCGCGGAAATGCCGATCGGCCCCTCGATGATCACCACGTTGCCCTGGCAACCGATCTTGTCCAGTACTGCTTTGGCCTCGAGATACCCCGACCGCGTGTCATCCGAGCCGACATACGACGTCAGGAGATTGGTGTTCGCTTTCGTGTTGGTGCCGATCACCGGGATATGGGCTTTGGCCGCGTTTTCCACGGCAGTCGCCCCCGCATCGGCGTCGATCGGTGCGAAGATGATTGCGTCGTAATGCTGGCTGATCATCGTGTCGAACTGGTTCTGCTGCGTCAGCGCGTCGTAGCGTCCGTCGAACACGGTCACAACAGCGGTTCCGTTCTTCACGGCCGGGCTGTTCTTCACAGCCGCCGCCCAGAGCTGCATGAACTCGGCCTTCAGGCCGTAGAGCGACACGCCGACCTTGACCGGGTCGGCATGTGCCAGCGCCGTGCTGGAGAGCAGGATCGCCGCACTCGCGAGTGATTTCTTGATCGTGTTCATTGGACGTTCTCCCTTTGAACTGTCGTTTCTGCTGTCGCTGCGATCAGTGGACGTCGCCACGGCGTGCCGAGTCGAGCATCACGGCCCCAACAATCATCAGCCCCTTGAAGATCTGCTGGTAGTTCGAGTCGACGCCGAGCAGATCGAGTCCGTTGTTCAGCACGCCGATGATCAAGGCGCCAAACAACGTGCCGACAACGCTGCCGACGCCGCCCGACAAGCTCGTGCCGCCGATGACGACCGCGGCGATCGCATCGAGCTCATACGAAATGCCAGCCTGCGTCAGGCCGGATCCGGTTCGGGCGGCGAGCATGATGCCGCCGAGTGCCGCCGCCGCACCCGAGATGATGTAGACGGCGAGCCTCACGCGGTCGACGTTCACGCCGGACGACCGCGCAGCGCGCGGGTTGCCACCGCTCGCATACACATGGCGACCAAAGCGCGTGAAGCCGAGAACCCACCAGGACGCCGCGAAGGCCAGAGCGAGCACGATCACCGGAACCGGCAGTCCGAAGACCTCCTCGGTTCCGATCGCGCGGAAGCCGGGCGTCAGATTCGGGATCGGGCGCCCTCCCGCGTAGAGCAGCGTCAAGCCGCGCGCGGTCGACAACATGCCGAGCGTCACGACGAAGGGCGGCACACGGAATCGCGTGACGATACCGCCGTTGAGAACGCCCGCGACGGCACCGACCAGCAGCCCCACCGCGATCGCGAGTACGGCTGGATACGGCGCGCCGGGAATACCAGCAATCGCCGATCGGGTCGCAAAGCTCGTCGCGATGATGCCGGCGAGCGCGGCAACCGATCCCACCGACAGGTCGATCCCGCGCGTGAGGATGACGAAAGTCATGCCGATCGCCAGCACCCCGTTGATCGAGGTCTGGCGAAGGATGTTGATCAGGTTCTGAACTTCGAGGAAGTAGGGCGAGGCGATGCTCAGCGCGATGCAAAGCACCGCGAACGCCGTGACGATGCCGTAGCGCTTCATCAGGCGCACCGCCGTCTGCGCGATGCGTGCACGCGGCTGTCTCGGAATCTCGCTTACGTCCTTGGCCGCGCCTGTGGTCATTCTTCTCTCCCTCGCTGCCCTGGTCGGCTTGCCGCGCTCACGCGGCCATGTTCAAGAGGGCGTCCTGGCTGGCATCCGCCCGGTCGAGGATGCCGACCAGCCGTCCGGCCCTGATGACCGCGATGCGATCACACATGCCGAGCAGTTCCTCGGCCTCCCCCGACACCATGATGACCGCGCCTCCTCCGCGTGCGAAATCGGACATGATCCGGTAGATTTCGCGCTTCGCGCCCACATCGACGCCACGCGTGGGCTCGTCGAACATGAACACGGACGGACGCGTGAGATCGAATCGACCGATCACGACCTTCTGCTGATTGCCACCCGAAAGATTCCCGACATTGATGCGATCGGAACCTGCCTTGATCCGGTAGCGGCTCACCATGTCGGCCGAGAGCGCCGCCTCCTTGCGGAGATCGATCACACCACGCGGCGACAGGGCTGGCAGGATGGCGAGGGACAAATTCGAGCGCACGCTGTCGCTCAGAACCAGGCCGCTCTCCTTGCGGTCTTCGGTTACCATCGCGAGACCGACCCGCATCGCGTCACGTGGGGACGCGATGCGTTGAACGACGCCGTCGACCGTCACGCGGCCGGTCCAATCGTCGCAGAGCCCGAAAAGGCATTCGAGCAACTCCGTGCGTCCGGCCCCGAGCAATCCGTAGAAGCCGAGAATTTCGCCCCCGTGCAGTTCAAACGAGACATTCGAGACCTTACCATCGCGCGTCAGCCCATCAACGGCGAGGCGCACGACAGAACTCGGCGTGTTCTCCTTGATGTATTCATCGGTCAGCTCGCGCCCGACGATGAGCTCGATCAGGCGGGTCCGGCCGAGTGTCGCCATCGCACCGCTCTCGATGTAGCGGCCGTCGCGGAAGATGGTGTAGTGGTCGGCGATCTCGAACAACTCGCTTAGCCGGTGGGACACGTAGATGATTCCCTTCCCCTGATCGCGAAGGCGCCGGATCGCCGCGAAGAGCTGCCCGACTTCTTCCTCGCCTAACGCCGAGGTCGGCTCATCCATGATGATGATCCGTGCGTCGTGACTGAGTGCCTTAGCGATCTCGACCAGCTGGATCTGCCCGACCGACAATGACCGCATCGGCAAGGAAGGATCGATGTCGAAACCGAGCTGTTCGAGCAGCGACTTGGCCTGCGCGCGCATTGCGCGGAAATCCACCCGCCCGAGACGGCCGGTCGCCTCGCGTCCGAGAAAGATGTTCTCCGCCACAGACATATCGAGAATGGGGCTGAGCTCCTGCTCGATGATGGCGACGCCGGCCGTCAACGCTTCGGAGGGCTGCGAAAAGACCACCTCGGCACCCTCGATGAGGACCACGCCCTCGTCCCGGCGGATGATGCCCATCACGATCTTCAGGAAGGTCGACTTGCCTGCGCCGTTGCCGCCGCACAGAGCATGCACCGTGCCGCTCTCGAGACGAAAGCGTCCATCGGACAACGCGGCGATACCGTCAAAAGATTTTGCCAGATCGACCGCTTCCAGCAACGCCGCCATGGCGCCTCCTCCTGGCACGTGTGTTCTGCGCCTCGAGAGGTATGACGCGCCAGATCTGCACGGACGTCAAGCCTGTGTGCACGTTCGTGCATGTGGTTGCGGCCTGGATCGCAGTGCCGCGGCAAGCCGGCTTGACGGGCACTCACACGGCTGGCTCGATGCAGCCTCGCCGTCGCGAAACACGCTCTGCTTGTGGAGCGACCAGGGATTTCCGTCACCGGCGACTCTTGATGACCAGGATCGTTCGTCGTCCAGCAACACGAGGGAGAAGATGATGTCGGTGGAAGGAGATCCGTTCGACCTGACAGGCCGGACCGCGCTGATCACGGGCGCCGCCGCCGGGATCGGCGAGGCTATCTCGAACCTGCTCGCCAGGCGCGGCGCACGGGTCGTGCTCGTGGATCGGAGCGAAGCGGTCGAGGCGGTCGCCTCGGCCCTCGGCAGCACGCATCTGGCCCTGATCGGCGACGCGGCCGACCCGGCCTCGGTCGAACGGATCGTCACCGAAGCGGAGGCGCAGACGGGCGGGATCGATATCCTGGTCAACAATGCCGGCATCGTCCGCCTCGGACCCGCCGAAACGCTCTCGATCGAAGACTGGGACGCGACGATGTCGATCAATCTTCGCGCATCTTTCCTGTTCGCCCGTCTCGTCGGGCGGAAGATGTGCGCGCGCGGTCGCGGGCGGATCGTCAACATCGCGTCACAGGCCGCGTCCGTCGCCCTCGACCAGCATGCCGCCTACTGCGCCAGCAAGGCCGGCATTCTCGGCCTCACGCGGGTGCTGGCGCTCGAATGGGGACCGCGCGGCGTGACAACCAACGCGATCTCGCCGACCGTGGTGGAGACTGAACTTGGAAAGAAGGCCTGGGCAGGAGAGGTCGGCGAACGCTTCAAGCAGCTGATCCCCACGCGCCGCTTCGCACAGCCGGACGAAGTCGCGCACGCGGTTCTCTACCTGGTGAGTGGAGCAGCCGGCATGGTCAACGGCGAAAATCTCGTGATCGACGGAGGCTTCTCGATCGCCTGAACGGGCGCGTCGCCGGCGCTGGCCGACGACGCGCTGATTGCCGCTACTTCCTGAGCGTGAACGCCGCGACGAACTTCCCGGTATTGGCTTTCGTGATCAGGACACAGTTGAACAGCTGCTTCTCAGCCGGCGCACCGGTCTTGCCGGTCTTCAGGTAGGAGTTCGCTTCGTCCACAGCCTTGGCCGAGAAGACGGCGACCGGCTGGAGAACGGTGTATTGCAGCTCTCCCGCCTTGATCGCGGCGACCGCATCGGGCGAGCCGTCGAAGCCGCCGACCTTGATGCTCGACAGCTTGCCTGCCTCTTTCAGTGCCGCGATCGCACCCAGAGCCATCTCGTCGTTGCCGCTGATCACGCCGATGATGTCGGGATGCGCCTGCAGCAGGTTCTGCATCTTATCGTGACCCTGCGTCCGGTCCCAGTTCGCCACCTGCGACCCGACCTTCACCAGACCCGTGTACTGGGTGAGCACGGTCTCGTAGCCGTTCGAGCGGGTGGCCGCGTTGTTGTCCGACGGCGAGCCCAGGAGTTCGACGTAGTTGCCCTTCTGGCCGACCACCTTGACCCAACGCTGCGCGCCCACCGAGGCGCCCTGCGCATTGTTTGAAACCAGCTGCGCCTTGGCCAGTCCCTCCTGGTTGATTTCCGCATTGACCAGGAAGACCGGGATGTTCGCGGCAATCGCCTTCTTGACCGCGCCCACCGAACCGCTCGCATTGGCCGGGTCGAGAATGATGGCGACCGAGTGATTGGTGATCGCGGTATCGACGAGGTTGCTCTCGGTGTTGGTGTCGCCTTTATGCGCGCCGACGCTCGTCGTGTAGCCGAGCTTTTGCGCTTCGGCCGCAGCCACCTTGCCCTCGGTCAGCCAGTAGGGGTTCGACGGGTCGTTGACGATGATCGTCATCAGCCCGCCTGCAGCCGATGCGGCGGTCGTGATCGCCATTGACGCGGCCAGCGCCGTCGCGGCGACGAACATGGTTGTCTTCAAGACTTCCTCCTGGTGGTGTTGTTGATGGGCGCCGGCTATTCTAGACCCGGGCCGCTTGGGCGGCAGGTTTGGCATTCCCGCCCTCGGTGACGATGCGACGTGGGCGACGCCGGTATTGGACCGCGTTCAGCAGAACCGCGAGCACGATCACCGCGCCGGTAAAAACCGTCTGCCAGTACGATGAGATGCCGATGATCACCAGCCCGTCGGACAGGAAGCCGATCACGAAGGCGCCGAGCATGGTGCCGCGGATGTTGCCGCGGCCGCCTGTCAGCGCTGCGCCGCCGATCACCACGGCCGCGATCGCCGTCAGCTCGTAGGACAGGCCGGCCGTGGGGCCCGCCGATGTCAGCTGCGACGACAGGATCAGCCCGGCCGCCGCCGCACAGACGCCCGACAGGACATAGACGGTGATCTGGACACGCTTGACCGGCACGCCCGCGAGTTCGGCCGCCCGTTCGTTGCCGCCCGACGCGTAGAGCCAGCGACCGAACGCGGTCCGGCTCAGCGCCAGATTGCCAACGACCGCCACGATGGCCAGAACGACGACGCCGATCGGAATGCCGAACAGGTGATTGAAGCCCAGCCAGTTGAAGCCGGTGTTGCCGAGCGCCGGCCTGCCGCCAAGATCGTTGTAGGTCAGGCCGTTGGTGATCAGCAGCGCCGCACCGCGCGCCACATACATCACGCCCAGAGTCGCCACAAACGGGGGCACCTTGAAACGGGCGACCAGCACGCCGTTGACGAGGCCAACCGCGCCACCCAACGCGCAGGTGAGAACGACCACGACCCAGACAGGCGGAAACAGGATGATGCCGATCGCGGGGAGCGAGACGCCCTGCATCAGGAATCCCGCGATCACGCCGGAGAGGCCGAGCGTGGAACCCACCGACAGGTCGATCCCGCCGTTGAGAATCACCAGCAGCATGCCGACGGCAAGGATGCCGAAGATGGCGACATGCGAGGCCATGGTAAGGAAGTTGCTGAGCGAGAAATAATACGGGGACAGCAGCGAGAAGACCACGATGATGACGATCAGCGCGAAGAAGGCACGGCCTTCCAGCAGCAGCCGGCCAATCTCGACGTCGCGAAGCCTGTCGAGCGAGCTGGGACGTTTGGAGGTGGCAAGCGTGTTCGTCATGGTCATGGCTGATGATCCGATGGATCTCCAGTCACGACGGCCTCGCCTGACGCGGCCATGATATCCTCCTTGGGCGTATCGGGACCGAACTCGGCCGAGATCCGGCCGCGCCGCATCACGATGATCCGGTGCGCGACGCTCAGGCATTCCTGAACCTCGGAGGTCGAGTAGACGACGGCCAGTCCTTGTCCTGCCTTCTCCGCCAACAGCTTGAACACCTCCGCCTTCGCACCGATGTCGATGCCGCGGCTCGGCTCGTCCAGCAGGATGACCCGGGGATCGGTCGCCAGCATCTTGCCGATCACCACCTTCTGCTGATTGCCGCCCGACAGCGACCCGATCGAAGCAGATCCGCCTTCCGTTTTCACGTGGACGTCGCGGATCGACGCATCGACCAGGCTGCGCTCGCGTGACTTCGAGGTCAGCATCCGGTGGACGAAACGGCTGATGCTGGCGAGCGAGATGTTCTCACCGACCGTCATCGTCTGCACCAGGCCGTCGCGCTGCCGGTCCTCCGGAACGAGGACGAGACCTTTGGCGATCCGCTGCGCGATGCTGAGGCCTTCGAGCGCCTGGCCTCGCAGCCGAATGCTGCCGCCTGCGGTCGGAACCCGGCCCGCGATCGACTCCAGGAGCTCCGTGCGTCCCGCGCCCATCAGACCGTAGATGCACACGATCTCGCCCGCGCGCACTTCGAGCGACAGGTGATCGACCACTATGTTACCCGAGCGGCTGGCATCCTCCACGGAGACGTCGGACACGGACAGCATCGTCTCGCCGAACGCGTATCCTGACGGCGGCGCGCCGCGATCGTAATGGTCGCCGACCATGTTCCGGACGATCCATTGTAGATCGATGTCCTCCGCGTCCGCCGTGGCCGTGATACTCCCGTCGCGCAGCACCACTGCGTGGTCCGTGATCTGCAGCGCTTCTTCGAGGTGATGCGAGATGTAGACGATCGATACGCCGCGGCTGGTGAGATCGCGGATGACCTTGAACAGAACCTCGACCTCGACGG